>JBGAOI010000011.1:0-41993 GCA_044221885.1 Polyangium sp. (in: bacteria)
GGGTCCAATATCGGCCAGGCTCACCGGCGTTGCGACTTTGCGCGGCTTGACTCCAGGAATCGAAATAAAGAGCGGCACGCGAATCAATTCTTCATACAAATTGACGCCATGCGTGCGCGCACCATGTTCGCCAAACGATTCCCCATGATCGGACGTGAGAATCAGCGTCGTGCGCGAAGCAAGACCCAGATCCTGGATGACTTGAAGCAATCGAGCCAGTTCGCGGTCGGTATATTCCATTTCGCCAACGTAGCGCTCGAAATCCGAACCTTGCGCAGTTCCTCGATTGTAGGGCGCATGCGCATCCAGAATGTGGCTGTACAAGAAGAGCGGTCCCGCGCCCTGCTTTTTGAGGCGACCAATGATGTCGTTAATGACCAGCGCTCCATGAGCATACGGATCCGATTTATTTGTTTCCGGATCTTTTGTATAGATTTCCTCGGTCATTCCTCCCATGAGGCCGAATTCATTGTTGAAAAAGAACGAGGCCGACACGGTCACCGTAGCAAAACCAACGTCGGCCAAGAATTTCGGAAATCGCGGCGTCTTGTCTTCTTGGGGGAATGCATCGGGAAACTTGGGATGCACAACCCAATATTGCTGGGAAAAGTACGTCCCGGTGAACATCGTCGTCAGCGAATACACGGTTTGCGAACCATTCGCTCGCGCCATGGTGAAATCGACGGAGCTATCGCGGAGTTTCACCATCGTCGGAAATCGCGCGTCGTATTTTTTGGAATACACCGTGTCCGCACGGATGGCGTCGAGTGAGAGGACCAGAATGATGGGATTTTCGGCGATCAATCGCGGTTGAGAGGCCGCGATGGGAGGCAATTTCGACCGATCCGAATACCACGCCCGAGCATTCGGTGGAACCGTGGCCGTTCCTCGGCGTATCGACGACAACCGTGCAATCCACGGGGCAAGCACCGAACCGTCCACCTTGAGCATTTCAACGAGCAACGCATTTCCAGGCAAAATCACGAGCGTAAATGTGGCGACCATCGTGGACACGATCCACGGCGCTGCCGCGACAAACCTGGGCCACCATGAAGGCAAGCGCAACGAAGCCACCGCGAACGCAATGAATGCCGCGGCGTAGAGCGCAAGGAAAAAGTGCACGCCGAAATAGTCCCGCCGCAACACGAGATGATTCAGGACCAAAACAACAACGCCAACACTGGCAACCATCCACGCCAAAATCGGGCGTTTTTTGCTCAAGCGACAACTGACGTCCGCAGCAATGACGACGCCCATGGCGCCCACGAAGGTCAAAGCAGCAAGCAGCACAGGGGCCCAGCGTAACGAGGCATTTCGATGCGCAAATGCGTACAAATCGGGCTGCAAAATAGGAATCGCCAAACCTAACGCAACCACTGCCAATGCCAGTCGCTGCCAAAAAAGGCGATTCGATCCGAATCTACCCCACAATGCAACCAGGCCCGCCGCGAGCAAACCAGCCGCCAGATGTTGCCCGATCTCATAAAAATGATGCATTCCACGCATTCGGAAGCCCTGATCCGAAAGCGGCAACGTCCTGGCAATCAATACGGAATTCACGGCAGCCATCGTCAAAGCAACGACGATGACCGCACGCACCATACCCAAACGCGTCACGGGGGAAGGAGCCGGCGCGACGATGCCTTCTCCACTTGGTTTTTCCTCAATGCGTGACGATTCAACTTCGGCTGGTGCGACCACATCGGACGACGACGAAGCATCGGGAACAAGAGGAGCACCGGCCGACTCGATCGCGATGGTTTCTGGGATCTCTGCCGGTGGCTCGACGAGAGCGTTATGCGTTGATGATTGCGGCTCCTCGAGCGTATGCGCGGGTTGCATGTCGGAACTGGGCAATTCCGATGTGGCCTCTTGCGATTCGGGCTCATTCACTCCGTCCGCGGTCATGGCCCCCTAGAAAGCACAGAACAAGACATTGCACAAGGGCTCGCATGCGCATGCGCCGCCAAATGACTCGGAAGGCACGAACGCTTGGATTTTACGTTGCCCCTCGACAATCCTCACGATAGGGTGCGTCCTTCCATGACCGACAGGACTTACTGGGACGACTTTTACCGAACGGCGCACGCCGACATCGAAAAACCTTCAACGTTTGCCTTGTGGTGTCGACAGCGTCTCGAACCTGGTCGGGTACTCGTGGAATTCGGTTGTGGCAATGGTCGCGACGCGATCTTTTTCGCCCACGAAGGGCTCCGCGTCATCGCGTGTGATCAATCCGAAATCGCCATTCGCTCATTGGCTGCGAAATCGTATGCTAGCTGCACGTATCCGCCGACCTTCGTCGTCGGCGATTTCAGCCGGCTCGAGGATCGACAATTCGGCCCTGTCGATGTCGTGTATTCGCGATTCACATTGCATGCCGTCACGCAATCCGAAGCCAGCTTGGCCCTCGCATGGTCCGCGCGAAACCTTGAAAACAATGGGAAATTGCTCATCGAAGTTCGCTCGGTTGCCGGGAGCCTCTACGGCAAAGGCGAAGCTCGAGAAAAAGACGCATTCGTATACAACGGTCATTATCGGCGGTTTGTCCGCATGAACGAACTTTCGGATGAGCTCGAACGTTTGGGATTCGTCATCGACGACGCGGTTGAATCCGCAGGCCTTGCGGTTCATGAGAACGATGACCCAGTCGTCATCCGTATTGTCGCGCGACGCGTGGCAGTGACCTGAAGAAATCCGACCCGACGGAGCGACGTTCAGAACGGCATTGACGACCCCGTAGGAGTCGCGCTATCAACGCGAACCCGGCGCACTTAGGCGTTGGAGCTTTGGTTCTTTTGGCAACCTTGTTTGCAGCTTCCTGCGAACATCATCTTCGGAGCGACTCATGTGTGGCATCTTCGGCGGCTCCCCTGACCTCGTCAGCGAGGACGCGGCGAAGCTGCTTCAACACCGTGGACCGAACCAAACCGGTCAGGTGCTCCTGCGTGCTTCCGACGACGCGCCCATTCTGATGGGACAAACCCGTCTGTCGGTCGTTTGCAAAGAAGACATCCCGACGCCTTTCCAGCGCGATGGCGCGACGATCGCGTTCAACGGCGAGATCTACAACTGGCGTCAGATCCGTTCCGAACTCGAAGCGAAAGGCACCGTCTTCACGACCGAAACCGACACGGAAGTCGTGCTTTGCGCGTACCTCACTTGGGGTCCCGCTTGCTTGCAACGCTTCAACGGCATGTTCGCGTTCGCCATTTGGCACGACGATCAGCTCTTTCTCGCTCGGGATCGCGTCGGCAAAAAACCCCTCTTTTACTCGCAGGGCCCACGAGGTCTCGGATTCGCCTCCGAACTCAAAGCGATGCGCGATCTCGACTTTGGCGAGGTCCCCATCTGCCGGTTGCTCGAGTTCTACTTCGACGAACATACGCCTTTTCGGAATGTCAAGAGTGTTCGTCCGGGTGAATATCTTCGTTACCGTCCGGCGACAAACCACCTCGAGCAGAAGAGCTGGTGGACGTTTCCGGTGGCGACGTCGGAGATCACGGATGAAAAGGTGGCGGTTCGACAGTTTCTCGAGTTGTTCGAGGATGCATGTCGGATTCGCAAAGTGGCCGATGTGCCCGTGACGATCTTCTTGTCGGGCGGCATCGATTCGTCGTTGATCCAAGCGATTTTATCGTTGCCGGTGGCGTATACGGTTCAGTTCGACGAGTTCCGGGATCGGATCAACGAGCAAGACTTGGTGCTCGAGTTTGCAGCGAAGCAGGGATTCGAGGCGCGGATCATCACGCCCACGCGCGAAGAATTTCTCGAAACGTTCGCGGATTTGGCGCGGCACATCGAATTCCCTGTCGGAAGCTTCAGCGTCTTTCCGCTCTTCTGTTTGGCCCGACGAGCAAGGCGGGATGGGTTCGTCGTGGCGCTATCGGGCGAAGGTTCCGACGAACTGTTCAACGGATACTACCGCAACGAACTGTTGCTCCGGGAAAACCAGACGTTGGAAGCGGATTTCCGAGGTCCCTACGGAACGTTGTGCAAGCGATATTTTGGTTCGGACGTCGAGCGATTCTGCCGCATGGCGAGCCGGCAAGGTTTGTCGGGCATACACGACCTCATTGAATACTTCCAAACGCGTTGGCGTGAGGATCGTTCCTTTGCGCAAAATGTCAGCGCATTGGAAACGATGGTCTTCATGCAACCCTTGCTCGTGATGGCCGATCGATTGAGCATGGGAAATTCGCTCGAGGTCCGTAATCCGTTCCTCGATTACCGGATCATCGACTTTTCAACCAAACTGGCCGATGGGTTGAAATATCGCGAAGGCCACGGCAAATGGATTTTGCGTCAAGCTTTGAAGGAGCTTGTTGGATCGGATCTGGGCATTACCAAGCGCACGATCAAACACGGCCTTCCGGCACCAGTGAATCAGTGGCTATTCAATAGCAGCGCGTTCGATCGCAAAGATTGGAACCACGTGCTTTTGGGCGAATGTTTGAAACAATTGGCCCAAGCGCATCATCCCAAACACAGGTAATGAAATCACATGAAGCGAAGCCTCGTTACTTACTTGCGTGATCCCGCCTCGGGCGAACCTCTCGAATTGATCAAAGATTCGGGTGGTGATGAAATCGCTTCCGGCACGCTCCGTTCCCCCGCGGGAACCGAATACGCCATTACGGGTGGCGTTCCCGGCATGGTGCGTGAGGACAAATTCGACGACGGACAAAAAGAGACCGTCGAGAGTTTTTCCTGGAAATGGGAGAAAGCCAAGCATTATCGCAAGACGACCGAAGGTCATTACGTCAAGTGGTACCTCGATCGGTATGGCTTCGGAGTCGAAGAAAACCTCGCCAAGTTGCTCGATGGGAAAAAGACCATTCTCGATGCGGGCACGGCGCACGGGCGCGACGCTGAGATGTATGTGCGCAATTCAAAGGCGACGGTGTTCGGTATCGACATCAGTTATGGCATTCGCAATGCCTACCGCGACATTGGCCATTTGCCTTCTTTGCACTTGGTTCAAGCCGACCTGACGCGACTCCCATTTCCGGAGAAATTCTTCGATTTCATCGGGTGTGACCAGGTCATTCATCACACGCCGAATACCCGCGTATCCCTGGGGCATCTCGTCACACGATTGGCTCCTGGAGGCCATATTGCGTTTTACGTGTACAAGAAGAAGGGCCCCGTACGCGAATTCTGTGACGACCACATTCGTGCGCAAACGGTAAACATGTCGCCCGAAGAATGCATGAAAGTTTCCGAAGCGATCACGAAACTCGGAAAAGCCTTGTCGGACTTGAAAGTCACCGTCGACGTCCCCGAAGATATTCCGATATTGGGCATCAAGGCCGGAAAGCAGGACATCCAGCGGTTCATCTACTGGAATATGTTCAAATGCTACTGGAACGATACGATGGATTGGGATGCCAACGTCATCACGAATTTCGATTGGTATCATCCGCTCCACGCCCATCGCCACACGCTCGACGAAGTCAAACAATGGTGTTCCGAGCTGGGGCTCGAAATTCAGCATGTCGATGTGCAAGAATCGGGCATCAGCACCTTGGCCAAAAAACTGGCGTGAACATCGTTTCGGGCTTGTAAACCTCCAGGATTTTTTCGGAGCGAGTCATGGCGAGTGTGGAATTATCGGTGATTGCTCCATGCTTCAATGAGGAGCACAACGTCGAAACGCTCGTTCGGCGTACGCTGTCCACATTCCAAGCAATGGGGATTCGCGGGGAACTCGTGCTGATCGACGACGGAAGTCGGGACCGCACGTGGGAATGCATTACGGCGGCCATGAAAGCGCATCCCGAGGTACGCGGTGTGCGCCACGTGAAAAATCGCGGAATCGAAGGCGGATGGAGCAGTGGTCTCGAAAATGCCACGGCCGACACCATCTGCCTCATCGATTCCGACTTGCAAAACCGCCCGGAAGACATTCAACGATTG
The DNA here is from genome assembly GCA_044221885.1 of Polyangium sp. (in: bacteria). GTDB lineage: Bacteria > Myxococcota_A > Polyangia > Polyangiales > Polyangiaceae > Polyangium. Next base: position 5,920 of record JBGAOI010000011.1, read on the forward strand.
TGGGACGTCTACAAGCGCGAATCCGTGGATATCGTGCAAGCCGTGCGTCATCCCGAAGGGCTCGAAAATCGACGCCTCGTCTTCAGCAGCACTCTCAATACAATGCTGAATTTGTCGTTCGGGACGCATCTACGTGACAGCAAATCCGGATTCATCATTTGCCACAAAGATGTTTTTCGCGCGATCCTCGACCACAAATACAAATATCGCTACTTCCAAAGCTTCATTGGCGCAGCCGCGGGCGTACGTCATTTTACGGTGGCCGAAGTCGATACGACATTCGAACAGCGCCGCGCGGGACAATCATTTCTGGCGGGCTTCCCGGTAAAAGCCGTCGCGCGTATCGTTTGGGAACTCGCGAAATTCCGCTATGAAACGCTGACCGACCCGCGGCACCGGGAAAAACCCCGAACGTCACGGTTTTAAGCGATCGGCGTCCGTCGTAGGTCGCGCCTTGATGGCTCCCAAAGGATGCCCCATCAAGGCTCGACCCATACGTTTCAATCCATTGCCCTTTACTTGTGAACGCAGCGGAAGCAGGCGCGAATCGGCAATGCGTCATGCGGCGCCGAACTGCTTTCCGTAACCCGGAAATGGCGCTCGAGAATGCGCCGGAATTCAGCGGGCGTCCACTTGTGCAAATGATAAATGTCGCCGCCCCATTCAATGCGGTCGCGCAAAACCCAACCGACCGGCGTACGACGAACAAGGCCCTTGAGCTTGAGAATCAGCGGATCGTTCGGCACCGTAATAACGGCGACGCCAGCGGGCTTCAGCAACTTCGAGATCGCCCGAAGAATGGCCTCGGGATCGAGCGTGTGCTCGAGAACTTCGGTGCAAATGATCCGATCGAAACTCGCCGCTGGAAGGTCGAGTTTGTCCACTTCGCCCTTGATGAACTTGGCATCGTAACCGGCGAGGTTTTTCTTGGCCGTATCGAGGAAAATATCCGACACGTCGATTGCGGTGATCTTCGCGCGGGGGAACATACGGAGCACGTGACCGCCCCCAGAACCGATTTCCGCCAGCTCACGACCCGCACATTCTCCGATCATTTCGCGAATAATCGCCAGCCGCTTTTGCTCAATGAGCCGAATCGGCAACGGGGAACGAGCGTAATAGTCGTCGATTGAATGTTCGCGAGCCAATCGATCGTTCAGTTCGCCAACTGAAACGTCATTCAAAGGTTGAGACATGCCGTCTTCTACCACGAGAAGAAGTCCGTGCGCTACCCATGATCGCACCTTCGAGCAGCAAAATGCCCATCACACTGGTCGGCGCAAACACCCCGGTCCACCTTCGCCGCGACGTGACGCGTGCCCCCCTTCAACGTCGACATTGGTGGACAGTGGTCGAGTCAACGCCGGGACTTGTGCCACGCCACCTGCTGCGCCAAACCCTCGCGCAACGACACGCGCGGCGCATAACCAAACGCCTTTTGCGCAGCGCTCGTATCCGCCCACGTGTGCGTCACATCGCCAGCTTCATTCGGACGCTGATCCATGATCACCGTACCAGCGAGCTCATTGATGAGGCTCAAGACTTCTTTCAACGTGACGCGAGAGCCACCACCGACATTAAATACGCCTTCCGCATTCCCCAGACCCGCACTCACGTTGGCTTCGACAATATCCGCAATGAACGTGAAATCCCGAGTTTGTAGACCATCGCCAAACACGGGAATACTTCGGCCATCGAGCGTCGCTTCGATGAATTTGTGAAATGCCATGTCCGGGCGTTGCCGAGGCCCATACACCGTAAAGTACCGCAACGATGCTGTGGACAAACCAAAATTGCGCCGATAAAGCTCGCACAAATGCTCAGCTGCGAGCTTCGTGACCCCATAAGGCGAATGCGGATGCGTTACGCTGGTTTCCCGCATCGGCAAATCCGTCGTATCTCCATAAACCGACGACGACGATGCATACACGACTTTTCGAACCGTGGCGTGCCCACGCGCAGCCTCGAGAATGCGTTGCGTGGCCAATACGTTGTCCTGTACGTACGACTCGAACGTCTTTCCCCAGCTCGCTCGAACCCCGGCTTGCGCCGCTTGATGAAAAACGATGTCACATCCGTCGAGCAATGGCGCGATGTCACAGGTCGCCAAATCATGCTCCGTCAATCGAAATCGCGAATTTTCCAGCAATCGAGCGATATTCGCATCCTTGTAATGCCGGGGATAATAATCGCTGAATCGATCCACTCCGACGACTTCATGGCCCAACGCCACAAGACGCTCGGACAAATGTGATCCAACAAATCCTGCCGCACCCGTAACAAGACATCGCATGATGGCGCCTGTCTAGCATGAAGGACGATTCACGTGCCAGAACCGTCGCGTAAATACCTCACGCAGGCCCAGCCTCGATCGCTCGCCGATATCGCTCCCGACGATGCGCGTCCTTCAAAATCTCATACGCCTCGTCGAGCACCTCGAGCACCGTCCGCACATCATTGGTCAAATCGGCCGTCTCGGCCGTAAGCAAGCGAGATGGCTCGAACGAACGGCGCAAATCAATGAACGCCCGACGAATTTCGTAACTCGTGGCCCCATGCGGCACGCCGAGCACCGCGAAGTAGTCGCCTTCTTCCACGAGCGCCAAACGCGCGCGCACCCGCATCCGAATCGCCTCTTGATCCAACGGATCATGAGCCGCTGGACGCGATTTTTCGACACGCTTGACCGGCACGAGCACCGACAAAACGTCCAGACAAACCAGTGCATACAAGAGCGTCGCCGTGTCACTACCAGCCCGATCCACGATCTCACTCAACGTCGCCCCTGCCACTCCACCCATCAACGATTGTTCGTCTGGACGAAGTGCACATTCGGCAAGTAACGAAAAACGCGACCCAGCATCGAGACGTGCTGCCGCGCCGCCCATGCGTTGAAGCGCAACATCCGGCGCAATCACGCGTCGTACCGCTTCGACAAACACCTCCGCACCCATCGATCCGCCAAACACACTCGGCTCGGTACGCAGCCGACCAGGCGGTTCGGATTCGAGTTCGAGCGTGCCGGAATCGACCAAGAGAAACGCTCCGATGATCCATTCGGCATGGGCACGAAGCACTTGCCACAACGCGTCTTGGCCAAGATAACCGTGGGCAATGAGCGCTGCACCTGCGTGGCGACCTCCAGGAGGAAGCTTGCCCGCGAGGCGTGTTGCAACATCGCGTTCGATGTCCCCGCGTTTGGCAAGGAACGTCAAGAGCGACTCCTCCGCCAAACCTGATCCCGCCGTGACGACATCACCTTCCTGGAGCACGACACGGCGCACTGCACCTTGGTTGTGAAGTGCAAGCGAACCCGTCACCCGACTCGCAATGGCCCGAGCGAGTGCCCGAGGAGCGTCACCTGAACTCAACACCGTTGGTTTGTCGTTCTGCAACGACACTTCGAGGTCACCTTCACTGGTTCCTGTGAACACAACAGGTGCCGGCGGTGGAGGAACCGGTGGTGCCAAACGTACGGAAGGCGGCGACTCCGTCGTTGCGCGACGCAGATGCGGCGGCGGAAGCAGAGGCGTTGGCTTGGTCGGTCTTGGCGACGAAGGAGCAGACGATGGCGGTACGGGCTGCGATGACGCCGGACGCGATGGCGCAGGAAGTGGCGGCGAGATGGGCCTCGTGGTCGAAGGCAGCAAGTCTCGCGGAAGCGGTGAGATCGGTTTTGCTGTTGGCGGAATGACGGTGGCCGGGTTTGTCGGGTACGGGTTTGGCGGAGGCGGAACCGCAGGGAGCGCGTTTGTCAAGACCACACTCGTCGCCGGACCTTCCGAAGACGGCACCTTGGGCGACGGCGGCTTTGATGTGGAAGGATCGACCGTCGACGGATTCAACGTCGACGGATTCAACGTCGACGGAGCCCCTGTCGTCGCCATCGACGGTTGCGTCGTGGGTGAAGAATGTGACGTAAGCGGAGCGACCTCGATTCTGGACACAGGATGAGCGATGCGGCCCGGAAAAACGGTCGGAGGCTGCTTGTCGAGCCCCGCATCGATGACGATCGGCGCCAGAGGGCGCTTTACCGAAGCAACGACCGCTGGAGGTTCGATGCGTCGTGTCGGCTGTTGATCTTCGACGCGTGCTGGCACCAGCGACTCGACAACCGTTACGGCCGTACTCGATGTCGTCGGGCGATTGTCCAGACCTACCGGCGATGGACGCGGAATAGCGTGCCCGCCGTGAGGCTCGTCGGTGTAGGAAATGGGCAGTTTGTCAGAAACAACCTCGCGGACGCGGATGGGTTCGCGTACCGTTGCTTGACCGATCGTCGGACGCGGCACGGGTGGCGTCGTATCCACAGGAGGCGACCCGCCGATGCTCGAAATATTCGCATGAGTAATCGGCGGAAGCGTGTCCGGGACAGACCGCGCTGCACTTGGACTGGCCTGTGTCGACGACAATGCGGCGACTGGAATCGGGCCCGTGGTGACATCGACGGTACCGGTTTGTCCCAGCTCAGGACCCGTTCCCGGCGCTTCGTCATCCGAATCCATAGGAATTTCGAGCAACGACAGATAGTCGTCGCTGAGCACCACATCCGGGTCTTCGTCGGCGTTCGGAGGAGCGGGTGGAATCGACACGAACGCATCCGCAAGCATCACCTTCTGCTCGGCCGCAGCCAGCAGTTCCGTGAGCTCGGGAGACAACTGCATTGGATGTGCAGCCAAAAGCGCCGTGGGCGATTCATCGGGAGGAAAAATCGACGAACCCATGTCGGACACATCGGGTCCGCCAGGAAAAACCGACTGAAATCCAGCCGCAAAAGCGCCTGTTCCGTCTTCGGCAAACGGCGCGACGCTTTCGCCCGGACGCCGCGCGCTCGTCTCGTGAAAACCGTCGTCAATGAACTCTTCATCGAGCGGCGCGGGATCAGCAAGCGCTCCGATTTGCGCGATGATCGCGTGAATGTCGACAGGTCGAGCAAACGCACGACCCGATGCCGTCGTCGCTCCAACCTCCGCTGCACGAAGTGGATTACCCAGACAAACCAGCTCGGCCCGGGCGCCTTCGGGCAACTCACGAATACGTTCGATCGCACTGAGCACGCCTGGCGCATCAATGTCCACGATGAGCACACGCGGCGACTCTTCCAAGACGCTTTCATCAAGCCGTTCGACGGAAGACCTCGCGACCGCAAATCCTTGCGTGCGCAACGCTGCCGCGATCGCCTGCCCTTCAGGCGACGCGTCTGCCATGAGGATCACGTCACGGTGAACCGTGTGCGGCGTGTCTTCATGCAAAGACACGGCGTAATCCTTCGACTCGAGAGGCCAGAGTGTCAACGCGTGCGTCCTGCTCGTTTGGGCGTTTTGCCCGAAACAACCCGCAATCAATATACGACAATCCCCCGAACTTCGCGTGAGATGCTAAGGAAAACTCTCGACCAACATGTTCTCCTTCGCCACCTCCAACGAACTCGTGCTCATCGGCTTCCTCATCGGCATCGTCATCATTCATCCGATCGTGCCCAAGATTGGGGAAGCCATCGGCCGATTGTTCGAGCCCGGTAAGCGTAAGACTGGTTCGTGAATCCGCTGGTTTTTGCGCACAACGCAGCTTGCGTTCTGCAAATGTAGAACGTATCGTCGAAGGCATGGACCGCGTCGACGAAAAGGAACTGCGGCCGGAACGTCGCGCCCAAATCATCGCGCTCATGCCTGCGCGTTACAGCCCGACACTGCACTTCGCCATACCCGCCATCTTGGGTCTCGGCGTGTTTGTCCTAGCGATCGTTCGACTTCGAACGAATTTGTTGCGGCTGGATGAACTCTTGGCCATTCCCATCACTTTGTTCGCGGCCTTCGGGTTCGAATGGCGAGCACACAAGGACATCTTGCATCGTCGATTGCCGCTGCTCGGGGTGTTGTACGAACGCCACGAGCTGCACCATCACGTCATCTTCACCGATCGCGACATGGCGATACGCGACCCACGTGAGCGTTGGTTTGTCTTGATGCCACCGTACGCGATCGTGCTCGTTTTTCTCACGCTCGTCGCGCCGTTGGCTTACGCCCTCGAGAAGTATGTCTCGACGAACGTCGCCATGTTGGTCACTGCGACATCGATGGCGTTTTTCCTTTCGTACGAATGGCTGCACCTCGCCTACCACCTGCCGCCAGATCACCCGATTGGGCGCCTCAGCCTCATCGCGAAGCTGCGTGAACATCACCGACGGCACCACGAACCGCGGCTCATGAAGCGCTGGAACTTCAACGTCACGGTGCCTGTTTTCGATTGGCTCCACGGCACGACCTGGTCCCCAGAGCGTGAAGAAAAATTCCGCGCCGCCCGCGCGATGCGACACGCCACGACAAAACGCGCCACGTAACAAGCCGCGCGCGCCCCCTTCGCCACGACACTTGTGCTACGGGTGCGACGTGCGATCGAGTCTGCGTCAAGCGTTGGCCGTGTTCTCCATCGGTGCCGTTGGACTGGTTGGTTATTTCGTTTGGGCACAAACGAAGCAAGCGGCCTTCACGTCTTCACTCGATGCACTTCCAGACGGCGCATTGCTCGTGGCGACAGCCGATGTCGGCGCGTTGCGAAAGTCGAACTTGTTCGCACCGATCCTCAACGAGACGGGCGAAATTCCAGGGCTCGGCAACGTCAAGGACGTGTGTGGGTTTGACCCTTTGGAACACATCGCAGATGTGGCGATGGGTGTGCCCGCGACGGGCGCCGATGGCGATTTCGGTCTCGTCGCTTCGGGAAAGATCAACGCCGAGTCTTTGTTGTCGTGCGCGAGCAAGGTGATCGAAGCGCGTGGCGGTCGACCGGTTGTCAATCCAATCGGAAGTTTTCGCACCGTACGTGACGCCTCGGCACGAGCCGGTGGCGCAGAGATCGCAGTGCGCGATGGCGGCCCGATCTTGCTCGGGGCGGGAACCTATTTGCGGGCGATGATCGATGCGGCCGACGCTCGGATTCCCCGCGTCACGACAGACATGTTGCATGAACGTTTGTCGCGAGAAATCGGCGCAGGCGCGATGCGAGCCACCCTGGTGCTCACACCCGAACAACGCCGAACGTTGAACGAAGAATTGGCGCGAGGTGGCGCCGAAGGATCACCTGCGGCAGCCATGATCGGCCTCGGTCTTGCCATGAATATCGATACACGAGTGAGTTTGTCAGGGGTCGTCGCGTGTGACATGGCGCAACCTTGTGCCGATCTTGGACGTACTTTCGATACGCGTCGAGCATCGCAATCAGATGATCCACTCATGCGGTTGGTCGGGGCAAAACCCCTGCTCGAACGGATGAAGATCACATCCGAAGGTACGAAGATCGCGGCTCGCGTGGACATGTCGTCCGAAGAAGCGACGAACCTCGTCGAACGACTCTTGTTGCTTCGACAAGCACTTCAACGACGCGACCTACAAGATTCCTTGGAGGACAAACAACCTGCTCCTCCGGCTCCGCGAGAAACCGTCGACGAAACACGCGATGCCGGCGCACCTGACACCAGTGGCGATGCGGGTGGCGCCGCAGGGGCAAGCGCACGAGACCCTGGTCCAAAGCGCTAACCGTCCGTCCAGACGGTGAATGCGGCCGTCGGAACGAGCGAGCGCCGTGAGATTTTTGATTGAACGATACGCTTCGCGAACGCGTTTCGATTATCCTGCGGCGGCCATGGCAACTCCCATCGATTCCATTCCTCGACGACTGTTCAACCAGGCCGAACGCCGTCCCGACGCGCCTGCGCATCACAGCAAAAAGGGCGGCGTGTATCGTCCGAAAAGTTACCGCGAACTTAGCAACGAAGTGAAACGGCTCGGCAAAGCCTTTCTCGCGCTCGACCAGAAGCCAGGTTTTACCGTGTGCATTCTGGGATTCAATCGTTCGGAATGGGTCGCGTTCGATATTGCGGCAATGAGTGTGGGTGGTGTTCCGGCGGGGATTTACACGACGTGTTCCCCCGAGGAAGTGCAATACATCATTCACCACGCCGAGTCCCAAATCGTCCTCCTCGAAAATAAAATACAGTTCGAGAAGGTGCAACAGAAGCTCGAAGAATTGCCTCATCTGAAGCACATTGTGATGATGCCCGGCGCGGAGAAGATCGATCATCCGCTCGTGGTCACCTATGAAGCCTTTTTGGAAAAAGGCGCGAATGTCACCGAAAAAGCGTTTTTCGAGCGGCTCGATGCGCTTGAACCGCAAGGTTTGGCGACGTTGATTTATACATCGGGGACAACCGGACCGCCCAAAGGGGTCATGCTCTCGCATAACAACTTGATGTGGACGGCCGATTGCTCGAAACGTCTCGTCGGTGGAACTCCGAGTGACGTGATGCTTTCGTATTTGCCGCTCTCCCACATTGCGGAGCAGATGTTCTCGATTCACAGTGCGGTGACCATTGGCGGCTCGGTTTATTTCGCGGAGAGCATTGAGAAAGTGCCGGAAAACCTCAAAGAGGTGCAACCGACGCAATTTTTCGGTGTACCGCGCATTTGGGAAAAGTTCCATTCGGGTGTCTCGGCCAAACTCAAAGAAGCCACGGGAGCCAAAAAAGCGCTCGTGGAATGGGCCATGGATGTTGCGCGTGAAGTGAATACGCTCAAAATGCGCGGCCAAGAGCCTTCAGGTATCCAAGCGCTCCAATACAAATTGGCGCAAAGGTTGGTCTTTCAGAAACTCAAAGCGGCCATTGGTATGTCGCGCGCCAAAACCTGCGTCAGCGGCGCGGCGCCCATTGCGAAGGACGTGCTCGAGTTTTTCCTGGGCCTCGACATCATCGTCAGCGAAGTGTACGGCCAATCCGAAGATACGGGCCCCACATCCTTCAATGTCGCCGGCAACGTTCGTCTGGGCAGCGTTGGTACGAAACTCGACGGGGTTGACGTCAAAATCGCAGAAGACGGCGAAATCTTGGTCAAAGGGCCAAACGTCTTTTTGGGGTATTACAAGGAACCAGCGGCTACAGCCGAAACGCTCATCGACGGATGGCTGCACTCTGGTGACTTGGGCAAATTCGACGGCGATGGTTTCCTCTGGATTACAGGCCGAAAGAAGGAAATCATCATTACCGCGGGCGGGAAAAACATCAGCCCGAAAAACATCGAAGAGTCGCTCAAAGGTCATGCACCGATTGCCGATGCTGTGGTCATCGGGGATCGGCGCAAATTCTTGAGTGCACTGATCGTCATCGATCCCGTAGCGGCTGCCAAGATTGCCGGCACGACAGAATCGGACATTGCGGTGCTTCGTCAAAATTCGGCGGTCCTTGCGGCGGTGCAAAAAGGCGTCGAAGAAGCAAACAAGACGCTGGCCCGCGTCGAAACGGTCAAGAAATTCCACATCACGCATCGCGCCTTCACCATTGATGACGGCGAATTGACTCCGACGCTCAAAATCAAGCGTCGCGTCATCAACAAAAACTTCGCCGACGACATCGAGAAGATGTACGAAGGCACAAAAGACGATTGATTTCAGTCGGCTCCTTTTCTACATGGGCGATGTGCACGCCCTTGCCCCCCTCGCCGTTACCTTCGACTTTGGACAAACCCTGGCCCGATTCGATTCGGAGCTTGCCGCGGAACGTTTGTCCGAGCGCGGTTTGACCGTAGACCCCTCCAAACTAGACCAAGCGTTGCCCACCGCTTGGAAGACGTACAACGAAGCCATTCGCCAAGGATTCGGCGGACATCCCTGGAAAATCCTGATGCGTGCACTGCTGACGAATGCCGCACCAGAAATATCAGCAGATGCCCTAACCGATGCCGTCGATTTTCTTTGGGATCAACAACCCATCAAGAACTTATGGCGCCGCCCCATTGCGGGAATGATCGAATTGGTGGATGAACTCATTGCCGCAAATATCAAAGTGGCGGTCGTGTCGAATTCCGAAGGGCGATTGGCGGAGCTCATTGAAGAAATGGGCTGGTCGAATCGGTTTTCCATCGTTGCCGATAGCGGAAAACTCGGCATTCAAAAGCCCGATCGCGACATCTTTGCTTGGGCCGCCGAACGATTGCAAACGCCGCTCGAACGCATCGTACACATCGGGGATTCGTATGCCGCCGACGTCGAGGGAGCGCTTGCGGCGGGCATGTACGCGATTTGGTTTGAAATGGTTTTGGGGGCAGAGGTCCCACCACGATGCCGTATTGCTTTCGATGCGACGACGACACGCGCGGCGCTCGAATCCTTGGGCATGGTCATTTCGTCACGGTGAGTTTTCCCTCATCGCAATGAATGACATACGGCACCGGAAACGTCGTTGCGGTTTGGCGCATTCTCGTACATATCGCATCGTACCCGACTTCGGGCAAAACGAGTTTCGGCACCTGGTCGGTATCACGAGGCACGAGCGCACCCAGCATGAATTGTGGGGAAGAAACGAGCACTCCGCAATAAATCCGCGAGCGAACGTCCAAAAACGCAAGCGTTTGATCTTCCAAACTCGACGCCAGAAGCTTGACGAGCAATGGTTTTTCCTGCATTGGTTCCATCCAAGGTTCACCGGTCAGTCGATCTTTGATCGCAATAACCACATCGCCCAATGTGGAACCAGGCGTATTTTTCGCCAATTGTACAATTTTGGCTACGTAATCATCGGGGGCAAGCGCCGTACACGCGCCATACATCGCTTCCCACGACAATCGGCCCTGAAAGTCCAATCCACGAAAACCAGGCTCACTGTCCTTGAGGAAAAATCCGATTGATGCTTGAAATATTCGTTCTGCCCCCTTGGGATATTCCGGATATTCAGGCCACTCCAGCGCCGCGTGCAGGCTGCGTCGCAATGGCCGAGGCGAAATGGCGAAGACACCGTCACCAGGGCCATTCTGACGCCTGGTTGGATCTTGTTCGGCATTGCTCCACGCATTCAGAATGCGCGGAACTTCATACGCGGATGTGCCACAGCCTTCCTCGGGCGCCTTCAAATTGAAGAGCGGGTGCGCAAGAATATCGAATAGAAGCGTCTGCAAAGAATAATGCGACGCGACGAATCGATCCGTGAGCCGCCGTAGAATGTCTCGCTGAATTTCAGTGCGTGAAAAATACGTCGCAATCGTGAGTCGCTGGCCCATGATTTCGGCCCAAACCTGATCGACGATGTTCTGCGCCACCAAATACGCAAATGCCTCGTCCGGATCGTCAAGAACATCCCCCGACAAACGCACCAGACCATGGTCGGCAAGACGATCAACGCCGCGATGTAGCGCGCGCTCGAGCTCCCACACGCTCGCGCGTCGTCCGCGGTTGGGATCGTCGGGGGTCGACCGGACCGTGCCGAAAAATGTATCGACCGAAAGTGGGTCATCGTCGAGGGGAATGCGGTATTTACCACAGACGTCGCCGTTCCAACCATAAGGCGACAAACCATTGGGATCGATGACGCCATTATAACGAAACATCGAGATGGCGCGAAGTTCGTCCGAACCTTTTGTGGGGGCTTCATCAGGTGGATGAAGTGCATTCGATGCACCATACAAAGCTCTTTCAAATAAGCCAGGAATCGCCCAGTGTCGGTTCTTGGTGGGGTCGGCGTCAAAGGTGACGGCATATTCGCTGTTATGGCATGACAAACAGACGCGATCGCGATGCAAGTAGGCACGTTCGAACGTTGCCCCAAAGTTCTGGCGTCGTGCCCGTTCGAGTTCCAACGGACCAACATTGGCCGCTGTATATGGCCGCGATACCATGGCCATGAGGTGCGCTCGGTAAAGCGGGGACAAATCATCCAGTTCCAAAGCCGAATCGAGCAATTCGCGCATTGTGAACGCTGGCGCAAGTGCATTCGTCTCGAGCACATCATGATCTCGCACCCACGCCGCGAGTTTTCCGGCATCGGCGAAGGATGCGTTTGGCGAGCCATAACATGTTTCGAATGACTTCGTTTCGACACGGGTCACGCGCAAAGCGTCCATGAAAAAATCCCCCCAACGGCGACGAAAAGATTCATCCCGCATGAGGATTTTCGCCGCAACTTCACGTGCAGGCGCGAGCGATTCGCCCGTCGGCGACAAAACAGGACTCAATTCGCCAAAGACGCCGGCTTCGGCTCGATCCGCGTTCCGAATCGCCGCAATGAGATCGGTGAAAGCTTTCACTTCGGATTGTCCCCACGGCTTGCGACCGGTCAACGCAAAGATGGCGCGACGAACCCACGCCTGGTCGCTGGCCTGACATTCGGTCCATTCGTGAATGGGCATGTGAGCTTCACTCGACGCGTCTTCGATACCCGCATCGACGTTGGGCGAGACAATCGGGTTCTCGTTGGACAAACAACCTGAAAGCACCATCGTAGCAATGGCCAGCAACGTGGTGACTCTCATGCCGACACTCCAAGCTGCCGCTGCTGGACGAATTGAACGGCTTGGATTTCAGTCCCGGCGCCAGGAACGTCGGATACGTTGTAACTTTCCGAGGCAAACGGCCAAATACCAAGGGCCAACAATGCAGCAATGCGATTTTCCTGCGGCGAAGAAGCCACTGTCGCATAACCGTCTTCACCACAAGCACCGAAGATCCCTGAATTGTCAGAACGAACGGGTCCACCCAGAAATACGACTGGAAATCCATAGGGCCAATGATTACGCCCTTTGTCGCCTTGTTTGTACGGCGTGCGTCCGAATTCCGTCGTGAGGACGATCATGGTCGTATCGAGGTCGATTTTCGCGGGATCGTTTTCTCCAGGTTGATTGATTACCGCCAGCAGTTGTTTCAGAGTATGCGACAGATTTCGCGATTGCGTGAACGAATTTTCGACGTGGGTATCATAACCACCGCCACCATCGGAGCCGATGAGGCCGGTATCGACGACGCATACATATTTTGCTGGACTCGTTGGATGTTTGAGCAAATGAGCGGCAAGATTCAAATTCATCGCCATCGCATCGGTGGCTACGTTATCGCCGCAATTCGAGCCACTCGTGCCTAAAAAAAACTCCGGTGCAAAAACGCTTGAAATGGCCGAAGCGTTGGCCATGGCTTTGGCTGCAACTTCCACGTCACCAAGCCGCGGCGCTCGCAATGACGAACCTTGGTTTTTCCAGCGCAACCGAGCGTGGTATTGGTCGATGTAATGTTGCATCAACGCATCGTGGTGGGGCCGAACAGCAGCAATGTTTTGCCGCTCCAACATTTGTTTCAGATCGCCCGGCGCGTCGACTTGAATCATGAGCGGACGAGCCGCACCGGGATGCAGTCCGATGGCGGTAACCGCGCGGATGTTATCCGTTGGCAAACCATTCGATCCGGCAGCAACGAGCGCATATGCGTACGGGGCGCGGTTTGGCGCGGCATACCGATCGAGGCAATATCGTTGGATATGCGCCCCGAGCCCCGACAAGGCAGGATGGCCCAATCCGCGTCCCGCCAGCATCAGGGGAATGGCGCCTTCGTGTGGCTCGAGATCATGCGCAGTAATCGAAATGCGCATTCTCGAAGCGACATCGGGACGTTCGCGTAGCGGCATGACAAACGGTCCCAGATGAACCATGACCCCATTCGCGTCGACGGCAAAAGGTTCGGTCAACGGCCCGGACCAACCACATTTATCCACTGCGGCTTGCAATTGTCCGTCGTTCAAAAATGCATACAAGTGCGTGTTCGAAGCTTGCCCGAAGGATGGAACGCAATAAAACGATTCGTATTGACTGACTCCTCCATAAAGAAAAATCTCCAGTATGTTTTCAGCGCGCCGCTCTGGCGGAATCAAAATCGCTTCGGCATCTTTTGGAACTTCCCCAAATGCCCGAGCTACCTTGATACCCCACAACGAACTACCGAGCCCAGCGGTCAATGATCCTGCGACAAGTCCAGCAGCTTTCAACACCTGGCGTCGATTCATTGCTCCCCCTCGACAGTCCCGCGGGCAAAATGATTCACCACATGCGGAGAATCGCTTAAACCTTGGCTCGGGTCAATCATCTGGTTGCGCTACGCGCCTGCCTAACTTCGCATTTGGGTGGCCATCAATGAAACTCCGTGATATTGCATGCCGCCGAGATGACGGAATCGAGGCCGCTAGGAACCTCGAAATTCGTGGATCACGGCGCATTTTCCGGCATTGAAGAGGCACAACAACGACGTCGCCTCTCCCAGCTCGTAGAAATCGTTGTCCACCATGAGATCCAAGGAACAACCGACGGCGTCGGACCAAGATTTGCTGCTGCGCCAACTGACATTCGTTACGCTTGGTGCTGCCATCTTCACGCTGGGGTATGCAATACTTGCAATTGCGACGCTTGAATTCAGATTTGGTCTGACAAGTCTGATAGCCGCACTTGTAAGCATCTGCGGCCATATTGCTCGTCGCCGAGTTCGAGTGGGCGATGGTCAGCGCGCGGCATTGATTTTTGGCTCGATTATCTTGGCTGTATGCCCAAGCGCGCTTTTTCTGCGCGGCTCTGGTGTCACTCTGCTCCATGTGGCAATTCTTATTGCAATCTTGCTCGCCATTCCGCATTTGACTGTGAAAAATCAAAAGGTGTTCATCATTGCTGCCGGCATGGACGCCGCATTGATTGTCATCGGTGAGGAATACCTACCAGCCCAACAAACCCCTGGTGGAGTCGAGCGCGTCACAATGTCGGCGCTCGAAATTTTGGGGCTCAGCCTGGCCCTGTATTTGTTCTACCAGTTTGCAAAACGCACGCGTGACAGTATGACGCGCGCATTACAGGCGCAACGCGATTTGGTCGAAGCCGAAGCGGCCACAAAAACGCGCACTGAGTTTCTGGCAAACATGAGCCACGAGATCCGAACGCCCATGAACGGCGTCATTGGTATGACCGGGCTTTTGCTCGATACGCCGCTCGACCCAACGCAGCAATCGTTTGTCGAAACTATTCGAAGTTCGGGCAGCCATTTATTGTCTATCATCAATGACATTCTCGATTTTTCGAAGCTGGACGCGGGAAAGCTCGAAATGGAACGATATGCTTTCGATATTCGAGAATGCATCGACGAAGCCGTGGAGATCGTGGCTGCCGGAATCGGTGATAAGGGCGTGGATCTCTTGGTCGATGTCGATCACGATGTTCCAGAGCGAGTCATCGGCGATGCGGGTCGCATTCGCCAGGTGCTTGTGAATTTGGTTGGCAATGCCATGAAATTCACGACGGAAGGCGAAGTCGTCGTCGAAGTTCGCTCGAAACGGTTATCCGACGAAAACGTAGAATTGCAAGTATTCGTCAAAGATACAGGGATCGGCATTGCGTCGGACCGAATGGAGCGTCTATTCAAACCATTCGGTCAGGCAGATGCCGCAACGAATCGTAGTTATGGCGGTACGGGACTTGGGCTAGCCATCAGCAAGCAAATCGTGGAACGCTTGGGCGGAACGATTCACGTCGAGAGTGAGGCCAACAAGGGCAGTACGTTCTCTTTTGCCATGCCTGTGGCCGTTGCTCCCACGCCGGTGACATCGACACGGACGTCACAAAATCTTTTGGGCAAACGAGTGCTCATCGTTGATGACAACACGAGAAGTCGCGCCATTCTTCAACGATATGCGGAAACCTGGGGAATGATGGCCGTATTCGCAAAGAATGGCGTTGAAGCCGTGGCCGCTGCACGTCAATCGCCTTGCGACGTCGCCCTTGTCGATTATTCCCTGCCCGATGCGAATGGCCTCGACCTCATTCGAACATTGCGTTCATCCCAAAAGGCGCGGCCCCTGCCCTGCATATTGCTGGGCCATGTGTCCAAATTCGTCGATACAATCGAGGAGGAAGCTCTCACATTTCGCGTGGGCAAACCCATTCGTGAAGCTGTTCTGGCGCAACAATTGAATGAACTGTTCTCCACCGTACGACCGTCACGCGTTCCACCTCCGCGAGAATCCAAGTTATCGCTTGGACAAACTCAACCTTTGCGCATTCTTCTTGCCGAAGACAACGCCGTCAATCAGCGCGTCGCGCTGCTATTCCTGCAAAAACTAGGTTATCGTGCAGATGTCGTCGGCAATGGCCGCGAAGCCGTCACGGCCGTAGCCCGATTGCCGTACGATGTCGTCCTGATGGACGTTCAAATGCCAGAAATGGATGGGCTCGAAGCGACACGCCAAATCCTGGCCCATCCGTCCCCTTTTCCACATCCGCAAATCATTGCGATGACGGCTCATGCCATCGCCGGCGATCGTGAACGATGCCTCGCCGCAGGCATGAGCGATTACGTCAATAAACCCGTCGAACTCGTCACGCTCCGCTCCGCCCTTACGCGAGCCGCGAAAAGAATCCGAAAAGATCCGTCAAAAACGCCTGTATCCAACCCGCCCAAACCTTCTGAGCCGTCCACTCCGGAAAAACGCATTTTCGCAGTCGAACGAGCCGAGAGCTTGCGCCAGCTTGCTGAATTGTCGGGCGAAGACATCTTGACCGAACTAAGAAAAGCCTTCGACGACGATTGTCGGAAATCGATTACTCTTTTGCGAGAGACGCTCGCAAACGGAGATGCCAACACACTCGAACGTACGGCGCACAGTTTCAAGTCCACGTGCGCCAATCTCGGGGGCGAACGAGTCGCGGCCTTGTGTCAACAGATTGAAAATCAGGCCCGTCAAGGAGAACTGCAAAACATCAGTGAATACATCGGCAGGGTGAATACGGAATTGTCATCGTTCGTTACTGCTTTGGATGCGTGGCTGACCGAAGTCCGCGGGCCCCTCTCCCGAGGTCCTACGTCCCGCCGTTCATCGGCCATCAATCCGTGATTATTTCGCAGGATCCACGAAATACCATCCATCAATACCTTGCCCAAAATCTTGCACCGTGTCGTGTTCCCAACCACGAAGGTTTGGCCGAACAACCAGACGCTCCGCCGCGAATACAATCGGCAGCATCGGCAAACGGTCCGAGAAAGCAACCAACAAGGCATTTTGCAACGCTTCTCGACGCTCGGGATACAAGGCCCGTTTTTCCCGGGACGCGATCGTCGCAATGGTATCGTCATAAGCGACATTGCGTAACTCGTCCCGATACTGCCCATCATCCACAGGCAGGCTCCAATACATCTGTGGTGCACCGCCACGCATCGCTCGAACTGCATACAACACGAGTCCGCCGTGGGACGCCTTTTTGTATAGCGGATAAATGGTATCGAGAGGTTTCAACGAAACGTTGATTCCAACCGCGGCGAGGTTCTCTTGAATGATTTGGGCTACTTTCGTATCCACGGGCGACTTGTTGTGCGACAAGACAAGTCCTGAAATCGAATTGGCTACGGATTCGAGCACTTTTTTCGCTGCTTCGGGGTCGTAGTTTGTCTCGACAACGCCTTTGGGCAAACCCTTGGACAAGGGCGCGTGGGCAATCCGTCCTGCTTCGCCGTACACTTCGCGACTTATGCGTACGCGATCGATAGACTGCAAAAGGGCGCGGCGAGTCTCACGATTCCGAAACGCCGGCAACGATAGATCCGGTTGCAGAAATACCAGCAAATTCGACGGCTTGATCATGACGGCATCGGACCGGCGTTTGGCCAATTCGGCGGCTTGATCGGGCGTAATCGAATTGGGTACGAGAAGATCGATTTCATCGTTTTCGAATGCCTTGATCAGCGCTTCGCGGTCGGCATACTTTTTCACTTCGATACGCGAAAAGTTCGCCGGTGGACCTCGAAAATGCGGATTTCGTTCGACCACCAATCGTTCCTCCGGGACGAATTCAACAACGCGAAAGGCTCCTAACGAAGGGCTTGGGGTTTTTCGCTGAACTTCACGCGTCGGCTCGTATCCTTTTTCTGCATAAATCGGTCCGAAAACGTGTTTCGGCATAAAAAACGGCGGTTCGAGCGAACGAGCCGTTCGTTCATCGTAGGTAATGACGGCTTCCTGCGTTCCGACGACCTTGCATTCAGTTTTGCGCTCTTTTGCGGATGACATTTCAACGCCGAAACAAATATCAGCCGCAGATAATGGCGTTCCGTCCGACCATTTCGCTTCTTCGCGTAATCGCCAATGAACGACCATCGGTCCGCCGGGCAGAAATTGCAGTGCGTCGCTCGAAACACCAGGAACCGTTTCCACGAGTGTTGGTTCTCGTTCCCCATGATCCTTGGCTCGCGCAATGGATCCGAAAATCCCATCACTGAGTAAAGAACTGAAAATCGTGGGCAATGCGGAAGTGCCTACACGCAATACATCTTTCTGTGTTTTTTCGCGCGTCACCGTCGGTTCAGGATCAATCTGTCGCGGAGCAGCATGTTCCGCAGGTGGCATAACAACAAACACCGAAAGCGCCACCGAAGTTGGCAGGATACACTGCGCAATTCGATCGATACGCCGAGCCATTGCTTCTCGTCCTTTGCGCGTCAGACCATAACCAATCACCGAAATGGACAACGCGATGGTGCACAAAATGTAGCCCACGACAAACAAGCTATCGGCGACGGTCATGTACGCGACGGAAGGCATGCTATCAGAAATGGTGAATTGAAATGCGAAACAAGCGAGCAACGCCGTCACGCCAATACTCGTGCGCGCATCGACCAAGTCTGGCGCCAAAAACAAAGCAAAAAGCGCCACAAGTCCAATGATGCCAAGCGGCAGGAAAAACTTCAATGCCACCATGAGCAAGGGACGCTTCAAAACCACCTCGAATCCCACGCGGTGGACCGTGGTCGGTTCCCCCTCGCCAGTCACGGCTCCCAGATCCGACGCATATTTAGCGGAAACGTGCGTCGGTCGAAAAGACTGGTCGTAATGCCACCCCGTGATGCTGAATCGCTCGGCCATTCCGCTTGCCGCCAAATCCGCGGTTAGTTCACCGTGTCGCTCTGGCAATTCGAGCAGAATGGCAATGGTTTGGTTATCAAACGGGAAACGCTGAAGTGGAAACTGCCCCCGGAACGTACCGCGCACACGCCAACGAGCTGAATGCCAATCGCCATCGTGTTCTTCTTCGAGAAATGTTTGCTCGACCGTAGCCGCGTTGGTCAAGACGAGTTTGTCTTTGTCGAAGTCGCCCATCCACTTCGCCCAAAGCTCGACGTCTGCATCGAAAACACCGTTCTTTTGATCAAAACTCGTGACGTCACGCAGATAAATACCGGCGTAGATGCGTTTGGCACTGTCAGCCTCGGCGCGCCACGTGACCAGCAACATCGCGAGAGCAAAGAAGCCGAAGCACAGACGAACGGCGTGGCGGATTCGAGCGCGAAACATGCGGCGAAGGCTACTCGAAAAGGCTTCTCGCGGACGAATACCAGATCGTTGATGCAGAAAATTTGCCCCGATGCCGCGGAGCATGCGACGCCCTCAAAACCATGACGACTCTCCGCACGCACGCAGGCACGCAAGCCGACCTCGTCACGTTGCGCAAGCTTGCGCAAGACCTTGCAGCTTCACGCAAAGAACGCCCCACGAGCGTGCACCTGCTCGCGGCCATCGCGTCGCGTGAGGGTCAAGCGGGCGAGCTTCTTCGCGAGCGGCGACTCGACGCAGACGCGTTGCTCAAGGCGGGACGATCGTTCGACGAAGACAGTCCAGATCCTTTGGCTCGCGCGACCGTTGCGGCGAAAGACCTCGGCAAACGGGCGCCGTTTGGAGAGCCAAACGCGTTGCATCTTTTGCTTGCGTTGCTCGCGGATCGCAGTTCAGCGGCCCATCGTGCGCTCGTTCAAGCGGGCGTGGACACGTCACGCCTGCGTACGGCGGCGATGCAGTTGTCGCTGGGCGTCGTTGCCGCGCGGCGGAGTTTGTCTCTCGGTACGTCGAATGGCAAGACGACCACGGCCGAGCCAACCGCGACGTCCGCACGCGCGCCTCTGCGCATCGAGAACGACAAACCCACGACACCACAACCGGCCAAACGTCCCTTGGGAACGGGTGTAACGGTTCCGCTGTTTCCGCCGCCCGCGAAGCCTGTTCCCGATCGGACGGTGAACAAAACGCCGACAGTGCCTCCGGCGGCCACGCCAAACCCAACCCCGACAAACGCTACCTACGCCAGCCCAACACCTCCAGCAGCAACGGCGATCCCGGTTTCTTTGCCGATTCCGGCGAAACCCGTCGTGGAGAAAGAGCGTACTTCGGGACAAACATCCCCGCCGCTCGGGGTTCGCGTGACGAGTGCCCACGCGCTCGCGCTCGACCGCGCGAAGGCGCCCACGTTGTGTACGCTCGGGAAAAACCTCACGCACATGGCTGCGCTGGGACAAGTTGATCCTGTGCTTGGACGCGAAGCAGAAATCGACGAGGCGCTCGACGCCTTGGCCAAGAAAAACCAAAACAGTTGCTTGCTCGTCGGTCCCGCGGGTGTAGGAAAGACGTCTGTGGTTCGAGGTTTGGCCCATCGCTTGGCCGATGAAGGGAATCGCGAACCCGAAACCGCAAAGCTGCTGGTCGAGCTTACCGTTTCGGAGCTCATTGCGGGCACGGGAACGCGAGGCGCGCTTGCGGAACGAATGGCGACGATCTTGCGGGAAATGCGCGAATCCGACCGCAAAATCATCCTGTTTTTCGACGAGATTCACGAATTGTTTTCGGGAAGTCTCGACGAGGCAACAGCCGAGATGAAATTGGCTTTGGCCAAAGGCGAATTGCGCATCATTGGCGCCACCACGCCCGAAGAATTCCGGAAAAACATCGAATCGGATTCGGCCCTCGCCCGACGTTTTACCGTCCAATACATTGAGGAACCAGACGAAGACGACGCCTTTTTGCTTTGCAAACAAGTCACGCGATCGCTCGGTGCTCACCATCGATCCCTGTACACGGACGAGGGTATTGCTTCCGCAATTTCGTGGTCGATGCGATATTTGCCGGGACGCGCACTTCCGGACAAAGCCATTTCGATTTTGGACGCCGCAGGCGCTCGTATGCGTCGACGTTCGGCACCGCAAACCAAAATGGTTTCGGTCGGGCCAGCAGAAATTGCAGCGATCGTGTCGAATTTAGCCGATATTCCGGAAGAACGACTCCTCGAAACCGACCGCGATCGCATGCTCAATTTGGAAAAACACTTGGCTTCGACCGTCGTGGGTCATTCGACAGCACTTGGAAAAATCGCTCGCGTGTTGCGACGAAACGCGGCCGGTATTCGTGCGGAACGACCACTGGGTACGTTCCTTTTGCTAGGTCCCACGGGTGTCGGAAAAACAGAAACCGCCAAGGCGATTGCGCAAACCCTGTTTCATTCACCCGATGCCATGACGCGCCTCGATTTGTCCGAATACAGCGAAGCGCACGCAGTGGCTCGATTGATTGGCGCTCCTCCAGGATATGTTGGCCATGAAGCCGGAGGACAATTGACGGAAGCCGTGCGACGGCGATCGTATCAAGTGATTTTGCTCGATGAAATCGAAAAAGCTCATCGCGACGTGCTCGAAACGTTTCTGCAAGTTTTCGATGAAGGTCGGATGACGGACGGACGCGGAAGGCGCGTGGATTTCACCAATACGGTCATTGTGATGACGAGTAATCTCGGCGCTGCCGAAGCCATGGCGCTCAAAAGTGAACGAACGGTGGGTTTTTCTCGGAATGCCAGCAAAGTCTCCGGAGACAAACTCGAATCTACAATGCTTCAAGCCGCGCGTTCCGCACTTCCACCAGAGCTTTACAACCGCATTGATGAAGTGCTGGTTTTTGGCCCGCTGGGCAAAAGCGAAGTCGAAGAAGTGGCACGACGTCTTTTGGCCAAATTGGGTCGCTCACTCTTCGAACGTGGTATTCGACTCGACGCAGAACCGGCGGTCATTGACGTCTTGTTGGCTGAAGGCGGGTTTGACGAGGGACTCGGCGCGCGTCCCATGAAACGCGCCATCATGCGCCATGTCGAAGCGCCCATTGCCGAAATGATTTTGCGGGGCGAATTGCCCTCGGGATCGGTCGCCCTCTTGTCCGTCGAAGATGGTCAAATCGTCGTCGATGCAATCGATGATGTGCAAGACGCCGCCGCAAGCTGATCATCTTACACGGGCCGGCGGTTGTCTGTCGTGCAAAACAACCCCATCTCAACGGGAAATGGTGAATCCTCGTGCGTGAATTGCTCCGAAGCATCAAAAAGCGCTTTGCGAATGTAACGTTCGAAGTCGGTGCGCTCGGGTATGCATTGATGACGCGTTCACCTACCTGGCGTTCCCATTGCGCGGATTTGGTGGACCAAGCCCAGGTCAAACCGGGCCATCGCGTGCTCGATTTGGGTTGCGGCCCAGGCATCAGCGCGTTCGGCATGCTCGACCGCGTGCCGGATGCGGAAATCGTGGGCCTCGACTTGAGCCATACGATGTTGTATTTGGCTGAATTCTGGCGAAAACGTGAAACGAATGGCCACCGCGTCGAGTTTGTCCGGGCAGATGCCACGCACTTGCCATTTCCGGATCAGTCCTTTGACGCGGTGACGGGCCACAGTTTCTTGTATTTGCTACCCGATGCCGACGCTGTATTACGCGAGGTCAAACGCGTGTTGCGTCCCGGCGGACGTTGTGCGTTTCTCGAACCCAGCGCGAGCACGTTCGAAACGCATATTCCTGCGGAGATTTCTGGCCAAGTGTTGCAGGACCCGCGGTTTGTCTTGGCTATGACGTTGTGGCGATTTTATTCGCGAACGTTTGGGCGATTCAACGAAGAGCGATTTCGCGCCGTGTTCACGGCCGCAGGATTGACGCCCATCACATGTGAAACGACATTGTCTGGATTGGGGTTGTTTGGTGTGGCCGTCGCCTAGGCTTCCGCCATCGCGCTTCACTGCAATTTGAAGGTGAAGCGAAACATGTACCAAACGCTCACCGGTGCGCCCTCGAACATGACCGGTCGATAACGTTGTCGCCTCAATGCATCCAGCGCTGCGTCTTGCAACATGACGTCGCCGGAAACAATACGACAATCGCGAACGGCTCCGTCCGTCGCAATGCGGCATCGCGCAATCACCGTGCCCTCACGATGCTGAAGCATCGCACTCCGCGGATACTCGGGTTGCGCCGGGCCACCCATCAGCACCGGACGCTCCATTTTTGAATTCCAATTGATCACCGTGTACGTCGGCGCAGGCTCGGACGAACCATTGCCAGTTCCTGGACCATTTCCCCCAGTGCCTCCTCCTGTCCCGCCCCCAGTGGCTCCGCCTTCCCCACCACCCGGTGCATTCGACGCAGGTCCAGTATCATTCGACGGCTGCGTTTCCGACGTTTGGCTTTGCGGTTGTGGCTCCGGCTGCGTTTGAGGCTCAGGAACTGGTTTGTCTTGGATACGCACCTGAGCCGGCTTGGGTTTGGGCGCTGGCGCTGCCTCTTTGGGCGCGGGTTCTGCTGGGCCTGGAGATCCTCCTCCCGCGGGTTTGGGCGCAACAAATTCGACAATCACGGGCGCAGCGGTTTCTTCTTGCTGCGCTTTCGTTTTTCCTGGAACAATGAAAACCAGTCCCGCGACGAGCGCGTGCACCAAACCGGAAACAATAGCTCCCGTTCCAAAGCGTGACGATGACGCTTCGGAACGGCCCTGGGCCGATTCGAACATGAGAACCTCCTGTCGAAACGCAAGCGTTTCGCTATTTCACGAATGCGCAGTTAAAATCGCGTTTATCCGAGCTGGAACTTGTATTTGAATACGTAGTTCACGGATACCGGACGACCTTGCCAAACGATCGGCGTAAAACGCCACGACTGTGCTGCCGTCAATACAGCTTCATCCAAATACGCTGGCGATTTCAAAATCATGCAATTCTTCGCCAAACCCGTTGCCGTTACGACGCAACGCATGACCACGGTTCCCGTAATGCCTCGCATACGTGCCCGCATCGGATAGGCCGGGTCGACACCCGAAGTACGTATGGGCTGCGTCATTCCCGATTGAAATACCATCGGACTCGAAACGTCCATATCCGCTCGCGACGCCGATTCCACTGACAATGACGTTTCTGCGGCATTCGCAAGAATCGAAGGGTCAATTCGCTCCGACAAAGCTCCCGCGTGTTCGTCCGCGACGATCGATTCTTTCAACAATGACGGTTCCCGCAATGATGCGGGCCGGAACAAACCAGCCGAACCACGACCGGAGTTTCCTTTGGGCGCGGCTGCGGGCAAACGGATTGCCGCATGTTTCGATTCTTTGTGCGTCTTTGATTGCGCAAAAAACACGAGTTCCGGTTCGTCTCGGTTTTCAGAAGCGAGTTCCGGAACCGTCTCGAATTTCGGAAATGGCCGAATGAACAACGCCGCCACCATCGCCGCAACTTGGACAAACACCACCGCCGCAGCCCCCGCTTTTCGCATCGCCCAAGGCTTCGGCGTCGAAATCAAATGCTGAAACGGAATCAAGGGAGCAATCTTCCGCGTTCGTTTGCTCCGCTTGCTCGATGTATGCGTCGGCAACGTCTGCGGCGTCGGTGATACGCTGGGAACACTGTTTGACTCGACAATTGATTCGGCAATGCCCAAACGCGCTCGCACGCGATCTTTCGCTCCCGCTGGCACCGCGTCGGCCCGCGCCGATCGCAAGAGCAAAGCGGCAGGATCGCCCCCAAAACCCGACAACGGTCGCGGAGTGTTCGTCACGACAAGCTCACTCATGACCGACCTCCGGGTCCTTCGAGCGCTCGCGCAGACAAACGAGAAAACTCACGACGGGCACGTTCAAGACGCGAAGCCACCGTGCCTGGACGCCACCCCAAAGCCAACGCAATCTCTTCACGCGAAAGTTCTTCGAGTTCGTGCAGAACAAGAACGACCCGCAGTTCCTCAGGCATTTCTGAAAGCACTTTGTCGAGAAGCGCGCGCGTTTGTTTTTCCGCAACGAGGTCATCACTTCGCGAGCCCGGATCCATCAGCTCGCAAGTTCGGTCGTCTTCACCAGAAACCTCACGTCGCCGCGAATGCGTTCGCTTCGAATGCGCTGCAACGTTCCAAGCCGTCCCAAGCAAAAACGCACGCTCGTGCCCCGGCTCGATGTTCGAAAGTTTGTTCCAAGCCACGACAAACACCTGTTGCGCAGCATCTTCAATCTCACGCGTCGGAACACAAAAGCGGCGCAGCGCTACACAAACGCGATCGAAGTGTTCCTCGAACATCGCCCGGAATCGAACCGTGTTCGTGTGCCTGCAAGCCTGCGCGGAATGATCCGCAACCACTTCGATGACGTCGCTGTCCGTCAACGCATCAACATTGGCGTCCATCACGAGGCTCATGACGAGAACCTCCTCAGCACACCCAAGCTGGGACGTGCTCCAAACGAATCAGCGCAGAGAGCGAACATCGAGGTCACGTGGGTAGAATGCCCGCAGGCTCTCAGACTGATCGGAAAAAATGTGGACGACACAAAAATTTCATGACGGACGAGGCGACGAATGGATTTACGTCCCGAGCATCCATCTCGCGCGGAGCTTGGCCTGCGCACTGGCATGTGCACGGAAACGCTCTTCACGCTCGTGAGTTTGTCTTTACTGCCTAACGATCATTCGTCGTCGGCGGTCGCGAGAAGATCGGCTCGGCTTGCGTCTTCGGCAGCACGTTCTTTGGCTTGTCGGTTTTTCTTGAACGTACGCGCCGCTCGACGATCGGTTTGGCGTAACGCGAGACAAGCACGCAAGCCGTCCCGCAACGTGCGCAAGGTCATGAGTCCGCCAAGGTGCACACCGATCTCGACAAGTGTTCGCGCGACCTCGGGACGCACACCCGTGAGGACACAACGCGCGCCGAGGAGTTTGGCGGCATGGGTGAGACGAACCAAATGTGCCGCCGTCATCGTGTCGACGATGTCTACACCGGTGAGATCGATCAGCACATAGTCCGCGCCACGATCCGAGATTCGGTGCAAGAGTTTTTCTGTCATCTCGGCAGCTCGCGCGCTGTCGATCGCGCCCACGAGAGGCAGCGTGATGATGTCATCCCAGACATCGATGATCGGCACACTGAGCTCGCGAATCGCGATGCGCTGACGTTCGATCGTTTGCAGTTGTTCTTCGAGATCTCGACGCGACGCTTCGAGTTGACTCATCGCCTTGTCGTGTTCTTCGCGCGTCTGTTTCAGCTCGCGCAGGAGCACCAAAAGGCTTTCCTCGAGCGCTCCGAAACGATCTTCTGACAACGCGCCAGACAACGCGATCGCTTCTTCGAATGCCCCTACCGATGCAAGCGACAAGGCTTCGAGCACTCGCTCGACCCTCGCTTCATCTACGGCAACTCCGGGTTCTTCCGAGTTCTCCGACATTCGATTCACTCCGACAGGATGCTCTTACATACGGCGCTTGGACACGCGCTTCAAGCTTCACGTGCACAAGGGAAACGAACCCTCGACCAGCGGCGCCAAATCTCTTGGTTTAGCAACAATTTCGACCGCCGTGTGTTTGTCATCCGAGTAGATCCATTGCGCCAGCCGGCTTCTTGACCTTGGCCAAGCCGACGTTTTCAAGGTGCGCCAGGACCGACAAGACCGTGGGTTCGTCCCAAGCGTCCCCCACGATTTGGATCCCGATGGGCAAACCTTTTGAGTCCAAACCAATGGGCGCGGTCCCCGCAGGTAGTCCCGTGAGGTTGCCGAGAAAATTGAAGCGACAAAGACCATCGATCGCACTTGGATCACTGATGGGCATCCGCTCTTCGGATTCCAAATAACGCGGCGCCGTGATCGCCGTCGTGGGCAACGCGATGACGTCGACATCGCAAAAGAGTTCGGCCATGGCTCGACGCAACCCAGCACGCAGCCGTTGAGCATCCAGGTATTCGCCACAGGAAAAACCTTCGACGATGGCGAACATCAGGCGAACGTCATCTGGCAATTCCGTACGTTTCGAAAGCAAGATGTCGCGTTTTGCTGCGACTTCTTCGGGGGAAATGGTCAAATAACCCATGGCTGCGGCATAACGAGCCAAGGGAATTTCGATCCGAACGATTTCTGCACCATCCTTTTCGAGCGCCCGCAGTGCGTTCTCGACAGCTCGAGCAATTTCGGGTTCCGCCTGGCGCAATTCGAGTTCGTCCACGCCGATGCGTAATCCGCGAACTCCGCTGCCAAGAAAAACCCCGAATCCGCCCGGAGGCAAGGATGGAGCCCACAACGTGGTCGGATCATCAGGATCTGGTTCGGATGCCACAACATCCAAAAAAGTGGCCAAATCTTCGGTGCAGGCCGCAATCGGCCCAAGATGCGCAACCGAGCTACATGCCTCGGAATCACGACCGACACGACCGAACGTCGGTTTGATGCCGAAAATACCATTGAGTGACGCAGGAATTCGAATCGACCCTCCGCCATCCGTGCCAATGGCAATGGGCGACAAACCCAACGCTACGCCTACGGCTGATCCGGTAGAAGATCCGCCGGCAAATCGATTTGGGTCGTGTACATTGTGGGGCATTGCGTAATCCGTATTGTTGCCTAGGGGCGACATCCCCCACAATGTGAGGACGGTTTTTCCTGCAAATACAGCTCCTGCCCGTCGCAATCGCGCAACAATCGTCGAATCTCGCTCCGCCGGTACATCTGGCTCGCAAATGGAACCATCTCGTGTCGACAAACCCTCGACATCGCATTGGTCTTTTACGAGAAACGGGACGCCGTCCAAAACTCCCAACGGACAACCTCGAGCAAATCGTTCTGCGGATTCTGCAGCTTGGATCAAGGTTTTTCCTGGATCCTTGGCGGCCAAGATGTTCATGCATGGACGTCGCGAACCGAGTTCGTCAAGACGCGCAAGCACACGATCCGCAACGTCATTGGGAGAAACTTTTCCACTTCGATAGGCCGACGCAAACGAATGCACCGTGTAGGGCCAACCTTCGGCTTTGGGCGAAGGTCGCTGAGCTTCGGGGCGGGTTCTGGGCGGACGGCCCGGCAAAGGTCGCATTTGCATCGGCAAAGGTCCGCGAAATCGTTCCGGCACTTCGATCAAACGATCGATTCCCATCGTCGTGCGGATGAAAGCACGCAGTGCAGCGTCGCCACCGCGCGTTTCCGCAACACGACGTAACGCAGCCAGAGTTGCACCGGCAAAACGTGGGGTTCTGATCACGGAGCCATTTGGAAGTAGCGGAATTTTCATGGGTCGGTCGCGAAGCCTAACGCGATGTGACGGCCAAAGATAGCGTGCGGAAAAATCGTGCTACTGCACGCGAATTTTTCGGCCCGACGCGCCACATCGGATGACGGCGCGCTCGAGAATTGGAAACTCATTCTCTGCACCGCACCCAAATTCCCCACCCTGCTTATTCTGCTGGTATGGGCACCGAATTTTGCACCTGATGCAATGCGCGGCGTGCCCACAGTCCCGTTTCCCCAGGTTCGTCTTGTAATGCCATCAAGACGCCTCGTTCGCTCATGAAAGCGAGCGTGAGCAGTGCGCCCTTTTTGCGCTCCGCGTTCCCCGATCGCGCATCCTTGATCAATTTGCTGCGCAAAACAACGCGCGTTTCCGAATGCGGGCCATTGTCGAAACGCAAGTTCTCGAATTGACCTTGCAATCGTTGTCGAACCCATTCTTGCCGAACTCCAGCGACCTCCACGTGCACCATGGCGGCCGCATTGCGGACCCAGCGGTATATATTTCCGCTCTCGAAATCGAGTTCATTCCAATACCCGAATGCTCGATAATAGTGATCTTTCAGCGCTGTGAGGTCGTTGGTTCCAAACGACGCGACCGTAGCCACTGCACGAGCCGCTGCATCCGATGTCCCACCCAGCATCAGGGCCAAGGCCGCCGCGTGGCGCAGTTCGGCGTTTTCCAACTTTTTGAGCAGTTTTCCTTCAATTCCTGCGTCAAACCCCGAAACACCTATCGCTCGACCAAACGCCATT
This sequence comes from Polyangium sp. (in: bacteria), assembly GCA_044221885.1. Taxonomy (GTDB): domain Bacteria; phylum Myxococcota_A; class Polyangia; order Polyangiales; family Polyangiaceae; genus Polyangium. The sequence continues at coordinate 34,607 of JBGAOI010000011.1, forward strand.
CGCAGATCCGGCGTCAATGCAGGAACGAGCCCATCGACCCATTGGGCAACGAGATTCGGCGCCGATCGCGTGGACAACGTCGTCGCATAACACGCGCCGATGAGGTTTTTCTTTGCATCCTGAGACGAACCCAAGGCCTGCGCTTTGCGTGTGACCTCGGCCATCGTTTTGTCGTCCGCACACCAAGCCAGCGCTTCGCAGGCGGAAAGGCGCGCTTCTTCGTGCCACGTCTCATCTTCGATGAACGTCATAAGAGGTACGGCCGCTCGCGGGTCGCGCCAATGCGCAAGGCCATTTGCCGCACCATACCCGATCGCTCGAAGACTCATGCCCAACATGGCCAGACCGCCATCCACGAGGCCATCCTGCGTAATGTCGAGCGTTTTGTCCTTTTTTCGCTGCAATTGCTCCAGCAGTTTTGGAAAGGACTGTTCGTCTTTACGTAACCCAATGTAACGCAGGCCCGTTTGAGCGGTTTCGAATACAACCGGAAATGGTGGCATTGCCCCCTTTTTTGGCAATGGATCCGACGGAAATGCCCATTCTCGCATTTGTTTCAGGGCTTTGGTGGATCCAGCTCGCGCCAAAAACCGCAACCCATTGGCATGCGGTTGGGGACGCGAATCGATCCATTCAAACGTTGCGTCTTCAGCCGCTTTGAGCAGTTCGGCATGTTTGTCTTGGTGAATTTCGGCCAAGTCCGCGAGCATTCTTGCAGCCGCAATGCGGGGCAGATCCGTACGCGACAAGTGCCCGCCAGCGTCCGCTTCCCAGAATCTTTCTTGGGAATACAATTTGCTTGGCTCATGACGCAAACGTGCACCGAGCAATTTCGCAGCCCGCAGATCGCCCACTTCCGCCAATCGCATTCCGACTTCGCCCGCCCAATGCGCATGTCGCTTGGGTACCGATCCCCAAACGAGCAGGGATTCTGCGGCGCGTGGATCTTCCAGTTTTTCCAAGAATCCGAAGATCTGTCTTGTTTGAAACCACGCCGTTTCATCGGGTTTGTCGGCAACGGTCGACAAAACGAGCACCAGTCCGGGACCTCCAGCCAGGTCACGAATCTGCTCCAGCCATGTCTCTCGGCGTTCCCGGCTCGCACTGCGCAATCCTTCGAACAAAGCTTCGTGACTGCGTTTGTCTGTGCGTCGAGCAAGCCCTGCCGCAGCCATTGCACTGACATCGTCGCTCGAATCTTTTGCCAATTGTATGAGACCGTCCACGGCCGGCGCTTCCACCTGCTCGGCCAAACCTATTGCGGCAAGCTTTCGAACATCGGCATTGGAATCTGTGCGGAGCGCAGCAACCTCATCGAACGAAAAGAGTCGGCTCAACATGCGCGCGTCATAAGCGCCTCGCCCGTCCAATTCAGTTGCTTTGGACAAACTCCCGCGACGCAACTCCTCGAGCGCTTTGGGCGCCACGGATTTTTCTCCTTGCAATACGAGCGACCAGACAATCGCCGTACGTTCTTCGTCAGTCGCCGCTTGCAATGCATCGAGCAGAGCGGCACGAACAGCTGGAGAAGGCGGACTGTCTGCGAGAACTCGACCCGCCACGGTTCGCACGCGGGGATAGGCGGATTCGAGCGCTTTGATCGCGAGCGAAAACCGTTCGGCATCTTCTTGCCAAACCAATTGCGTCAAGGCGTGTGCTTGCAACAAGGGTTGCGCAGAATCGACGGCCCAAGCATGCCACGTGCGGGAACGTTCGGGAAATGCCAAGCGTTCCGCGTCGAGAATGAACACATGGGCTTTTTCGGCCGTAAGCGGCGCCGCAATGGGCGTTTGCGCTCCTGACTTGGGAGTGTCAATCGTGGTTTTTACGGGCGCGGGCGACCCGCAACCAAACAGAAGGACGCTCGAGAGCGCAATAATTCGACGCATGACGCATCGAGGTTGAACACGTTTTGAGATTCGTGTCAATCGATGCGTCGGGTCATTTCATGGGAGGGTATTCGTGGACGGGAACGGCTCACGCAATGGATTACGGACAGAAGCCGCAATCATCCGTGCACGAGCAATTGTTGGATTCGCAGACGTCGCACATGAAGTCACCACAGTAGCCGGAGCAACCACAATCGTCCGTGCAGCCGTCGATGAATTCATTGCACTCAGGCTCGCACGTACCATTGCCGCAGGAATTCGTGCAGCATGTTCCTGGGCAATCTTGCGGGCAATTGCACGTATCTTCATTCTGGCCGCAGAATCCATTGGAGCACATCTCGACGTAACAGTCCCCAGGACACGATGCGACGTCTTCCCCGCATACACACAAGCCGTCATTACAGACAGGCGCGCAATCGCTGGGGCAATTCCAGCAATACTCTCCGGGCATGCATATCGAGTCGCCGCACCCAACGCAATCAGCACCACACGTCGACGGAATTTCGCCACATTCGGACCGACATACGCCATCGCCGCACGCGGAATTGCAACACGTCCCGCCGCAATCGCTAGGACAGCCCGCACAAGTTTCACCGCATTGGCAAACGAAGTCTCCACATGTTGGGAAACAATCGCTACCGCACGTTTCGCATGTTTCGCCATTGGAGCAAACACCATTGCCACAGCACGAGCAATCACTGGGACAAGTCCCGCATGATTCGCCCGCATCGCACACACCATTGCCACAACATGTGTTGCAATCCGTGGGACACGCCTGGCAATTTTCACCGGCTTCGCACGCACCGTTCCCGCAACATGTGCCGCAATCGGTTGGGCACGTGTTGCAATTTTCGACGGCTGAGCACGTGCCATCACCGCAAGGACAGCTACAGTCTGCAGGACAATTGCCGCAGGATTCGCCTGTTTGGCACACGCCATTGCCGCAAACGATGCATTGACCACAGTCAGCCGAACAGCTCGTACACGTTTCGCCCGCTTCGCAAACATTGTTGCCACAACATGCGCCGCAGTCGACAGGGCAATTTCCACACGTTTCGCCCATTCCGCACGTGCCGTCACCACATGGACAAGGGCAATCGTCTTTGCAATTCGAACACGTTTCGCCATTCTCGCAAACGCCATTCTTGCAGACCGGACACGCACCACAATCCGCTTTGCAGGTCGAACACGTTTCCGCGTTGTCACATTGACCATTGCCGCAACAAGAACCGCAATCGCCGGGACAACTGCTGCAAGTTTCGCCCATCGTGCACAAGTGATCGCCACAACTGCACGCACAATCCTGCGGGCAAAACGAGCAATCTTCACCCGAACTGCACGTACCGTCCCCGCAACTCGCGTCACTCACACATTGCGTTTGGCCGCTTCCCTCGGGAAGCTCGGCACATGAATAACCAGTGTCACAATACACACCTAGACAAACGCAGGGCAAACTCAACGTGATTCGGCCCGTCGAACCTGACGGAAACAACGCGGCCAACGTCGAGGATAACGTCGCTTGGGCATTCATTGCATCGGGAACGAATTCAAACGTCGCCACGGCACGATGCTGAACGCCTTCTTTGAATTCTTGCTGAAAGCGACGAACCAGCGGCAATTCGCCCGTACTGGTCACTTGAATGGTTTCCTTGAAATCCACTTGTCCCGCCGTTTGCACTTCGACGGTGACGGATTTCAACTGATTGGCGCATTTGGCGCCAATGCCCAAGACGAGCGAAACATCGGTTGCTGATTCCACACGCACTTCAGGACTACATTGCGTCCCAAAAACGAGCAGCAAGAGCATCAATATCGCTACGACAAACCCACGGTGTACAACTCCAAATCTACGACGCTGCATCCAATGATCGTCGTCGATTCAATGGGCAAACACAAGATGGGACCTTCACGTCAAATATCGAGCGCACACGACGAAATTGACTCACTGCAACATTCGGAAGGGCCACACACCTTTCCTGCGCTGGTGAGACCCACGCCGCACACGAACCCGGACACACAGCCACACATACCCGCGCCGCCTGCACCACCTGCACCATCGCAACAAACAGCCCCAACGTGAAACACCAACGCGCGCGCTTCCGCTTCGCAGAAGTCGATCGTCACCTTGCGCTTCTCACCAATCTCTGCGGGCAACGTGCTTGGACAGGCAAACTCCTTGCCCGAATCAGCCGTTTCTTGGCCCGCAATGGAGTCATACGCGCTGACCTCGAGCGAGATTCGGTCTGTCGCCGGCTTTCCTACATCTCGGCGCAACACGAAACTCGCCGTGGTCATCCCTTGCGGACCTTCGATATTCACGCACAAGCTCGCAATCAACGCCTTTGTCACTTCGTTCGTTATGACAACTCGGACAGCTTTTGGAATCGTCACCGCCGTAAGTGCCGGAACGAATTCGACACGCACGTAGCTCGGATCCTTGACGGTTTCTGACCCACAACCCGCAAATGAAACACTCGCGGCGGTGGCCAGGACAAACAACGTTCCAAGACGAACGAGGCGTTGCAGTTGCATCAAAACCTCACGGTAAACGCCGCAGGTATGACGCGACCAACGGTACTCGGTGGCGGTCCCGCGGGCGTCGCTCCATCGGTACTCGTCACGAGAACCACGATGGTTACTGCCGCGCCAGCAGCCACAACGCCTCCGACTGTTCCCCAAAACCAGCCTTTTTTGTAGAACGGAGTCTCCGGAGTGACCGCAGCGATCTTTGTTTTCGGCGCCGTCAAAACCACGTCGACTTCCGCCCCTTCGAGCGATTTGGACACGGTCACCGTGTCATAACCATCTTTTTTCAAGACAAACACGTGTTTGCCCGGATCGAGTTCGATGCGGCCATCACTGCCGATGATGTGCAGAGTGCCATCGATCTCGACCGTGGCATCGGCAGGACTGCGCTTGATGACCGCAACGACGACTTTCGGCGCGACTTCATCATGAAGCTTCTGCACTTCCTTCTCCAACGCAGGTTTCAACGGTTTGTCGTCGACGCCGCGGTTCAGAAGGTCATTGGTCAATCGTTTGGCTTCAACATATCGACCCAATGCTCGATACGTGACGGCCATGTTGTAACGCACGTTCGCGGAATGCTGGAGGTCGTCCGATTTCTTGAACACTTCGAGCGCCTCGGCCCACTTGCCTTCGTCACTCAACGCCAATCCTTGATCAAAGAGAGCCCGCGCTTGACGCTCTTCCGGAGACGATTTGCCTCCAGCCGCCCATGCCGGCGCAGCACAAAGCAAAAGCGTACACAATGGTGCCAAGACAAACCAACGCGAAAACGCACTTCGCCGGAGCCGTGAAGTCATCAATCGTAACTCCTGACGAGAGGACCACCTTTTTTCGTCGTGTTTGCCGGACCTGGCGCAGGCGCCGGAGCAGGTGCCGTTCGTGGCCCCGTCCTCGATGCCGTTTTCGCTGGAGTTGCAACGCTCGAGCCAGCGTTTGTCGAAGCAGACACAGACGCCTCCGTAGCGGGCGTCGACGGCGGTGGAGTGGTCGCTGCAACCGTCGCCGATACAACCGGATCGGGCGGTGGCTGCGTGGCCGCATTCGCCTCGGGTTTCTCCCGCGACAACACGAAGACGAGCACCACGATCGCGCCAATCGCGAGCGCTGACACAACGCCCAGCAGCACGTGCAGCGACGTTGCCGATTTCGCAGGAGGCGGAGGCGTCATGAAATTGGGCCGGGACGCCGACGCTTCGAACGGTGCGACACCAGGAATCGACGCGTCCGTACGCGGCGCGAGATCCATCGGCGTTTGTCCCATGGGTACGGGTGTCGCCCCAACCAAAGCGTGCGTCCGATCGTACGACGGTGAAGTAATCGGATGCGGCACCGACGTTTGTCCGTACACGCCAGACCGATGCGACGCGGGCGCCGGAGTTTGCCCAAATGGAACCGGCGTTTGTCCGTACACTCCAGATCGATGCGACACGGGCGCGGGCGTTTGTCCAAACGGCGTGGGCGTCGGTCCGACGAGTGCTTGCGTTTTGTCGTACGAAGGCGTCGAGCGACTACCTGGAACCGGCGTCGCCCCCGAAGTGGAACGCGACGAGTTTGGTTGCGACGAACGGGAAAACGAACTGCTTGGCGCATTGGCCACGCGCGCGAGCAACGCTTTGCGTTTGTTACAACGCTCGGGAGAATTCTCGGCCAACCACGCAGCAGCGCTCGCAGCATCATGCGGGACGCCATTCGCACGCGCCCACGCCCGCAGCTCTTGTTCGACCATGGCCGCGGTCGGATAACGCTCGGCACGTTCCCGCGCCATCGTGCGCATGATGATCGGATCGAGCGACGGACGCGTCGAGTTTGGCATTTTGAGACTCGGCAGTTCGATCACTGCGCTTTGCAATGCGGTGATCGTGTCGAGGTCGCTGCCTCGGGCAAACGGCGAAATGGACGTCGCCATTTCGTAGAGCATCACGCCCAAACTGAAGATATCGACCGTGCGATCGACCGGGGCACCTCGAAACGTCTCGGGAGCCATGTACGGGAGTTTGCCCTTGAGCTCCCCGGCCGTCGTTTGCGTCATACGCTGCGCGGCTTTGGCAACGCCGAAATCAAAGAGCATCGGATGCCCAGCGTCGGACAAAAGCACGTTCGACAAAGACACATCGCGATGAATGATCTCGAGTGACTCGCCGGTCAGACTTCTCGCTTCGTGCGCGGCATGCAAAGCGGATGCTGTTTCTGCGCCGATCCAAGCCACGAGCCAATCCGGGAAAGCCAAACCCCGTTTCTTTTGATCTCGTAACAATCGTGAGAGCGATTCGCCGCTCACGTAGTCAAGCACGACATAGTGATTGGCGCCTTCGGAGCCCACATCGATGGTGGCAATGATGTTGGGATGGCGAATGGCCGCGGCCACGTTCGCTTCGTCGTGGAGCATGTGAATGAACGCTTCATCGCCGGCCAAATGCGGATGAATGCGTTTGACCGCGACCGGTTTGATAAACCCACCCGGTCCGACAAACCTCCCAACGAACACTTCACCCATGCCGCCTGAAGCAAGGCGTTCGAGGATCTCGTATCGACCGAGCCTCTCGGGGACATCGTTGGCATCAGAAGACATGCTGGATCGAAAGGTACACGTCTTACGGGTGTGAAGGAAGTACCGAGCGGTGCAGGCGGGGAAGAAACGCCACATCAACTCAACGAAACAGCGTCAGGAATTCTTTCTCGAGCGACTGCTTCTCGGGCATGACTTCCTCGATGTCGACACCCAGCGCCACGAGACGGCGCACGAATTCAGGTATCGATTCGCTTGGCGTCAGGAGTAGCGTCGGGAATTCCGAATCGCTTTGGATTCGTTCCGCAGCGCTGTCGTATTGCAAAACCTTTTCGACGTCTTTTTCGCTCGATACGACCAAACGAATTCGAGGCGGCCCGGAATTTCGCAAATCCAAATTCTTGATGATTTCACCAGCACGGACGAGCAACACGCGATGACAAATACGTTCGACTTCGGTGAG
>JBGAOI010001200.1:0-2345 GCA_044221885.1 Polyangium sp. (in: bacteria)
GGCCTACGCCCAAACAAACACCTGGCCGGGGGGGGGCCGGGGGGGGGGCCCGGGGGCGCGGAGCCCCGGGTGGGTCTGGGTGAAACCCAGCGCATCGCATTCGCAAAATCCCTCCAAATCCCGTTCAAAATGCACCTGTCCGGAAAGCTGTCCGGGTACAATTCGCCACGGCTCGTCATACATGGCGCGCACGTTCGATTTCAAGGAACGCACAAGGAGAAGCGACCATGCCGAGCACCCTGATCATTGGAGACATTCACGGTTGTTATGCTGAAATGCTCGATCTGCTGGAAAAAGCAGGCATAAGCGACGATGACCTCGTCGTGAGCGTCGGCGATCTCGTGGATCGTGGACCGGAACCTGGCGAAGTCGTCGAATTCTTTCGGCGGCGAAAAAACAGCGTTGTTATCGTCGGAAACCACGAACGAAAACACATTCGCAACGTTTTGTCGTATTCGCAGCAAGTCGCGCAATTGCAAATGGGCGAATCGTATGCGGATCACGTCCGGTGGCTGGCGACATTGCCCTATTATTGGGAACGGGAAGACATTCGCGTGGTGCATTGGGGACATTATCCCGGCGTGCCCCTCGATCAAGTCCCCGAAGACGTTCTGGCCGGAACGGCATCGGGCGATACGAAGCTGAAAGAACGATATGGGGACAAACCTTGGTACGAGTTTTACCAGGACGATGTTCCCATCGCGTTTGGGCATTCCGTCGTTGGGTCGGAACCTCTCGTGTTGCGGGATCGTATTTTCGGATTGGACACAGGAGCGTGTCACGGGATGCGTCTGACCGGATTGCTGCTGCCCGAAATGCGTCTCGTGTCGGTGCCCGCGCGCGAGGATCATTGGGCGCGCGTGCGTCAGGCATGGCAAGCGCCCGTCTTGCGTACCTTGCCCTGGGCCACGATGACGTTCGAGCAAATCGACAAAAAAATTCGCTCGTTACGAGATCCCGAACTCGATCGAGAAGTTCTCGATTCCATCACGAACTGGGCCACGAATCTGCGGGCAACGATTCCGGTGTTGCGGGACAAACTCGATGCAGAAGTGGCGCGAATCGTGGCGGAAGCAGGTGAGAATTTCGGTCGAGTCGCAGCGACACATCCTGGAGCATCGTGGCTCCAGCGCTGGCATACAGGGCGTTTGTCAAAAGATCACTTGGGTTGCGGCACGCCACAACAACTCGTGACACTCGCGTCGGCGCTCGGTATGACCCTGCCCTCTGATCCGCTGTGATCGTGAAATTGCCGGACACGCCGACTGCAAAATTCGCATTCGTTTGTGGTCAAATGATTGAGGATACGACTTGGCGAGCTGCCTATTCATTTGACCACAAAGCAATTTTGAAAAAACGTTGGAAGTTCCTTCCTTGGCGATGTTGTCGTGCTGGGCCAGTGACGTCGCGAGTGTGTTCTGGTAGATGAACAGCATGGTGAACGCTGGTTTGTCTCGACCGTGGGCCTGGAATGTTTTGGCCTGTGCGTTGTTTTTGGGGGCCTTCAACTGCGGCAAGAGTGCCGATTCGGACCCCAAGCCGGCAGATGCAGTCGTCCCTGTCGCGACATTGGAAGTCCCTACAGCTCAACCGCCGAAGATCGTCGAGCAACCGGTGCTGGCTCCGCCAAGTTTGTCGCCACCAACGCCATCGGGAACGGAGACGGCAGCTTCGCCAACCAACGTGCCAGCGAAGGCGGCACCTGCGACTTCCAGCGCAGCTCCTACGACGCCAGCGACGCCTGCACCAACAGGAAAACCCAAGGCCACCACGGACACGGGTATTCGTCGTGATCCAACAAGCCCTGGCCCGATGGCGCCACGGACGGCCGACACGATGTAGCGTGTTTCGAGGTTGGTCACGACAAGCTTGTCAAGACAGGTAAATTCGTGGCAAATTCGTGCTTCGTTCGACGGACGGTGCGATGACCGAAGCAGCGCGACGCGAGCAGATTTTGCAGGCCGCCGAGCGGCTCTTGGAGCACTACGGGCCGCAGAAAACGACGGTGGCCGATGTGGCTCGAGAAGCGGGCATCGGAGTCGGTTCGGTGTACCTCGAGTTTCCGTCGAAAGAAGCGATCGTCGAGGCGTTGTCTCGCGCGCGCTACGAAGCTGTGCTCGAAGCGATGCGTACGACGATGTTGCGAACCGATACATCGTGGGCGGAACGCTTGGCGAACGTGATGCAAGTGCGGCTCGAGGCGTATTTGGCGCAAGCATCGAGCGGGGCGCACGCGCGGGATTTGTTTCATTGTGCGAACCCGGCGGTGAAAGCCGCGTCGTTATGGTTTTACCAGGAAGAACGGGCGCTCGTGACGGAATTATTGGCGGGCGGGGTTGCAGCGG
>JBGAOI010001201.1:0-2343 GCA_044221885.1 Polyangium sp. (in: bacteria)
TGTTCGGCCGGATCATGCCCCGGAACCTCGACAACCACGATTTGCTCCCCAGGATCAACGGGAATCTCTTTATCAAGATCGACGCGATTTACCGCTTCGCCATTACGTAGAATATTGAACGTGCCCGGAATTCCGCCTGGAAATGTCAATTTCAACGTTGGAGCGTCGATTTCGAGTTTCTTGATGTATCCACGCGCCGAATTCGCTCGTTGATCGTGCCGCTTGCGCACGTCCGCTTTCATCGCGTCGTATTCCTTGAGATACGCCGTGAAATGTTGGATGGCGCTCCCAGGTTTTCCGCCTTCGCGCTCGCAATCGGCCAACGCGTACAAGGTACTCGCACGAGGATCGAGCTTCTGGCTTTGGGCGAGCAGCGGACAGGCTTGGTCGTATTGGCGGGCTTCACTCAGCTCGACGGCCTTGTTGAACAGTTCTTCGGCCTTGGCTTCATCGGCCGTTTGTCCGTACGCAAAGGACGAACCGATGAGAAGAGCGACGCCTAAAAACCCTGCACACGTGCTTCTTGTCCACTGCATCGATCGAACCTTCACCCCTCGATTTGGATCTGCCCCAAGTCAATCACGGATCCACTTGCCCTTCTTCGTTTTCGTCGTCGTCGTCGTCTGAGGTGCTGGGCCAGACGGAGGTGTCGCTGTTTTCTGAGCTGTTGTCGATGCGGATGGCGTCGGTGGAGGCTCAGGCGCTGCCGTTTCGGTCGGTGCAGCGGTTGCAGATGCAAATGGTAGGACCTGAGGCGAATTTTGTCCGCTGGTTGCTGGGCGCGCCCTGTCTTGCTCCGTCGGTGCCGAGCCGTTGTCGCCAGAAAACACCACGTAAAGCAGCGCCAACACCATGCACGCAATCGCCGCAATCGCGCTCAGAATGACGGCGGGACGTTTGGGTTCGCTTGGTTTGGACGTAGGTGCCGAACTGACCAGCAAAGACGCTGTCGATGCTCCAGGAACCAAACTCGCACGTTCACTTTCGGTCGAGGTGATCGAAACGGGTTGTCCTGTGCCTTGAACATACGCACTTGCAAAGATCGCTGCGGGCGGGGGCAAACCCAACGCTTCGGACAACTCCGAAATCATTGCGGACGCTGTGGGATAACGATTTTCTGGTTTTCGCGCTGTAGCTCGGGCAAACCACTTGTCGAACGCGGGAGGCAACGCGACTCCATTCCGCAACGCTCGCGTCGATGCCGCCTCTTGCGGCCCCATCGTTGCGTACGCAGCGAATGCAAAGACATTGGCGCCTTTTTTGGACTCTTCGTACCAATAGGTTTGTCCAACCAGCATCGTGTAGGCGATCATTGCGAGCGCATATAGATCCGTTGCTGCTGACACCATTGAGTCGGCGAGAAACTGTTCTGGCGCCATGTAGAGTGGCGTGCCGACGGCTTGCGTCGCGTTCGTCGATGATGCGTTTGCCGCGACAATCTTCGCAATCCCGAAGTCGAGGAGCTTGATCCGAGGGGGCCCATCATCGCGCTCGCACAAGTACAAATTGTCCGGCTTGAGGTCCCGATGTACGATGCGAGATCGATGCGTTTTGTCGAGCGCAAGGCCAGCTTGATGCAGGTAGAGCACAGTGTCGTGCGTGGACAAACGCTCGAGTCGCTTGATGCGTTTGCTGATCTCTTCGCCTTGTAAGAGCTCCATCACGAGGTACGGCATGTGTGTGGACTCGTCGATGCCGGCATCGAAAACATCGACGATGTATTCGCTCTCGATTTGCGCCGTTACTCGGGCTTCTTGGCGGAATCTGTCGCGTGATTCGTCGTTCTGCACCAGGTCCGGATGCATGACTTTGAGCGCTCGACGTCGGCTTGTTTCGAGGTGCGTGACTTCGTAGACCGCACCCATGCCGCCCGCCGCGATTCTTCGATCGACGCGGTATCGACCCGCAAATATCGCTCCTACAACGAGATCATCCGACATAACGTTCGACGTTCAGAGTGCGCGTTTGTGCCGGTGCATCACGACACGAAATGCCTGCTCAGTAAAAGCCGTTCTCATGGTAGCGTCAAGGGTTTGCTCGATGTTTGGCAGTGACGCGCGCGCGCGAGGCTTTGCTGCCCGCGTCACCACGCTTCAGCGAGCGATGGTGCGTTGGGTTTCGCGGTGTTTGTGAGCGACGCGTCGACGCCTTCAGGCATGTTCGACGGTGCAGTGGGCAAGGGCGCTCGTTGCGGGATTTGTGCCTGCGGATCTTGTTTGGCTCGCGGTGTTTCTGGTTCAGCAACACGTAAACACGCGCCATCTCCAAGCCGCATGATGCTCATCCCCGGCGTTGCTCGCTTCTTGCTCAGTCGTCCTTCACCCATGGACATGCTTGCCAAAT
>JBGAOI010001202.1:0-2337 GCA_044221885.1 Polyangium sp. (in: bacteria)
GCCGTCGATGCCATCGTAAATGCCGCCAACTCGTCACTCCTTGGGGGCGGCGGTGTCGACGGCGCAATTCATCGAGCGGCCGGACCGGAATTGCTCAATGAATGCCGCCTGTTGGGCGGCTGCAAAACGGGCGAAGCCAAACTCACCCAAGGTTACCGACTTCCCGCCAAGTACGTCATCCACACGGTAGGACCCGTTTGGCACGGCGGAACCTCGGGCGAACCGGAATTGTTGGCGTCGTGTTATCGCCGCTCCATCGAAATTGCCCGAGCGAAAAACGCGCTGTCGTTGGCGTTTCCAAGTATCAGCACGGGAATCTATGGCTACCCGATACGATTGGCCGCTCAAATCGCGATTTCAACAACCCGCAAGTCTCTTCATCAGCCCGAGACCCTCCAAGAAGTGATCTTCTGCTGCTTCTCCAATAGCGACCTCGAGATCTACGAACGTCTGCTCGGTACGTCGTGACGCGAAGGCTCGAAGGTTTGTCCGTGGAATCGAAGGCATGAGCGTCTTTCATGTCCTACGTGCCCGGAACATGTACCAATGAGTGCACATGTAGATTCGGAACCTACGCGCACGTGCTTATGACTCATGAAGGCCATTGCTGGATCCGGTGCCTTCAGCCCGAAAGCACGAAATCAATCAACTTGCTTTCATGCCCAAACATGCGCCGCGCCATAAGCATCTCCATGACGTCTGCGTTCGAGGTAAAACCCCCGGCAATCTTCAGAAACGAGTACACTTCCTCGATCGTGGGCGGACGCGGTTGATACAATTGATCCGACGGGATACCCGGAATATCTTTACAGGTTTCGTCGAGTTCCCATGTGCCTTCAATACGCGCGAACAAGGTTAAGCAAACCCGTAAAATGTTACGTTGAACCATTGTCGTATGGATATTCCTAAATTCCCATTCCCAAAACGGAAATCGAGGATGCGCGGCCTTGGCACGCACAAGCATTTCCGACAACCAACGCGCTTGTTCCACACGTTCTTTGAGAAATTCGACACGCCGTTCAAGGTAGTTGATTTTCTCCTTCAAGTTGTCGATGTTTTCCGTGGTCATGGTGTTTCCTTGGCAATACGCACACCATCCAAAACAAAATGCGCAAGCACACCGAATTCGGACTCGAATTCAATGGTGAGGGCGTTCATTACCTCAATAAGGCTCGCATCGGTCTGTCGGCCCACGTTTTTTAGAATATCCACAACTTCGGAGAGTGAAGGGGTCGAACGAGCATAGAGGACCTCGGTGGGCACAACGCCGACATCGATTTGCTCTTCAACGGGTGTCATTTTACCTTCGAGGCGATTCTGGAGTGCAGTCATTACCGCACGAAATCGTTTTTGCTCGTTTTCAGTGTGCAAATGGATAAGTTCCCAATCTGTATATGGATGGCGTGGGTCCGTTAATTTACACACCATCATCAATGAGATCCGTCGTTGGTATACAGTCAATTCGTCCTCGAGGCGATGAATCGTTTGTACAAGTTCGTCCACCTTTTCTTCGAGTGTTTGACGATCCCCAACCATTTCGTCCCCTTCGTGCCATTCGCGTTGCATGGTGCCTTCATTAAATGAAACTACTGATAACCGCGACAATTTCGTCAGCAATGAGCATCGCAACGCTCGGCTTGATCTTGAACGCGCCCTGCGAAGCGCTTAGTTGATTAAACAATTGCATACGAATCATATCCATGGCCAAATCTGGGATCTTGGCGAGATTGTCGAGAGCGTCCGCAATCTTGGTCGCATGCTTCAATAGTGGCGCAACGGCATCCTTGTCTTTGCTAAGTCGAACGACCAATGCGCCCAGGGGAGCACCTCCGGTTCGAATTCCCTTGGCAACCACCTTTACGGCCCGCACCACTGCTGCCGGCTTGATCCCTCGAGGAGCGGATGGCACCGCAATTTCACCGATTCCGTCCTTGTACGAACCTGACGCCGCGATTGCCGATGCATTCCCAAGAACGAATACTGTACACAGGATCGCTCCGAACACAGCTTTTCGACGCAAAGTAATTATGGGTCCGCCTTCGTTTGTGGTGGGCATTCGTGAGAATTATTCGCGACGATCAATATACCGGTATCCTACCTTTCATACACGGTCAAGAATTTTCATCCTAGTGTTGAGCTGCCACAGATTGTTGCCTCTTTCCCGTACAGCGCGAGTGGATGTTGCTGGTCATGGTCGCGTTCTGATACTTGCCCGGTCAAACACCGTATGACCTGCAATGGGGACAAGGGTTTGTCGTGGGTCGCGTATGAATCGGAGAAGAAGACGGTGTAGAGCGACGTACGTCCAGGGGCACCACACGATGGGCTCGCGAAGCG
>JBGAOI010001203.1:0-2331 GCA_044221885.1 Polyangium sp. (in: bacteria)
CATTCAACCGACCCCTCAAAACCATGAATGAACCGATTGGCCTCCGCATTTGGACCGAATTCACGCGGCTTCGTACCACGGATTCGCAATACCTCTGCCAATTCGGCGAACTCCCCATAAGCGGCACGTTATGTGCGGGCGATGGGGGCACCTTTGCGTGTCATGTGAAAGAACGCGTCAAAAAAGGCACGTGGACGCTATTTCGTTTGTCGCTCGATGACTTGGGCACGGTCATGGCGCTGGTTGAAGGTGCCGAGCCTGTGTTTTGGGAGTTTGCTGGGGGAATCATCATCGATACGGCTGTCGGGACGATTCTTCCGAAAAGCAGCCTCGACGACATCAATTCCATGGACGATCCGGAAGAAATCACGGACATCGTGGACGATGCGATTTTCGGCAGCGACGATGATGAAGTCGTGATTGAAACTCCGAATGGGAAAAAGTTTGCCGTTTTTCAATTGCCGGGAGACGGAACATACAACGTGTTCAAGGGAATGGGGAACGATAAGAAAGTGTGCGCATTGGCCGTGGTGATTTGGGATCGAGATGATTCGAAGGAGCATGTGCGGTAACCCAAACTCGGCGAGGGATGACTTTGTTATCGACCCAAATTCGTACGGCTGCCGATGTTGACGCAAGATCGACAGCCAATAACTTTTCGTCCTCCGAGGTCACAATCGACAATTGGCCATTGGGAACCTCAACAACTCCTGAGAAAACCTCGACATAAGGCACTTCCTCGCTCCCCGGCTCACAGGATCCAAGGGTAATTGTTACATCGCCCTCGACACTCGGTTGGGTCCCCACCGAAATGCACGTTTTTGTTGCACTGACGAGGGAATCAGGATCGTAGATGGGGATCTCTGCCTCCAAATTATCGTAATCACAAATGATTACGATTGGATGTGCGGGCAAAAATGTGATGGATGTCATGCCGTCATGGTTTTTCCGCATGTGCCGAATCCACTCGCGGAAATTGTCCGCAAACGTATTCGCGGGCGAATTTTTCGATATCGGCTTCGAGGCGTTTGCCGTGGGCGAGTTCGGCGGCGCGAGCCATGGCGACGCGGCATTTGTCGTATTCACCCAGTTGATCCCAGATGATGCCGGCATACACCACGGCGCGACTTTCGCATCGCGGGTCGATTTGCTGATCCCCTTTGTCACGAGGAGCAAGATGGAACTCGGCAACCGCCCGTTTATTTTGAAATCGATCAAAGAACCGACAAAATGCACCTTCTTCGACGGTGGATTGCAAGTCCTGACCAATTTCGTGATCTTTGCTCGGATCATCGGTAGCATTCACGTACCACCATGACTTCCGTTTTGGAACAGTCACCTGACCTGGCCGCGTGTGCACAATTCCCACTGCAGCGAATAACTTTTCGGGTTCCTTGCCGTGATGAGCGCAGGCCAAAATGCCCGGAATATGGACACCTATGTTGAGCGCAAAGCTCACTGCCTGGTCCTTGTTGTACGACTCTTGTTGAACGTCGATGACATGCACCACATCCGTCACAGCGCGTGTGTATACGTTCCCTTTCTTGGTAAAACCACGGTCAGACAAGTAGGGGGTCAGCCAGGTCTTGATGAGGGCACTGCGACGAGCCTGCAACGGTGATTCACGGGTCATAATAGATGACGCGTCCTTTCTTGTCGGTGGCGTCTTCATACTTCTTCATCTGTCGTTTGCCTGCTTGGCGGCCTGACGGTGTGTTGGGTTTGAGTTCGATTGGATTGCCTTTTGGTGTGAGCGCATCTGGGTGCAATTTCTTGCCCGTAATTTTGTCTTCTAGGGTTGGTCGAGCATTCCACCCCTGAGATTCTTTTGCTTCCACCTTCTTCTTGAACTCCTCGTGCACTTGTCGCCCTCGCGCAGCCGCGGGGTTCTCACCGCCACGCGCTTTTGCCACATTTTTCGGCGGATCGCCAGTTGGTTTTCCCTTGACGCGCGGTCTCGTTTCCGTCGTTGTTCCCGACGCCTTCGTCGTTTTCGTCACCCCCGTCGTCCGGTTGTGCGTCGTGGTGGTCGTCTCGACGGGAGCTGCCTTCGCGGGTTTGGCCGGAGCTGCTGGTTTGGCCGGGGCAGCCGGTTGTGCCGCTGGCGCCGGTTTGGCGGGTACAGCCACCGGCGCTTGTGCTGGCTGCGGTTTGGGCCTCTCCAGCAGCCTGATCTCAGGTTGCGGTGGAGGGTTATGCCCTCCTTAATGGCAAATTGCCGGAATGAGTGTATTGGTACCAATTCACATATTGCACCCATTCGAATTGAAGCCGCACGCGTTGGATTGAACGTTCGCTCCGCGCCCTAACAAGGGCGCTCCGCGAAGAGTT
>JBGAOI010001204.1:0-2325 GCA_044221885.1 Polyangium sp. (in: bacteria)
ACGGAGTTTATGGATTGCGGCGCGCTTTTACCATTGCCGGTGCTGAAACTGTGGTCATGAGCTTGTGGCAAGTGGATACGGCCGCCACATCCGAGACGATGAAACGTTATTATGATGGTTTAGCGGCAAAAGAAGGACGCGCGGAAGCTCTGCGCAAAGCACAATTAACCTTGCTTGCAAGCAAAGAGCGCTCTCATCCTCATTATTGGGCGGGTTTTATCGTTTCGGGAAACGATGCGCCCATCTCCAGCGGTTCGGAGGCTCCCTTGTTCGGTCAGGTCAAACCTGGCGTTCGAGGATGCGCTTGCGAAACAGCAATCGGAAATCCCGCATCGGAAGGTTATGGCTGGTTGCTACCCGTCGCCGCAGCTTGCATTGCCAGGCAGAGACGCCGCATTCGAGCGTTGCCTTCATCGGCCGAAAGGACGAGTTTGTAACGCGGCGTCATATCGAAGCCGCGTTTTTGAGGGATTGCTGCGGAAGGGAATATGGAGCGGAAACCGCTTACGCCATGATCTCGGCGAGCTGGCCTTTTTCGAGCGAAGGATCGCCGAAATCATCGAGCGGGCCGCCGGCGCCATTCTTGCAACCACATGCCGCGCCAATCGTCGACAACAGCTTGTTGTTGTCCACGCCGCCCACATCGAGGTATTGGCCCGTTTTCAAGTATCCGCCCGCGGATCCTACCATCACGTACGGTACGTCCTGGTACGAGTGGTACTTGTTGGACAAATCATTCAGCCACACAGCCACTCCGAAATCGAGCAAACTTCCGGAGCCCAAGTCATACGCGGCGAGTTTGTCGCACAAATGCTTGAAAAGTCGCGCGTGAATCCGGTCGATCTTGTGGTGCAAGTCCACCGCGCCCACAATCGGAGCGCCAACATCGCCATCGCCATCAATACGATGCGAAATGCGATGGTAACTCTTTTGCTTCACACCATCGATCGTGTATTGCGTGCTGTCGTTCCCGTCGCCAATTTGCAACGTTGCCGCTCGGGTCGTGCCACACGCCATTGCCAACGCAATGATGTCCATCTGCATGCGCGCGACAACTTCGATGTTGTCATTGAGCTGCGCGTCGGGCGACATCATCTCCATCGCGGCCACTTCTTCCGGCGTGAGTTTACACGTCAGCGAAATCTCCAAATCGCGAATCGCTTGGAAGTGCATATCGAGACGCTTCTTGTCGTTCGATCCCAAATCGTTCCGCGAAAGCAACGATTGCATTTGCGAACGGACCAGATCGTTGACGCTCTTGCGTTCCGCGGCAAGCTTCTTCAATACTTCCGGATCCAAGTCCGCAAGCCCGAACAGCTTGTTGTACGCCGTAATGGGATTATGCTCGGCCGAACGAATGTCTTTGGCTCCACGGTACGACAACACTTCATTGATGTACCCGGACTTTTTGCCCGCGTACAGCGTGAGCGGTTCGATGCCTGGGGCATTTAATTCGCGCACGATGCGATTGTCGATCGATTCGCCCATGGCCAAGGATTCATTTCCCGAAGGCGTGACCGAAACTTGCGCCGCCGTGAGGCATTGATTGCCGCCACCGGAATGACCACAACCATTGCCGGGGAAGGCGAAATTGATGCCTTTCAGCAAGATCATGCGCGACGCATACGCCGACAATTCCGACACCGTGCGGTCGGATTCCGCATTGAGCGAATCGGTCGTGAGCGCCCCGAGGTTGGTCGGCCAAAACATTTCGGGTTCGTCGTTGGTCTTTTGCACGACGCCATTGGCTTGGCGCATGAAAATCGCAAACGGCGGGATATCACCCGGTCCGGCTTCGGCTTTTCGCGGAGACAAACTCTCCAGAAAAGGAAGCGCCATGCTGACTCCAAAAAGACCTCGCAAGACTTGTCGGCGGTTCATGGAACCTCCACGGCGCGACGCGCCCGAAATGAATCCGAAACGATGATGTCGAGAAGCAGTTCTTTGAACGAGCTTCCTCCGCGTGAAGAATCGCCGAGTTTGCCGATCAATGTGTCGTCTTCGGGCTGGGCATCGCGTCCGAGCGCGAATTCCAACCAATGTTTGGCAAAACAACGATTGGCTTCGGTGCTTTCCGCAATGATCTGACTCCATTCCACGGCGTCTTTGTATTGCACCACCTTTCCGCCAATCGTGTATTCTGCGGCGGAATTGACGGGGTAACCATTGTCCATCGTGCGATATCGACCGATGGCGTCGTACGCTTCGAACGCGAATCCCGCGGGATTGATGAGCGTGCTGTGACAACCGGCACCGCATGTGCCTGCACCGGTATGCGAATCGACAATGTCGCGTGTCGTCTTGTCGCTGCCTCCAGGCAAAGGC
>JBGAOI010001205.1:0-2321 GCA_044221885.1 Polyangium sp. (in: bacteria)
GGGCTCATTATCTGACGATGAGTTCGCGGGGTTGTCCGTATCGCTGCACATTTTGCTTCAATAACTTTTTTGCGCGGCTTCCTGGCAAAGGCGGCGGGAAATACGTGCGACAACGAAGCGTCGAAAATCAAATGAACGAGCTTCGACAAATGCACGCGCGGTACCGTTTGCGTTACATTGAATTCGCGGACGACATATTTACGGTGAACAAAGACTGGATTCGCGAATTCACAACCGCTTACAAAAGGGAAATCGGCGTTCCGTTTCAATGCTTGATCCATCCGCGTTTCATTGATCGCGAAATGGCCCGATGGCTGGCTGATGCCGGATGTGTCCACGTGCAAATGGGCGTGCAATCGGTGGACGAAGAATATCGACGCAAAACGTTGTTGCGCAATGAAAAAGACGACCACCTGCGGATGGCCCTCGAAGCATTACGGGATGCGGGACTCGAAGCAAAACTCGATCATATCCTTGGGCTGCCCGGCGAGCCCCTTGGAGCACAAGAAGAAGCGCGTAAACTGTATGCGGAATTTACGCCGCGACGTATTCAAACGTTTTGGCTCACATACGTTCCCGGCATCGATATGACCAAACAAGCTCTTGCCGATGGTATTCTCACGCCGCAAGACGTACACGAAATCGAGCGCGGACGAACCCGCGCTTTTCGACATCAACACTTGGATGCTCGATCGAAAGATCAAGGGGCACAACAGTTTTACCAACGATACGATTTGCTTTTTCGCGCGATGCCCCTCTTGCCGCCTTCTGTGCGCAAACGTATTCGGGCCGAACATCTACCCGCGCTCGGTGAAAAAACAGCCAATGCAGTTGGATTCGCGTTCGACTTGGCAAACGTGGTTCGATCCCTCGACACGGAAACGCTTACGTTCATCGAGCATTATGCGAAGCAAATCCTTCGCCAATCGCCGGAACTCATTCCAGGCATGCAACCCGCCGTCCATTGCCCCAAGGTTCGTCCACCCATTCGCGATGGTTCGTCACTACCGAACCAAACGATGCCCGATCCCGTCACAGGAAAACCTCGTCCACGCCGCGTGGAGCTGCCGATCGTATGACCATCGCGGGCAGCTCGAATCGAGGATCCCGTCATTCGATTCCCAGCGGCGACGTCGTTCTGTCGAGTTTGCCCCCGTATAGCACGCAGCCTTGGCTCAATACGGGCATTGTCCTGCACACGGCCCTGCTCGCACGTGCCGGCATTCGCGCCCGCGTGGTCCGGCCGCTCGAGCCACCGTTTGTCGTTCCGGAACCAGTCAACCACGCTTCGCTCGTGACCTTCGTCTTCGATCCTCCCATGTCCGAACGTATGGACGCCATGACGCAGGCGTATCGCGAAGCGCCGGCATTTTTTGACAGTATCGTGGATGTCCTGCTTGCAAGCTCGGAAACTGTCATTGGTTTGTCTGTATACCGCAACAATGTCGACGTGTCGTTATGGATTGCGCGGCTAATCAAAGACAAACGCCCGTCGGCCATCGTTCTTTTGGGCGGTCCGGAAGCCGCGGAAGAACCGACATCGCTGAGGCTTCCCTGGATTGACGTCGTGGTGGGCCGCGACGCCGAATGCGTCATCGTAGATCTCGTCCGAGCATGTCTGGATGGTCGAATCGAAGATGCAGCTACGTTGCCAAACGTTTGGCTGAACGATCGTTTGTCAGGGGCATCGGATGATCCCAAGAAGCGACCAGCTATCGCTCCGCCGGAATTACCGACCATCGATTACACGGCATTCATGCCTCTTCTTGTGGGCGATCTCGAACCGACTGTGCCTCTGTTGCTGAATTGGGGTTGTCCATATCATTGCGTTTTTTGTTCCAATCGAGGGATTTACGGACGTTTCACGCCAGGAAATGTTGGACGGGTCCTGGAAGAAATGGACTCCGCCGTCGTCGTTTGGCGCAATCTGCATGAAGGCTCCGCGCCGGGCCTGAATTTGCAATTGAGTGACGCGACAACGAACGCTCTTCCAGCCCAATTCGATGAACTCCTGCAAGGTATCATCGATCGTTTGTCTCGGTGGCCCATTCGTCCGCACCTACGTGGACAAACACTGCTCGATGCGCGTCTCACCGACGAACGAGCGCAGCGCATGGCCCAAGCTGGCTTTGCCAGCACGTTTTTCGGACTCGACGCGGCCAATGACACTTTGCGCAGTGACGTACGCAAGCCGGGAAAAACGACACAAGTGCTCGAAGCGATGCAGACGTATCGGCGCGCAGGCTTGCGCGGCCTCAACGTAGGCGTGCTGGTTGGTTTGCCTGGGGAGACAGAGGAAAACTTTTCCGAAACTGAACGAT
>JBGAOI010001206.1:0-2320 GCA_044221885.1 Polyangium sp. (in: bacteria)
CTACGCGTGCGCCCGGAAAATTCCCAAGCCATACGTTTGGCATGGCGAACAAATTCATCAGCGTTATCAAGGGAAAGCAGAGCAGCCCAGATGCGATCGCTGTCGTAGACTCGACTTCCTCGAACGAGCCGAGGTTTGCCTCTACGAAACACATCGACGGACGTGAGAAACCTTCGTGCTTCCAGCACGGGGAGCAATCCTCGCGCATCCGTACGTTTCACGCGGGCCACGCGCATCGCTTCTGCAACCTGGGGTGCAGTGGCCACGACGCTTGCCGCATCGGACTTGGAACCTGGCTCCTTCTTCATCGTCCTTCGTCGAGCTGACGCAGCAATGCTACCGAGGGGAGAGCGAATTGGCTACGCTCGAAAACGTTTCCAATTCAGAGAATGCTGCATATCGCCGAATTTTGCAGAAAAGTTTTTTCGTTCCGGGACGATGTGCGTTGGCGCAATGCTCAAGGCTTGCTGGACTGGTAGTACGTGAGTGCGTCCGGGTACACCTCGACATCGCGTGAACGAATCGTTTCGAGCGTCGTGGGATCGAGCCAGAGCACCTTTCCGTTACCGATGTGATCGCCTTCGCACGTGAGCGCATAGGTTCCATCGGGCAAACCGATCACGACATGAGGCAGTTTGCACTCGTCCGTTGTGAACGCGCGATACTCGACTTCCTTTTTTGTGGCCAAGTCCATGATGACGATGGCATCCGGAGATTGCAGCGGAATGATCAATTTCGTTCCGTCTTTGGACCATGCAGGAAAGTACGGAGCGCTGAACACGGTGATCGTTTGGCTTGACAACATTTGCGACGTGTTTGTATCGAAAAACCGTATGTCTTTCGAAACCGTGTTGCCGATTGCGATGGTGGATCCATCGGGCGACGGTGCCAAGGAATACGGCCCATAGGCGGGATTTCCGAATCCGGTGACGTTTGACGCGACGGGGACGCGCTGGACCGTTCCTGCGGCAACATCCACCACAGCCAGGGAATCTTCGCCATAACACGCCACGTACGCGATGGCTCCATCCGGTTCGGAAAGCGCCATTCCATGCGGAGCAACACACGTCGTGATGCGTTTGGGAGCTGGCGAATCGACGGGAGCCATCGTGCTCGAATCAATGACCGCAATGGTCGCTCGAGCGGCGTTGATATCCGTGGGATTCTTGAGGGCGCGAACAAGATCGAAATGCGACGTGAAGACGCGTTTCCCATCATTAGAAATGACAATTTCGCCGGGATTGTTGTCGACGCGTACCTGTCCGACGATACTCATGTCCGAAAGCGAGAGCTTTTGTGCAAATCCCGCTTTGATGCTCGAACCATGAGCGGCGTGCGGACCCATTCCCGTATTTTCTGTCGGGTAAGACAAACCTATGTACACCGCCTTCGATGCTTCGGATACCACCACGTGATGTGGCCCATCCAAACTCACCGGATCCCTGCCCACCGGGTAGGTGCCGACGAGGTCACCCGATACGGCATCGAGCACGCTGATCGTGTCCGAATAACTGTTTGTCACAAACAACGCGCCGCCCGGGGGAATGACCAGCGGCGGGCGCTGATTCGGAAACGCTTCGCCTTGATACGCGCTGTATTCGTAAATGATCGGCGGTTCGTCCGGTGCGCATCCCACGATGCTACCAAGCATTGCGCTGAACAACCCTGTCAACATCGTTTGTCGGAGAACATCTTCACGTCGCATCGTGAACCTCGGTTCAGGGCATGATGGTGAATACGTACTTCGTGCCCTGGAATGGCCCACCGCCGTCCGCAAGGCGATTGTTGTCGAATTGCGCACCCACGAGCGACAATGTGATTTCCGCCTTTGCCCCAACCAGTTTGTCCCAGACCGCTTGCGTGGGCGTGTACGACGTCAAACTCGTAAATACGCGCGTGAGCTTGGCGTTGGATGTCGTTGAAAAAACCAAAAACGTTGCTGGTCCAACGAGCGGATCTCCATGGGCGTGAGCCGACTTGATGGGACCCAAGAATTCAGCCAATCCCTGGCGAAACAAGGAGCGCTGTTCCGGTATCCGCAAGAGTTCAGGAGGTGCGAGGTTTTGCGGTGAATTTCGGACCGTGGCGCCCATGTGCCACGTAAATGTCGGAATGGGCGTTTTGGGCAACATCGCGGCTGTGGGCATATCGAGCACCGGAGCTTGAGCCGGATCTTCCACGGGCGCTTTTTGTTGAATGGATGCATCCAGCGCCACGAGGGCTTCATCCGTGGTCGCGCCTTCGAAGAGAACATCCGCCAATTCAGGCGCCAGCGATTCTCCATCCGTGTGTTCGCAACCATAAAAGGCCGCACAAGCCA
>JBGAOI010001207.1:0-2316 GCA_044221885.1 Polyangium sp. (in: bacteria)
CCGTTGGCCGCCAATTTACGCCCGACGGCATCCAAATTGGGCGCGCGACCTTCGGACAACGCAACAACGCCCGCAGCCACCGCACACGTATCCGAAGGATCGGCCAAGACAATCGTTTGTTCCCCCAGCAATCTGCGCCAAAACGGCGCCACGTTGTTGGCACGGACCGGATCCGGGATCAGGAAAAACGAATGGTACATATCGCCGCATTCTTGAATGACTTTCTCGAGCGGCATGTCTTTGGGCAATTCATCCCCAATGAACTGCTTAACCCACTTCGCATCGAGTTTGTCGTAACAGGGTTCGTCCCCGGTCATGAAGAGGTAACCTTTTTTGCCCCGTTTGTCGAAACTATCCAGCTTCGTATGGTGCGCGGCAAAATAAAACGCCATGTCATACGATTCATACGGCCCGGCACCTCCACCCATGATCCAGCACCACGTAAGCCATTGATCCATGAGTTCGGCGGTTGATTCGAATTGGCCCACTTGCAAAGGCGACACGCCACCAAGAGCATCTTGCACCGCCATGAAAAGCACTTGCGGATCGGCCACGTTCGCATCGAGCAACGCTTTCATGAACGTCGGCAATTCTTTGCGCGCAATCTGCTCGGGAATCGTGCCCATCGATCCACTGACGTCGAGCGCAAAAATGATGCTCGTCGTATTCGGATGTTCTGCGCTGTCTCGGCATTCTCGATATTTGACGCCGAGCGGATCCATCAGCGGATGACACGCTCGCTGCGTGAATACTTGCTGCGCAGGCAATGAAGACCTGGCCGTGGTGATCGCTTGATGCGCTTCGTAACTATATCCGCCGTATCCCATGTCGATGTACCTCTTTCACATTGCGCTCGAAGCGCATTCAAGATTTCCAACCCGGCATATCAAACGGTATGAATTTCGGCGGACCGAAGACACGTCGAGCCGTAGCATCGAGTTCGTCCCGTACAGACCAAGCATCATCCCCTGCGCGACTGTCCCCTCGCGCATGCGATTCGAGCAGCCGGGCCAATGGTTCCGGCACGCGCGAAGTCGCTCGATCCACTTTTCCACCAAGCGCTTTGAGCAAAAGCCGAGCGCTCATGGTGAGGTCCGTTCGTGGGCTCGCCGGTGCGCCTTGCCAAACTTCGTCTGGGTAATATTCACGCAACGCCGGATTCGTCACAACGAGAGGTTTGCCCAATGGAACGGCACTCGACCAACCGACAAACGCCACCCCGTGATCGCGCGCATGCAAGAGCGTATGTTGTGGGAGAATCGAACCGTGAACGAAACCGCTTTTGTGGACCCAGCCCAAGGTTTCGAGCATACGTTTCCACATCCAAACGGATGCTTCCGGGACAATCCCCGAAGCATGGGCGGAAAACACGTCGTTCATGGTGTGGACAAACCCACTGCGCCATCGAAAAACGCTGGTTCGTCGAGCGCCCTCGCGACCATGAAGTCCAAGACGAGCGAGTCCAGCCTCGACGCGCTGGGGCATCATGCCCGTAAAATAGGGAGCACCTTGCGCCCGGCTTTTTTCCAAGGTTTCGAGCACACGACGCTCATTTTCGAGCAAGTCTTCGTCGACGTCGGCGCGCAACATTTTGATGAGCACACGTTCCGTGATGCGTCCATCACGACGGGCAAGGAAAACATCGCTGGATTCGCCTTGAGCGATACGTCCGAGCAACGCGTAACGATGCCCGCCGATCCACAGACGAGTGAGGTGTGGATCGAGCAGCGGCTCAGGTTTGGATTGAACGGCGGCGGGAGCCCAACCGCCCGGCCCTGGGGCGAGCAAAACCGAGCAATATCCGCATCGTTGGGTGCGCGTAGCCGGAGGTGGCGGCATGGGTGCGCCGCAATTGGGACAGGTATGTTGAACGTAGCTCGTCACGCGGCCGAGGTTGTACCAGCAAGCCGCATGGGTCTTCAATGAAAAAAACGCGAACGGGTGACGTTTGCTTTTTTTGGGCCACCAACCGCGACGCCAAAACTTGGCCCACGCAGCTCGTCTCGTGATACATTGGCCGAGCCTATGTCCTCTGCTGCTGACTTTCCCGTCCCGATCACCGCCCTTGGAGCGACCAAAGGCGGAACGGTTTTGTTTCGCCAAGGTGGCAAGCTCCATCTGACTTGCGTCCTCAAAAGCAGTTTTCAGTTTGTTTCCGGCGCACCCATGAAAATCGTGACGCCGCGTGAATTGGTTCGTCACGAAAAAACGCACTACAACAATCCTTGTTGGAGCATCGAATCGTCGAGCGAATTGGTGCCATATCTGCCGCGAGTCGATGTCGTCATGACTGGTCGCGCGTGCGCGCCAACGGGT
>JBGAOI010001208.1:0-2315 GCA_044221885.1 Polyangium sp. (in: bacteria)
ACGCTTATGGTGATCATCGAAGCAAGCGGAGGGTTTTTCAAGGACCTCTTGCGATTCATCCGCGACGCACTCACGTTAACGGAAGAGCTGCCTGTATCGCCGGAACTCTGCGCCCACGTTGTCGACCGCGCACGGCAAGCAATGGGGCGAGCGATTTGGACACCGGACGCACAGATCCTCGCAGAAATCGCGCGTACGAAAGATATCCCCAAAGGCGACGGACTCAAAAGAGCATCATTCAGTCGGCTGTTCATCAATCACCTCATTCTCACCTACCTCAACGGCGAAGAATGGTACGACGTGCACCCGCTCGTTCGTCGCGTCCCCGAAGTCCGTGATTTGATTGCCGCACGGAGCGCCTGATGCCCGAGCCATCCCTTCCGGCTGCCATGCGCCCAATGCTCAAGGCTTTTCGACAAGTCTTGCGCCGGGTCGTTTTGGTATCGGATTTTTTGCTCCAGCCGGTCGATGTCGCCGGGCCCGATGTTGATCGAGGGTTGGCCGAATTCCTCAAGGCCGAAGGCAAACGCGTCGCGATTCTGGAGCCGGGCACCAATGAAATCGCCGCCCGCGACCTCGTTGCTGATATCCTCGAAGTCGCCAAAGACAAATCGATCGATATCGTGATGGTCATTGGCAGCGACAATCCACCGCCCTCGATGCATATGGGCTTTCGGCTGCTCAATCAAGCCCGCGACCGTATTGTCAAGGTTTTGAATCGGCCGCTGCTTTGGTGCGGTCCCAGTTCGTTTCTCGTGATGTCCCAAGGCGAAGCGCCGGATTTCTGGTCCATTCGCATGATCGATGTTTTCGTGCGGCCCGAAGCGGAACCTCAAACGTCGACCAATGCCGCCGCTTCAGGTTCGCCCGAAGTGATTGAGCTTCGTACAGAATATCAAGAAACCAAGAGCCAAGGTGCCTTGGAAATCACGGCTTACGCCGCAAAAAGGTTCGTCGAAGCATTGCTTGCGGAAAACCTCCTCGACGAAGCGGCGAAAACCATGGCGGAAGCCCTCGCCGACGCGGAACAAGGCGCTCCACCCGCCGCCTTGGGGGAACTCATGCGCCTTGCCGCACGAGTGCAGCGCGCCCGAGGCGACGATATGAGCGCTGCCGCGACCCTCGGAGCGCTCATCGCCCGCAAAGAAATGGGCGATTACCAGCGGATTCTGGCCCAACTCGACTTGGGAAAACTGCTCGAAGATTCCGGGCGGCTCGATGCGGCAGAACGTGTGTATCGCGAAGCGCTCAGCCTGGCCCGCAATATTTCCGATATCGAAACCGAAGCCCGTGCGCTTGTTGGCGCGTATGGCATTGCTGCACGAACGGGTCGAGGCACGGAAGCGGAAAAACCCCTCGCCGACGCAGCCGAAATGGCCCGACGCGTCGGAAACAAGTCGTTATTGGCCGCCGCATTGGCAGCGCAATCGTTGTTGGCCCTGGGAACTTTTGATTCGCCCAAAGCCGAACGAAAACTCGACGAAGCGCGCCTTGAACTCACGCGCATGACGTCCCGCACTGAATCAGCGTCCAAAGCGCGCGTGGATAAAACAACGCCCGTCGATGTCGTCATTTTTACCGCTTTGAAAGACGAGCTCGACGCGGTTCTTGCCGTGCCCACCAAAGACGGAGAAGAATGGCAGGAACTGCGGGACCTTGGCGGTTTTCGTTATTATCGACGCGAGGTTCGTCGCGCGCGAGATTCTTTTATCGTAGCTGCGGCGTGGATTGGCGAAATGGGCGGAC
Organism: Polyangium sp. (in: bacteria); assembly: GCA_044221885.1. Taxonomy (GTDB): domain Bacteria; phylum Myxococcota_A; class Polyangia; order Polyangiales; family Polyangiaceae; genus Polyangium. The sequence continues at coordinate 1,747 of JBGAOI010001208.1, forward strand.
GCGCCACCGCCATTCGCGCGCAGCAGCTTCTCACGGAGCTTGCGCCGTCGTGTTTGGCGATGTGTGGCATTTGTGCCGGGGATCGAAACAAAGTCGCGCTCGGCGATATCATCGTAGCGGATCGATTGTTTGCGTGGGACGAAGGAAAACGGATTGCCGAGCCGGGCAAAGAAGAAACGTTTTATCATTCCTTGCGCTCGTTCGACCTTGAAGCGACGTGGCGCATGGATGCAGCGTTTCTCGGGGACGAATTGGACCTCGCGAAATGGTCGAAAGATCGGCCTCCGACAAAAAACGCGCAACGAAATTGGTTTTTGCATACATTGGCCGCATTTGCAGCGAAACAAGGGCCCGCACCGGCCGCGCATCCCCATCGCAAGCAACGTTGTCCCCTATGGACGACCGTATTCGATGAATTGCTCGCCGAGGCATTGATCGTTCTGGGTGACGAGGGAAGTTTGTCGCTAACAGCCAAAGGACGAAACGCCGTGGCGCAGGACAAGATGCGTTTTCCTGACGGTTTGCCCGAGGATCCTGCCATGCGTGTGCACGTGGGCGCGGTGGCAACG
>JBGAOI010001209.1:0-2314 GCA_044221885.1 Polyangium sp. (in: bacteria)
AAATGGCCGCATCGTTTTCAGCTCGAAACAACATGCGACCCACCAGCATCTCCCATAATACAACCGCCGCGGCATAAATGTCCGTCCGCCGATCGACCGGTTGCCCGCGTATTTGCTCGGGCGGCATATACGGCAACTTGCCCTTGAGCGATCCATCGCGGGTGGATTGAATTCGCCCCGCCGCTTTGGCCACGCCAAAATCGAGCACGCGTGTGACGCCATCAACTCCAATGAGAATGTTTTGCGGTGAAACGTCCCGATGAACGACATTTAATGGATTACCTCGATCATCTCGAGCTTCATGGGCCGCATGCAAACCATAAAGCGCCTGCGCAACGATCGTAATGACCGCATGCACGGGCAAACGCCGTCCTGCAACGCGAGCCGCCCGCATGAGCCGCGATGCTGGCTCGCCGTGGACGTATTCCATGACGAGCAGGATGTCCTCACCTTCGGCAACAACGTCCAATGTGGGAATGACATGGGTGTGTTGAATGCGAGAAACGATTCGCGCTTCATCGAGAATCATCGCGCGAAAATCGGGATCTTTTGCATAATGCGGGTGCAAACGTTTAACCGCCACGGTTCGAGCAAAACCCTCAGCCCCCACAAGCCGCCCCAAATGAACCGTGGCCATGCCCCCGGCCGCAAGTTCGTCAAAAAGAACGTACCGCCCAACGACACGGCCTTCTTGTTTTGGCTCAGCAACGGCTCCCATCATCTACGACCTTCAGGGACACGCATCCAGCGTGCAGCGAATGGACCGCCCCTCCGCACCATTGCTTGGATTGTATCCGGTGGCGAAGAATCCGTCACCGTCGAGGGTCAGCGCATAAGCACCTTGAATGTTCGGCGCATCGATGATTTTCGGGCTCGAGGCACTCGTTATGGGAAGTCCAAACACGTAAAACGCTGTACCGGAGGTACTCTGATTGACGGGATCGTAATTCTTGAACGTTGCAACGTATACGGATGAACCATCGCTATCGAGCATCGTGAAACCATCAAGGGAAGCCGTTGGGTTGTAAAAGTAGGGACTACCCCACAGACTCGTGACGAAGTTGTATTGGGCAACGAATCCGATCCAATCGAGATCGGTTTTTCCATAAAAACCAATGACGACAAGTGAGTTTCCGACGACTTTCGCCGCCATGACTTGCACCCAGGGCGGCATATCCATGAACGTCAACGACGTCAGTGCGGGTTCACTTGGGCAATTGCACAATGTCAGGTCGCATTTGGAATCCTTGAAATGTTGAATGCGAACCTCACCACCGACGGGGACGACCATGTAGACGTCATCGTTATTTGTCGCAATCGCTCGACCGGCCGCGGGAGAATGCTCGACATAGTCCGAAACGCACGATTTGTCTTGGCCGTCGGACCGCAACGCAAGCGGCGTCAGGACATTGTTGGCATCTTTCCATCCGCCGTACATCCACACTTTGCCTGCTGGCGTAACCTCGAGGCTCCAAAGTTCTTCTCCGAGCGACGCCCCATTAAATCGAGGCGCGCGAATCGCCCCTGTGAAAGAGCTGCTTTTTGCATCATAAACAGCAAAACCCCCCGTCGGAATCGCGGGATTGTCTTGGCGAAACTTGGCAAAAAGCGTATCCCCATATCGGCGCACAACCTGCAAACCAGATAGAACTTCACCTCCAACCGCAGGACTATCCAGTTCCCGAAGCAATGAACCGCGACACGTATGCAACTCGGCAAGATAAGCTCGCGATGGGTCTTGTCCAGATTGCCGCGCGCTCACGACATAAAGCGTTTTCTTTGCGGGATCATAAACGTGATCGATGCCGCGTTGATCACCTTGCCGCAATCCTTTGTGGTCATACGTCCACGTGGGCATACATGTTTCGCACACCCCATTGACACATTCTTGACCCACCGCACACGCGCAGGATTCCGCATCGGGCATCCCATTCGACCCGCCCAAGCCACCATCGGGTCCCACGACGCGACCAAACTCGGACGAATACGCGTCCAAGTCGGTCCACACGCATTGTGGTGTAGCGATAGCCAGTCCAATGACACCAAGCAACACGTGGGGACGCAGGACTTCTATGCGTGAACGAAACGGCGACCGCGCGCGATCCTGCTTGCCCATGGTGTTCCGCGTGCATACTCGAACTGGCACCGGATAGCAAGATGATTCGCAACCTGGCAATGTGGCGGCGCCTTACCCCATCCAACATCAAGGCTGAAACGTGTTGTGCACGTCGGAGCTTTCGCACGGACGAACCTGTACGCTGCGTTTCATCGACAAAGGCACTGGCGATCAGATGCCTCGGCGCAGAGCCTTCAT
>JBGAOI010000120.1:0-15183 GCA_044221885.1 Polyangium sp. (in: bacteria)
TCAATTGTGTCGAGCGCAGTGCATCAAGGTCCTTTGTTGGTGCGGACGACTGCCGTGTACACGCTCGTCAACGCTCAGACTCACAAGAAACTATGCAATGGCGGATAGTTGGCCGAGTACAAGGCGCAGCGATGGTGGGAGCACCTCAAAATGGGTGAACGAGGACATACGCTACACGTGCGCGATGGCCACGCCGGTGACGCGCTAAAGCGCATCGGCCACCGAATTGCCATTTTGGGATCCAATGAACGCTGGACATCGTTCGTTCCGGTAGATGCCGCCAGTTTCGATGACGAAGTGGCGTCGGCCGCTTTACATCACCCGGTCCTTCACATTTGGTTCGATGATGAGCTTGGCGTCGTCATTCATGTGTACTTAGCGGGCCATTTGGTTGGCGAACTTTCTCTGTCCGGCGACGAACCATCCACGGCCGACCTCGAATTGATACAAAAACTCGAAGCAATGGCGATCCTGACGGGCGCGCAACGTGCCGCCTTGATTGACCGAATATCGACTGCGCGCGAATGCGACGAGTGGGCATTGGCACACGGGCTCGAAAAGCTACTCGAATTGCCATTCTACCTGCCGATTCCGATCGACGTGTCGGAGAGCGAGCTGCGCTCCCTGGTGCCTGAAGTCGTAATTATTACGCCGCCACAGAAATCGAAAAAAAATGCGACATCCCGCTTGCGCAAACAAACGACCTCATCGAGCGGCACCAGGCCGGCGCGCAAAGAATCGTGGAGCGAAAAGGAAATGGCTACGGTGGTTCTTCATTGCGAATATTGGTGTACGATCTTCAATGCAAACAACTGGAACCTTTACAATCGCTACAAGAAACATCTGCCCGCCGACCAACGGCGTGACGTGGACGCGCTTTGCGACGTCATTTTCACGCACGGTGACAAAAACGAAGCAATGCGGCGCATCCTGGACATTCTTGCTCGGATTTGGGACTGTGAGGACTGGGACGCCTTCATTCGCGACCCGAAGCTCATCGATGGCGATGAGCGCGTATGGCGAGAATGGCAGGCGCGAATGATTTTGTTGTCGAGCCGGTCATGAAGGGCTCTTGACGTCGGGGCGCCGATGTGTCGTCACGCGGCTAGGCGTGACAAACCGAGCCTTGTCACATCTTGGCCCGCGCTGCAACGTCTGGAAAGACCTCGGGTTCAACAACGTTTTCGGGCGATGACCCTGGGGAGACCCGCACTTTGGGCGTCGGTTCTGCGCCGACCCGTACGCGCGGTCCTGGTTGAGTCGACTGCGCAGCAGATTGGGGCGTCGTATTCGATTTCGCGCCGAGGCCCGAACCAATATACACAATCGCGGCGTGACCAATGGCTTCCACAATCAAACTCGATGCTAGTTGAGTCTTGTAGAGTTTTTCCGCGCCGCCGGTGTACTTTCGGGCAAAATTCTCGCATTCTTGGCCCCACGGTATACGCATCGAGGGTCGGATTGCGGACAACTCGGGGACGACGTTCATCGAAAACTTGACCCGCTTTTGCCGACCCGGATAACGTGACGAGTTGTGGGAGGTTTCCTCGTGAAAAGGCTTTTAGGTCTCGTCGTGGCGTTATGCAGTTGCAGCGCCGATCCAGGGTATGAACCACGTTATGAGCCACATGAAAGTCCATCGCCCCAAGAAGCCGCATTACCCAAAACCACCACGAAATCCATTGAAGCGCCACGAAAGACCGTTGTCGCATTGCAGGGTTGTGCCGATCAGTTTGCCTTGAAGTTGTCCGGAAAAGCGGATTCGTATGCCGTCCTTTATGACCTCGAAGTCACTGGCAACGGCATAAACGCCAAGGTCAAAGACTCGATGCTCCGCGGCAGCGAACTCGAAACATGCCTGACGCAAGTGCTCGAACGCATGGAGGTTTCTGATGAAATGGTGCACGCGTCCCAAGTTTCGCCTGCCACGTCCCAAATTTCACCGCAGTCGCGTTCGCTGGTCGGGGTCGTGCAGGTGGCTGGAGCGGTGATTGCCTTGGCGCCCATTGTGGTTGTCGCGGGTGGCGTCACGATTCTGATTGGTGTATCGATAATCGTGGCGGAAGAAGTGGCCGAGGCGCTGCGGAGGAGGAAGAAGTGGGAAAATGAGTGCGAGGCGGAACTCAAAAAATGTCTGCTGACGGATCTGGCAGATGATGATGGTAGTGTTTTCGGTTCACAACGTTGCCTCATGTGTTGGGGCGAATGCAAGAACACGAAGGGAACCTGGCCCTGGAAGTTTAAAATCTCCTCAGGTGAGTTTCTTTCATGCGCGTACTGGGTGCCGAAATGGAAAAGGTAGAAGCGGGTCAAACGGAAATGGCGGCACCTCAAGAGGACGAACGACTCAAGTCACTTGGCCGCGCGCTGGCCAAGGCCATTGGAGCGGTGATCCTCAAGGAAGAATCGCTTTCGTTTAATGAAGTCGTATGCGAATACAAACGGGTTGAAAACGAGTTTGTGACGCACCTTGATGGCGACGCGTTTCATGTGTTGGAAACAAGACGGCGCATTGCGGAAAGTATCCTCTGTGCGGCAACTCGATCCGAGCAACCTTTTCAGGTTTGTCAAGATGCTTGGAACGAAATGGTAGCCGTTGGTTTCACCAATAGTTATCTTCGGAGCAGGATGACGTGGCTTTACGCCGATTGTTGCTTGCTCGAAGAACAAGTCGACGCGGGCCTTGCCGTGCTCGAACCCCTTATCGCCGACACGATACGTCAAATCGAAGAACCGACCCTTGCAGATAGGAGCGTCGAGGCGCTCAAAGAAGACCTCGCGCGATTGGAAGAGCTCCGCGACGAACTCAAAGCCGGCATTCGCGAATAGCTCTGGCGGCTCGACGCCCACACGGCCCCGCATGTTATGTGCGGCAACCCGAGCCCCGATCACCGCGTCCGACGCCAGCAATTGCTGAAATGACATCGTGCCCGTCGGCTGCACATACACGACCGGTGTACACGCGACGTTGGTCACGAAGAACAAGGCCATGAAAAGCCGTACAAGTCGCCAAGAATGCGTCATGCTGCACCTCGGTTGGCCAGGATAACAGTAAATGAGGTAGCGTTAGCGCGCGGAGCGAACGTTCAAATCACCGCGCGCGTCTTCAATTCCTTTTGCCCACAAATCAAAGGACTTGTACGCGATTCGTTTGCGCACAAATCAACGGAAATCACGGATCGGCCAGCGCTCTACGGTTCGTCAAGGCACGGGCGCATCGGCCAGCGATTCTTCTAGGACCGAGCGATCGGTTGTGAGCACAAAATACTCCCTACGCAATGGAAATCTATCGACCATGGCGAACACTTCGCCTATGGGTGTTCCCAATTTCGGTGCAAAAACAACCATGTTATTTGCCCCGCGTCCAACGGAACACGAGCGAGCACGCAAAGGTTCGAGGAGTTCGTCTTCGGCCTTCATCCACGCGTCAAAGTTGCCAGTCGGCTCAGAGACAAGCGCGATTCGATAAGCGAACAATGGCACACTCGGGCGTTCGTGCTCGACAACGATAATGCGAGCTTCGTCATTGTCCGGAAGAACCACAAGCGTACTCGCGCCGGGGTCATTCATTTGGAGTTTTTGCGAAAGTGGCGAGTCGAGATGTTCCTGGAGCAGCACTTGATACGCAGGCAAATCCGACCCGACCAGGCCCAGCAGGCTGCTATTGGGTCGCTGGCGTGGCGATTTGTCCGGGCTTGCGGTAAAACCAACCAGCAAGGGATTCATCGTCGGGAACGACTTCTTCAAATTGCGGAGTACAACCTCGAACGGTGCACGTCGATCTGCTCCGACAAACACTTCGGGCACGTCTCCGTTGTACAAATAGAGGTTCCCGGCGCTGTAACGCCCGGGAGAAATAGGCAATTCGACGACGGTGCCATCGGCACGTACGAGCGCGCTGCTCGGCCATGCATTGTAATGCTCGAGGGTTCCCCGTCCATCGGGCAATTGAATTCCATGTGTCTCTACGGCCTGTTTGGCGACCGAAAAGGGTGTCATGAGGGCCGAAAAATCTGCATTGACGCGACAAACCAGAAGGCTTGCGAGGACGAGAGGGCCGATCGTCAGCGCGAACAACAAACGGGATTGGGGTTCGCGAACGCCCCGCAAAACAAGTCGAAACACACCAGGCGCGAGAAGCAAAACGAGCGGACAACCAGCGTACAAGAGCAGCAATGCGCCGTGGGATTGCGCTTCGCGTTCGTACATGGCTGCAAGCTCGATATGCGCGAGAAAGTCAATACCTGATTCTGACGAAGTATACGCCGCCACCCAATCGCGAAGGGTATGGGCCACCGCGGTGGCTTCGGAGAGAACTGCCGAAATACTGAAAGCAATCAACAATGTCGCATACGCGTGCACGTAAGCATCGTAGGCTGCGACGTCGCTTCGCAATAGCACAATGCGCGCCATCCGAGCGGTAGCGATTGCCGCGAATACGATGCTGAGAAGGCAAATGGCATCATTGAGCGAAAAATCGAGCACATCCCCGCGTGCGAAGAATCCACCCACGATGCAGCCAATGATCACGGTGAAGGCGAGGAGAATCGTGACGAGGCGATTCCAAGGGTGGCGACGTTCGGGCAATGAATCGAGGCGCGAGGAAAAGATCGAAGTCATACCCGCGAGGGCAATCAACAATAGATTGAAGCGGGCGGCTCGAAGGCCTGTTTCAAACAATTGAAACCATTGTCGAAGGTCCGGTCCGAGCACCCAGAACTTGTGAAAGAGCCATCCGGATTGCGGTACATGCGCCATACCAACACGGGGATCGAAAAGTAGATGTTCACGATATTCGAGCACGGGTATGGTCACGACAAACGGAAGGAGGGCGAGGCTCCAGATCAGGATTTGCGTAACATGGTGACCTCGAAACTTCCGGTCGCAAAGCCATACGACCGCGCCCATGGCGAACATGGAAAGGCACCAGTCAACGATGCCGAAAGCGCTTCCCTCCCATAGAATATACCAAATACGATGTTCACGGTAATGGCTCAAGTCGAATCTGGAAAGCGATGCGTTTTCATTGCCGAACAAGAACAAGACGCCGACCACAAGCGCAATGCCGAACATGACAAAGCGCAACACGACGTGGCGAACGGGCATTCTTGAATTCATGGGAATCCTCGTTCGACCGTAGCTTGGGCGTCGAGATGCCGGCCGTTTATGGCTTCGGAAACGTGTCTTCCAAGGCAAAACACTTGTCGATGATCTCCGTGAAATTCAATGAACGAATGGGCTCTTTCGGAGCGTAAAACCCAATTCCTTTGTGCACCAATGTCGGGCTCGACCATTCCGTGACCAGCGTCGTCCGATGAAGACCGTTGTCGATGGGTGTCGACCTGAGCCGCAAGGATCGGAACGAATAGCGGTCTTCGACGAGCTTGGCGCTTTCCTCGTCTTTTTGCACCTGCGAGAGCAGAATGAAAAATTCCCAATAATAAATGATGTCGAACGACGCGGCGATCACCATTTTTTTCTTTTGATGGTGGACGACCACATAATCCATGAAGTGATCTTTGCCCGCGTAACAAATTTGATTGATCCGCTCGACCCGTTTGTCAAAACCCATCAACGCGCTGGCTGGCTCTTCGTTTGTCATGGCGTTCGTCTCGTCCTCATTCTACCGTAATGTTTGTCAAGTCCGGCCGATACTTCTCGAGCCACCGACCTCCCTCGTTAAACGAAGGTTCCACCGTGAGCAGCGTGCGGCCGTCATTCGTGTACAAATACATCAGGCTGCCATGGACGAAGGAAACGCCCTTGACATTCTTCAGCATGAGTTCTTCGGTTCCCGCTTGCCAAGTGACTTCTCGCACATTGAATTGCTTCACGTACATACCATTGGCGTATTTGGGGGGCAAAAGTCGCGTAATGTCCCCGAAATGTGGCTGAAGCGTCACGTAAAACGAGAGCGAATTTTCACCATCGACCACTTGCATCAGGACACGACGCCGACCGTTTTGATGCAATTCGTATACTTTGTATTGGTCCAAGAATGCCGGTATGTCCCGCCAAAGGATTTCTTTGTACTTCTTGTACACGTGACCCACGACAATCGTTTGTCCTGACGGGTCAACGCGTTTGACCAGCACGTCGACCGCGTCGTCCGCAGGTGCTGTCGTGACGTGTTCGTTCCCGTCTTTCAAGGTAACGAAAACGCGCCGATCTTGTGCCGGGACAATCCACGTTACATCACCCGCTTCAATGTGTTTGGCAACCTCCGCCCACGCGAGCTCGGGATACGGCGGCGCGTCAGGAACCGCTTCCGCACGTATCTGCGGTTTTGTCGGGCGATCGTCGCATCCTAGGTTCGTGAGCGCAAGTGCCCCGACGAACCAAGGAGCCCATCGCGGATCAAAACACGCGAATCGCATTCGAATACACCCACGGAAAGTTCCGAATGTACGTGTCGGGGGTTTCGGCCAAATAGGGCCTCAAGTGATGCGGCGTGATGTACACTTCGACGCGGTACACGCCCGCTTCGGCAGAATCGATACGAATGTCTCCACCTTCGGCAACGGTTGTGGTCGAACCATTGGCAATGCGTAACAGTTTCACCGAAATCTCTGGAGCATCAACCGCCGGGTCCAAGTCATACACCTTGGGCGCTTGGACGATGATCCGCGAACCTGGTTTGGCTTGACCACCCATTTCGACGACATTGGTTCCGTCCTCCGCGTGAAAATCGAATCCCGAAGGCACGCCGAGAATCTCGAAAGCGATGTAACTTCGCCCGGCCTTCACGGCGTCTTTGATGGTCGATGGCGCAAGGACACCATCGACGAGCGCTACATTCGATATCCAGCGCATCAGGCGGCGAAAACTATCCCCACGTTCTCCATCCCGCATCATCCCGGGAAAACTGTTTTCATGCACGTCGGTGCCGACGGAACCGGTCACATGACGTTCGGCGAGCATGGGATCCCAAAGTTGCCCGTATTGCGGCAAGTGTTGCAAAAAGCCCAAGATGGCCAGGTCCGGCTGAGGGCCGTCTTCATCTTGTCGTGTAAACGGCAAAATCGAAGCGCCCGCGGCAAACCCGTCCAATCCCAAATAGTCACGCCGAATGTCTGGATCAATGGCCGCGTGAATGTTGAATATTTCTACGCCATCCACGGGAATCGTTTTTAAATAATCAGGTGTACGCGATTCGGTATGCGCAAGAAAAACCAATGCACCGACCTTGTGCATCGCATCGACGGTCATGGCACCATCGCTTTCGTAAACTGCTTTGCGTGTGGCTGGATCACCAGGCAAGTGTTTGTCGATCCCGACCGACATTAACGTGTCTTCGGTGCCGGTCATCACGAGGACGCGTCGTCCGTCACCGCACGGAATGAAATTCGCAAAAGGCGCCCCATCGGGGTCGGTCAATGGTTCGTCCCCGGGCTGGATGAACAGGAGTTTGTCCATCTCGTAGTCCGCCATGTTGGATGGATGATCCGTCAAAAATACGAAGTCTTCAGCAGCGTCGCAAATACCTCGCCGCAAATTCGCCACGCATTTCGCATTCGGCGTGCCGTTGGCATCGAGTCCTTCGCCGTCACAACCATCGTGCGAATAGGGCGAGTGGCTGTGAATGATGCCGCGTGCCGTGACAAACTTGCGCACGTTGCCGAGCGACATTGCGGACGGCGGCGAGAGCTTTTGCCACGCCCGGGGAACGGCGGGAGCAGGTGGGCGAACGTCATCGCCCGAGCATCCGCCAAGACAAACTGCCGCAACCAACAAGGGAATACAAGGAAAGCGCATGGTCCGCTCAGGATATCGCGAAAGCGAAACAAGGAGGACAGTTTTTTTGGAGCGTCAGCGACTTACAGAAATGACGATATCCTTGCGCAAGGCTGTATCGGCTTCCTGGATGAAGGCTTGAAAGTTGGTATAGGCGTCGGGCTGCACTCGACCGGCGGGGATACCGACCACCCGATCGAAGATGAGCATGTCCTGTTCCACGCGATCTTTGACTTGACTCGAGCGCGTGCCGTCGGTGCTCTTGAATTCGGTCAATTTTGTCGTGACGCGCGCGCCATTGGGCAATTTGACGCGCAATTGCACCGAAGAGAACATGGCCGATTGTTCGGCAATGTAGAGCGGTGTTTCGCGGGAGGGCAAGGATGCCAATGCCCCAAGACGAACGGCAAACGGCGGAGATATCGTGATTTCATTGCCATTGACGCGGGCGAAATCATTCATCTCCAGGTTCATGGCGAGCACCAAAGGCGCGTCGAGATCCCCCAAGTTTTTGACTTCGAGTTTGCGCAAACGCGCGCCAGGAAGTGATTGTCCCACGAGGCGTGTTTCAATGACTTCGTCGCGTTGTGCGTCGGGCAGCGTTTCGAGCGCGGTACGCAGCAAAATGGCAAACTTGCCATCGTAACGTTGTTCCAAATCGAGAATCGCGGAACCATCCGCGCGCAAATCAACGTTCCCGTCGTACGTAACCCCGTCGGGAGACCCCGTGGCAGGCGTTGTTTCTCGCGGTACTCCGGGCACGAGCACGGCTGCGGGTTGCCCTCGTAATGCGCTTGGAAGATATCCGTACGGGGCAAACTTCTCGTTTACGATCATCCATCGCGGACCTCGTTCCGTGACAATGCGTACCGCAATGGAATTGAGCGATTCTGCTTCGCTGAAGGGGCCTGTCGGCGGTGCCGTGAGACGATCCCGCACCATTCCCAAGGAGGCATCGATGCCCACCAAGCGGCACAAATACAAAAATGCCGCGGTGCGATTGCCGCTTTTTCCGAGCACGATTTGGCGGCCGTCGCCTTCGTTGCCTTGTTCGATATTCGCCAAGACCCAGCGATAAATTCGGCGCGCTTGTTCGTCGATTGATGTCGGCCGTTTTTCCGGCTTTTCAGCATCGGGCGGACTTCCTGTCACGATGCTTTCGGCAATACGCTTGAGGCGCGGATCATGCGGTGTTTTGTGATCGACGACATCTACGGCCCGAGCCAACGTGTCTTCGAGATTGATGCCCCAACCGACGCGTACGTTCGGCAAAAATTCTTGCAATGGTGCGCTTGCTGGCTCTTGCGGCAATGCAGGGCTCTTGCGAACTTGAAAGCGGCGCGTGATGAAGGCGCCGTTTTCCGTGACAATCGCCTTCGGGACGCCGGCTCCCGTGGCTTCCACGTCGAGCGGCCTGTTTTTGGGCGAGATGACCACGAATTCACTTCGGAAATACGGAATCTTTTCTTCCCGGAAAAACCATCGCGGCCCCTCGAAACGACGACCTCCTTGGCCATCGCCACGAAGCGTATACAACGTTTCCGTTTCGATGTAATCGCCCTCTTCCAAATGCGGCATGGTCACTGTGGGTTTGCCTTCGACAAACTCGGGCTCGAGCACTCGGCCGTCTTTCTTGACCGTTCGGAGCCGTAGGACCAACCCGCGGGGCACACGTTGCTCGGCGTGTTCTTCAATCGCTTCCCGCGATTGAATGTAAATGATTTCATGCTCGAGCATTCGTGCGGATCCGTCGCCGTGAACCCAAAGTGCCGAATAATCGAGCACCCGCGCGGCTGTTCCGGGAAGGGTTTCTCCGGACGCTTCGAACTCGGCAATCACCTTTTTTGCATCGATACGGTACGGCGTCAGCTCCGTCGTTCCTTCCAGCAGTTCGATGGCTTCACGCAAGGCATCCGCTTCTGACCCCGTTTGAATCGCTTCAATGAGCGCAGCACGCAAAGCCCCACGGTCCCCTCGGGCCATTCGCGCGTCGGCCAAGGCCATTCGAGCCCCCACATCCGTTGCATCTTTGCGCACGGCACGTTCCAAGCTCTCGAGCGATTCTCGTTGCGCTCCGGCCCGCGTGAGCAAATACGAAATGCGTCCGGCAATGTCTTTCCGGTCTTTGTGCTTCTTGCCAATCTCTTCGAGTTCGCGAATGGCGGCCCCGAAATCATGCCGTTCGAGCGCTCGATCCAGCTTGAGTTCCGCATCGGGATCCAGCTCGGTGATTCGAGCGGCGACCTTGTCCGCTTCCGCAATGTCGCCTCGTTCGTCGTGCAAATTCAAAAGCGCCCGGAGCGCTTCGACGTCGTCGGGGAATCGCGCCGCGGTTTCGCGCACGGTTCGGGCATGTTCCACATTCCAACCAATGCGCCCATAAAGCTGCCCGAGCGCTTTGAGAATTTCCGGTACTTCACGGAAATGATCGGCGAGTTCGGCAATTTTCTTCGTGGCTTCGGTGGGTCCGAGTTTCTCCGCTTCGTCAAAAGCCAGCCAAAGACGCGGCCACCAAAGCTCGGGATCTTTTACCGCCGCGCGACCTCGAATGTCCTTCACCAAGTCTCGAGCATCATTTTGCGGGAAAATGGGGTCTTTCTCGACAAACGACGCTTGCGTGGCCAGGGTCGACCCGGTTGCTTTGGACGAATCTTTCACGAGAGGTTCGAGGAGCACGGAGGCGACGTCGTCTTGACCTTCGATGTGGGCGATCGAAGCAGCTAGGAAACGTGATATCGGATCGTCGGTATCGCGGGGATTGGCGGGACGAACGGTTCGCAAAGGATGAGGGACACCGAGGGCGGTCAGGAATGGGTCGAGAACGTTTGGATCCGAAAGAATCGTGGGGGGCGTGAGGACGTAAGGAGGTGCGGGATCATCCGAAGTTTCTGCGCCTAGCGGCAATCCGTTGGGTTGCAAGATGCGCATGGCGGTGTTGGCACTTCCGACGCGCGCCAAAATACGATGGCGTCCTTTGGACAAACGCACATGAGCGACGGATCTGGGCCAAGCGCCCCATGCGCTTGGATCGCGACGCACGACCTCGACATCGTCGACGAACAAGGCGAATACCGCTTGCACGACGATGAGCACATCACGTTCGGCAGGAAGATCGACGTAGGTTTCTGCGTAAAAAATGCCGCCTTCTGTGGAATCGGAAGGTGCCAAGTGACAGCCGGTGCGTTCGGTGGCGAGCACACGCGGACGAACCGAGCGACGAGGATCTGCGGCAAAAACAGGCGGCCAGGGTCCAGGTTTTTCCGCATCGAAGTGTCGCATGGGATCATTGGGAGCGCGGTGTCCGAAAGGCCCGGCGAGACGTGCTTTCAACACGCATCCCAATCGTTCGGCCAGCACGTCTTGCGAATCTTTGCCGGCAACGGGAGGCTCCTTGTGCAACCCATCGCCAGCCCACCATTCGGCGAGTGATGCTCGTGCACGCCAGCCTATGTTTCCCGGCTGATCGAGGGACTTGACGACAACGGGTCGAGCGGTTTCCCAGAGGTTTGTCACGCTGGAACGCAGCCGCATGAGGTGCGTCGCGGCAAACCAGGCGATCATTTGCGCGTCGGGATGATCGCTGACGCGAGCGGCTTCGAGGGCATCGAGGTATCCGAGGGCTGCGGCGCGAAACCGACCGCGCGAGTCGTTGTCGAACCCTCGCGCAAACGAAGCAAAAAGGCCTTTTTTGTCCGTGGATTTTTCAAGAGCTTCACGCGCGGATTGCGCTCGCTTCGTTTCGCCACCGGGAACGATCAACTCACCGAGCAACCATCGTCCAAGGGCTTCGCCATCGGTTTGTCTTGCTCCACCAGCGCGTAATGTTTCGATGGCGCTCGAAGGAGGTTTCGGCGCGGACGAACCACACGCACCAAGGGACAAGGCGAATGTGGCGGCAAGAACGAGACGGGCAGCATGAGCGAGGGGGCGAATGCGCATGACGGAACGGGTGTAGCGCGGGAGCGGTCGAGAAGCGAGGGGACGTTGCACAGAAATGTGGTTTGGCGGTGGACGGGCCGGAGTTTCTGGCAAAAGACTCTGGGGGGTTGGGCGTGTGCGCGATTCGTTTGTCGGGTCGATGTTGTGTCGGGGCATTGATTGGGTTGGAATTGGTCTCTTGGCTCTGGTGAAGATGGAGTGAATTCGTGTTGCAATCGATTCGAACCCACATTTTCCTGGCCAACTTCATCGACATACGTCATCGTCGCCAGTCCTATGACTCGAACTCTCGAACATCCTGCGGATCCTCAATTCATTCGTCGCTGGTCACCTCGGGCGATGAGTGGCGAGGGGTTGACCCGCGAAGACCTCATGCCGCTTTTCGAGGCTGCTCGGTGGGCGCCTTCATGTGCCAACAGTCAGCCGTGGCGTCTTGTGTATGGCCTTGCTGGAACACCGGCATTCGATGCATTATTCGCGACGCTTGCGCCGGGCAATCAAGCCTGGGTCAAACGCGCCGGCGCGCTCGTACTCGTTTGTGCCAATACGATCATGCCCAATGGCAGTCCTTCGCCAACGCCGGCTTTTGATGCAGGTGCGGCGTGGATGAGTTTTGCACTTCAAGGAAGTTTGTCTGGGCTCGTCGTGCACGGCATGGCCGGTTTCGATGGGAGCAAAGCGCGTGAAGTGGCCAAGGTTCCGGAGGATCACCAAGTCATCATGATGATCGCCGTTGGAAAACCCGGGAGCATTGAGGATCTTCCCGAAGCGTATCGCCCGCGCGAAGTTCCAAGCCCGCGTAACTCCGCAGATTCCTTCATTCGCGAAGGAACGTTTTAGCACTCCACCAAAGCCTCAGATACATCGTCCGTTTTCCGACAAGCCGTGATATGCCATTGAACGGGCATTCTTATCGGTGGTGCTGTCTGGAGGACGCATGGGTATTCGTCGAGGTACATTTTTCACGTCGCTGGCACTTGTCGGCGGTTGCGTAGCCGGTGTGCTGTGTTTGTCACCTGAAACAGCGTGGGCTCAACAAGGCAATCGAGCGCTCATCTTTTGCGGCGACGGTGGTTCGGCCATTTGCAGCGAAGGAACGACGCAGCTTACGAATGCGCTTCTGAGTGCTGGTGCGGCAGGCGTCGATCAAGCTTCGACGTTGGGCGCGTTGACCAACTATCGACTAATTTTTGTAATGGTGCCCACGGCGGGCATTCCGGCGGCAAACATCACGGCGTATGTCAATTTCTACAACGCTGGTGGCTCGCTCGTCGGCGTTAGCGAATCTGTTGGATACAACGGGGCCGTGAATGGAAACTTGAACGTGTTGTCAAATGCGCTCGGGTTTGGCAGCATGTACAATAGTACCACGCTGGATCCTGGTTGCGCGCAAGTCGGTGCACCCATTCCGGGGCACCCGCTGATGAATGGCGTGGCGGTATTTGATTATGCCTGGTCATCCAGCGTGACGGGCGGAACGCTTTTGGTCCGCGGTGCGGTGGGTCAGGATCTCGTTCGGGTCAACAATAGGTTTGTCGCGGCGGCAGATTCCAACATGTTTTCGGATGGTTGTGGAACGCATGCGGCCAACGGCAATATCCAGTTCTTCAAGAACCTCTGGACCAATTCGGCGGTCGACACCGATGCCGACGGTTTGCTCGATCCGATGGACAACTGCCCGACGATTCCCAATCCAATGCAAGAAAACAACGATGGGGATAGCCAGGGTGACGTTTGCGATCCGGACGATGACAATGATGCGGTTCTCGATATGGCCGACAATTGTCCGCTGATTGCGAATACCGATCAAATGGATACGGATGGTGACGGTCTCGGCAATGTTTGCGATCCAGACGATGATAACGACGGCCTAAACGACGCCATGGACAATTGCCCATTGGCTGCGAATCCGGGGCAAGTCGATACGGACGGCGATGGCCAAGGTGATGCTTGTGACGCGGACGATGACAACGATAGCGTGAACGACGCGATGGACAATTGCCCGCTCGTTGTGAATACGGATCAAAAGGACAACGATGGCGATGGCTCTGGCGATGTTTGCGACGCGGACGACGACAACGATATGGTCGTCGATATGGCGGACAATTGTCCATTGACCGCGAACACGGATCAAATGGATACCGATGCCGATGGTTTGGGCAACGTTTGCGATCCTGATGATGACAACGACATGATCCTCGATATGGCGGACAACTGTCCCGTGAATGCCAATATGGATCAAGCCGATTTCGACGGCGATGGTTTGGGTGATGTGTGTGATCCGGACGATGATAACGATACTGTCGTGGATGGCATGGACAATTGCCCGCTCGTCGTGAATATGGACCAAACGAATACCGACGGCGATATGCTGGGCAATGCGTGCGATCCGGATGATGACAACGATACCGTCGTCGATGGAATGGACAATTGTCCGATCAACGCCAATATGGATCAAAAAGACACGGACGCTGATGGGCAAGGCGATGCGTGTGACAACGACGATGATGGCGATGGTGTCGTGGATGGAATGGATAACTGTCCTTTCCTTTCGAATCAGGACCAAAAAGACACCAATGGCAATGGTCAAGGTGATGTGTGCGATAACGATGACGACAGTGATGGCGTCGTCGATGGCATGGACAATTGCCAATTCACGCCGAATCCTGGCCAAGGTGACCTCGATGGCGACGGCAAAGGTGATGCGTGCGATGACGATATCGACGGTGATGGAATTGCGAACACCGGCGATAATTGTTCCATCGTGAAAAACCCGGACCAAGAAGACACCGATGGCGACGGGCAAGGCGATGCGTGCGACGACGACGACGATAACGACAAGATTCTCGACAAAGACGATCCGTGCCCGCTCGATCCGAATCCTGATTGCGGCAAAGGTAGCGGCGGAGCGGGTGGTGCTGGCGGCGGTGGTGGCACTGCCGGAATGGGCGGCAATGGCGGTTCTGCCGGAATGGGCGGAAGCGCAGGCGCTGGTGGCGAAGCCGGAGCTGGCGGTGCAGGTGGAAAGGATTCCGGCGCCGGCGGAGCCATCATTACCGATCCCGGTGGATGCAACTGCCGCGTCGAAGGAAATGATGCGTCGGGTCCTGCGGGATCCGGCGTTCTTGTCGCATTGGGTGCATTGATCAGTGCGATGCGCCGACGATTCCGCAAGGCTAGCTGAGGGCGCCTTTCGCAGACAAACGCGTTGACGTGCACGTGCGGGCAATGAGACCCCACGCCTTCAATTGAACGTTCGCTCCGCGCTCGAACGAGGGTGCGGAGCGAAGCGTTTTGTTCGTGATGGTGGGCTGCGCTCGCTTCGCTCCCGATACCCCCGTTTGGTCTGCGAGATCGGCAGGCCGTCCGTTGGATTGACAGCCCAGGAGCCTGCCAATCAGATCCTCAGATACCTCAACCGTTTTCCGACAACCCGTGATATGCCATTGAACGGGCATTCTTATCGGTGGTGCTGTCTGGAGGACGCATGGGTATTCGTCGAGGTACATT
>JBGAOI010001210.1:0-2309 GCA_044221885.1 Polyangium sp. (in: bacteria)
CAAGTGACCACGCTGCCGGAGGCGCAAGCTCCATGATCTCCGGCGGCAAACGCACGGGCATGTCGACCACGAAGTGGATGACGCGATAGTTCTGCGCGCTGAACGAGTTGTTGCTGAGCGTCATGCCGTCATCGACGCCCGCTTGAAGGTTGCGGAGCAAGCCCCGCAAATACGGATGGCTCTCGCAATAACTCCGGAAGTGAAACACCGTGTTGATGCTTTGTCCGGGCACAACGTAGTTGAACGGGAAAAGTCGCTCCGAGAGATAATGCAGGATCGGAAGAACATCGTCGGCGTCACGCGTCACGATTCGAAAACGCAGTTTGTCGTAGACCGCTGAAGCAACCGTTTCGGTTTTCGACAAGAGCTTCGTGTAGAGCGAGTCTTTGTTTTTGCGTCCCCCGACAAACTCGGTGATGGGAAAACCCGCCGCGAGCATTCCGCCAACGACGCGATACACCTTCTCTTCGACCAGGTGAAACACGTCCTGATCGCTCATCGGAATCGAGAAGAGCAACTCGCGACCATCGAGATGATGGATGATGTGCATCGCCTTCAGGATCGTGCAGGCACAGAGCTGCCTGTGGCCTTTGCCCGAGGCCATGATGAGCATCTCTTCGACCGATGCACGTTCGACGGGTTTCGGAATGGGAAACTCGAAATGCCGGCGTAAGTAGGCGATCGCTTCGTTCTTGATGGCTTCGAGGCGGGCGCGATCGGCGGGTTCGTCCGGGCGAAACTCTTGCGCGATGAGCAACGCGCGCGCTTGCTCTTCCGATTCGATGTGGAGCCTGTGCCAATCAACGACCGAGTCGCCTCGAAGCACGAGACGTACAGCCTCGAGATCCATCAAGGAAAACTCATCGATCCCCTTCAGGGTACCGACGGTGTCGTACGTCATGGCCAGTAGGATTTCCGATTTCGCCCGGGAACGTCAAACACTCGCGTTCGGCGGCGGTGAAGAACGGGGCGGGGCAGGAGCGCGACCCAAAGAGAGCGTTCCGTAGAAAATACCGATCGTCAAAACAACTACCGCTGCATGTCCGAGATACGCACCACTGCAACCAATGGCAGCAAAAGGAGCGAGGGCAGCCAAATACCAGGGCGTGATCTTCATCGGTCCTCCGTCAGTGCTAGCAACGCCGTCCGTGGCGCTACCTCTGCCGCGACACTCTCCTCCCAAGGAGACAAGGTGCGTGTGTTGCCGACAGATAAGTGCATGTAGGATAAGGTTACACACCCAAAGACAACGGGCCAAGAAGTAGTGGCAAACTTGTCGCGGCATCAAGCGAATTCGTCACACGATCTGTTCCATGGATCGGGGCAAACCTGAACAACTGGAAATAGTTATAAGATTTCAAGTAGATAGGTCGCACTTGTTGATGTTGTTTTGGGGGCCATCGACTGTGGTCGCCGAACCACATGTGATGCTTTAAGGACGCACGCGTTCAGCTCTGAGCGGAATCACGATCCGATCGGATTCGCCAAGCGTGACGCGACGCCGGATCGCGTCGATGTGATCGGGGTGTTCGACGCGGATATCCAATGCATAAAGTCCGTTTGGCAAGTGCACGGTTATGTTCACATTTCCCGGTGCCTGTCCGCGCTCGAACGATCGCGAGCTCCCGCCCACGACTTCCGCTTCGACGTCACCTTCGAATCGCACCCAGTCCACGTCGAGTCGCGTCACATCGTTCGCACCATCGTCAAAACGAAAGTCGATTTTGTGCTCGTGCGGCAAACGCTTCATCAACGGCGCAGCGCTGAGCACCACGCCGGCGATGAGCAAAAGTGGCACAATTCGACTGCGTTTTCCGCGGGTTGGCGTCGAAGGTTCGTCGGATGAGACCGTGTCGTCCGCGTTCATGGGTGTAGCTCTCCAAACTGTACGCCTGCGAGGCTGAACGATCGTGGCGCCTCGAGCAAGTGCGCCAAACCTTCACCGAGATCGTTTGACGACAGGGTTTGTCAATGACGCGGGGTTTGACGCAGTGCGATCAACGCGCGCGATGTTCACGGATGCGCGCAACCAAGCCGGTGATCACTTGCGGCGGGAGGGATTCGAATGCGGGCATGCGGTTGCGACCTTTGCGAATCACTTCCGCGATCTGTTCATCCGTCACCTGGCTCTGCCATTCGGCACGCGTGAGATCTTGAGCGCGCACCATGGGGCCTTGCGGTCCATCACCTCGACCTATGGGTCCGTGACATGTGGCGCAATTCCTTGCCCACGCGAGCTCCACGAGACTCTTGTCCGGTCCACCTTGGCTGGACGAACCCGGGCGAGCGGCCACTTGACCTGGTTGTCC
>JBGAOI010001211.1:0-2308 GCA_044221885.1 Polyangium sp. (in: bacteria)
GCCCCGGCGACGAGAGGGACTCCGAAATGACCACTGGCACCATCACCCGCTCCAATTCCAATGGTTGGATCGACAGCTAAATCGAAATAGCGGCTGCGTATCGCATTGATTTTGACGTCCATTTTCAATTCGGACGATACCGTGAAACCGAAATCGACGCGATCGGAAAGGCCCCCACGCACAGCATATCGAAGCATCGGAAGGGGCAACAAGGGCGCCACTTCAAGCGCCACCGTATGCGCGACTTTTCCTTTGGGAACCGTACGTGGTGTCGTGTATAAATTCGTATGACACGCCGACAGCAATACAGCCGCAGCGAGTAGAATCAGGGCGTTGATGCGTTTGGACCAATGCATTCGATACCTCCATCCGAGCGCTCGTTGCGAATGGCTCGGGCCCCATGGGCGCTGAACAACACTACACAACGATGCCATTTGCATCAGCAAAAGATGTACCGACAACAAAAATGCGAAGTTGCGCGTGCATCTGCTGGCAATTGCGTGACGAGTGGCTCCACAAGCCACAAATCGCTCACCGTTGTGGACGACGAAACCACAACGTCCTGCTTCCCTCGAATGCGCCCACGAACGAGGTGTCGTCGTTGGACACCTGGTCTGTTGCCAACCCGCTGCGTTGTGTTCATGAAAAATGCACCAAGTTGGAAAATTGTTCTGTGACCATTATAGAATGGTGCTATTTGTCACGAATATCGTTCGATTTACGTGCTGCAGAAGGGTCCGAGTCGTTTGCAGCACATAACTTACGTGCTGCAGAAGGGTGAAGGTCGTCGACAACACGTAGTTTACGTGTTGCGGAAGGGTGCGCACTGGAATCGCATTTGCTCGCGAGACATGGTATGAGGCGGAAAGATCGGGCACGACAGTGAACAACGCAACGAACCTCAGCGACAAAAGCACCTACCGACAGGAAAGCGAAACACGCGTCGATGTCCGGCGATTTCGACTCATGGTCGTGGATTGCCCCGAGCCACCACGTGATGGGCTGCAACGCGGTTTGATGTGGGAATCGAAATTGGATAGCTGCTCGATCGGTTCCAATTCGGCCAATGACCTCGTGCTCGATGAAAAAGCCGTCTCCCGCTTTCATTGCGAAGTCAAAATCGACCATCGAGGCCCTCGTGTGCGGGACCTTGGTAGCCGCAATGGGACGATTCTCGACGGCGTGCGGATCGAGGCCGCATTTCTCAAGGACGGCAGCACGCTACGCGTGGGACGGGTGGTGCTTCGTTTCGAATGGCTCGATCAAACGAATCGTCTTCCACTTTCCGAACGGACGCAGTTTGGGGAAATGGTCAGCTCGTCCGCGGCCATGCGTTCTTGTTTTGCCATGATGGAACGCGCTGCGGTTTCCGACGCGACGGTGCTGTTCGAAGGCGAAACAGGAACGGGTAAAACGACGGCGGCCGAAGCCATTCATCGCGAGAGCAAACGGCAAAAAGGATTGTTCCTGGTGGTCGATTGCAGTACGCTCACGCCAAACCTAATTGAAGACGAACTTTTTGGACACGAGCCCTTTGCATTCACGGGAGCACCGAAACGTCGAAAAGGCGTCTTTGAAGAAGCCGAGGGCGGCACGGTGTTTCTCGACGAAATCGGTGAATTGCCCCTGGAGCTTCAACCAAAACTTTTGCGCGTTCTCGAAAGCCGCGAAGTTCGTCGAATCGGCGGCAATACGCCCATCCGTGTCGATGTACGAATCATGGCGGCAACGCACAAAGATCTGCGGCAAGAAATGAATATGGGAAAGTTTCGGGCGGATCTTTATTATCGCCTTGCCGTGTTGCGCGCTCGTATTCCCGCATTACGCGAGCGGCCCGAAGACATGCCCATGCTGGTCGATCGATTGCTCGACCGACTGGGAGCGACGCCGCAAACGAAAATTGCGCTCCGTACGCCGGAATTTCTTGCGGGTCTGCAACGCGCGGCCTGGCCGGGCAACATTCGAGAATTACGAAATCATCTGGAACGTTGTGTGGTGTATGAGAATTCCCTTCCCGTCGAAAGTCCGTTGATTGCGACAAACGACTTCGGTATCGACGCAACAAGGTCGCATGAAGAAGAAATGGAGCGCCTGAGCAACCTCGTCGCGCGCGAATATTTGCAGAAGCTCATGAAGTTGCACAACGGCAATGTAACGCGTGCAGCCGAATCCGCCAAACGTGCGCGGGGGTATCTGCATCGGCTCCTGCGTAAACACGGAATTGAGTACGAATGAAGCCTTTGCAGCTTCATCCCGAAGGAAGTCGACTCGCCGGCAAGTTCCGCGTGGTGAAATGGCTCGGAACGGG
>JBGAOI010001212.1:0-2304 GCA_044221885.1 Polyangium sp. (in: bacteria)
CAAGGTGGACGTTGGGACAAACCTGGCCGCGGCGCTCGTGTATGCGTTCCTCGTCGCGGCTCCTTTCGAGGAAGGTTTCAAGGTTTTTGCGGCGGGGCCTGTGTGGCGATGGCGTCTCGGGCGACATCGTCCGATTGATGGAATCACATACGCGAGTGCGTCGGCGCTTGGGTTCGTCTCGGCACACAACGTTGTTTTGCTCTACCAAGAGCCGTTCACGTGGGTTGATCCGTTACGAGCATTTTTGATGGCGCTGGCGGCGCCGTGCATCGCATCGACGTGGGGTTTGTCATTAGGTCGAGCGCACAAGTCGCCGATGGGTGGATGGTGGTTTCGCGCGGCGTGGATTCTCGCGTCGTTGGGGTCGGCGACGAGCCATCACGTGCTGTTTGCCCGCGGCAAATCCGGCATGTTTGCGATCCTCGCCGTGTACGTCGTCGCCGGCGCGATCACCGTGCTCGGTGCGCGAGATTTGTTGCATCGCGAGATGGCCAAGCCGGTTGCTCCTCGCAAACCGCGCATCTCGATCCCAGCGCCATCGATTCGATCACTTCGTGAAGCGCTACGCAAGTCAGAACGTCCGATATCGCTTTTGTGGATCCTTGGTGGAGCGCTCGTGATGGTGGGGGTCACGATCACTTCGATCGTGGCGGCGGTGATTTTGGGGGCGAAGCTGGGCGTCGACTTTGGCGCAGTGGCTCGTGAAAATTCGCAAGGTACGTCGACGTTGCCCATCTTGATGCTGGGTGTTGCGGCCGTCGTTGCCTTTCCGTTTGCAGGATGGATCACGGCGCGCGCGTCATTGGCGCAGAGTGTTTTGGGGCCGGCGATCAGTGCGTTCTTGGCGATCGGTGGCGGAGTCGTGTTGTTGGGCCTTGCGGCTCCGGTGGCGGTCGTGATTGGCCTCGCGTGCGCACCGGTTGCGTTCGCGCTCGCATGTGCAGGCGCGTGGGTAGGGCTGGACAAACCGGAGTGAATGTCGCTCACCCCGCGATGTTCTTCAGCTCTTCGTCGAGTTGTTCGAGCAGTTCTTTCGCGCGTGCCGACACCGTCTTGGGCACAGCAACTTGCACGATGACTTGAAGCGATCCGCGTCCACGGCCATCGACTCGAGGCATCCCGTGACCACGCACCGTGATCACATCGCCCGGTTGGGAACCAGCCGGAACATCAACGGTGACGACGCTGTCGTCGGGCAACGTCAGAGCGACTTCACCACCGAGCGCAGCCTTGGAGAAAGGCATCACGTGACGCGTGGCGAGGTCCGATTCGTGGCGTTCGAAGTTCTCGTCTTGAACCAGATCGACATCGACGTACAGGTCGCCAGAAGGGCCGCCTTGCGAACCGGGCATGCCTTGTCCGGGCACGCGCAAACGTTGTCCCGCATCGATGCCCGCGGGAAACGTCACGACGACTTTGCGACTCTTTTCGACAGCGCCTTGGCCATTACACGATGCGCACGGCGTGGTGATCGTCGTGCCTTCACCGCGACACGCTGGGCAGGTCTGGGTGAACATGACAAACCCGCGCGAAGTGGCGACTTGGCCTTGTCCGTTGCACGTGCCACAGGTTTTTCTCTTGGAACCAGGTTTGGCGCCGCTGCCTGAACAATCGTCACACGCAACAGGTGTGCGGAGTGAAACTTCGCGTTTCGTTCCGGTCATTGCTTCGCGCAACGTCAAACGTTGTTCGACACGAAGGTCTTGACCGCGCGCTGGTCCGTTGCGTCGGCGTTGTCCGCCCCCGCCAAACCCACCGCCCCCGCCAAACCCGCCAAAAAGCTCGGAGAAAATGTCCTGGAAGTGCGTGAAGATGTCGCCCTGACCCATGTCGGGCATGCCTTCCATCCCCGCATGTCCAAAACGATCGTACCGAGCGCGTTTCTGATCGTCCGAGAGGACTTGGTACGCTTCGGTTGCTTCTTTGAACCGTGCTTCTGCTTCTTTGTCGCCGGGATTTCGGTCCGGGTGATTCTTGAGCGCAGCAGCCCTGTAGGCCTTCCGAAGCTCGTCAGCCGACGCTTCTTTGGACACCCCGAGAACTTCGTAATAATCCCGTTTTTCGCTCATGATCGGCGTCGTGAAACTGCCCCGCAGAGGCCGCAAGGCGCGGAGACGATAAGCCGCATCGCGGTCCTGTCAACGACAGCCCGACGGATCGGCACTGTACACACGCGCCGCACGGGGAATTTGTTCAGGCAATCGTCACTGACCGCGACGCTGAAATGCGGGCGTGTCCCAGTCGGCATCGAGCGGCGGGACGAATGTGGAACGCTCACGCGGCGTCGAGCCGGACGACAACGAG
>JBGAOI010001213.1:0-2303 GCA_044221885.1 Polyangium sp. (in: bacteria)
ACCTGTTACCGTCACAAGAACGAACTTGCCTAGCCCCTTGCCTGTAAGGCATAGTGCCTCCGGAACCCACTGGGCAACCCAGACAAGGAGACCGCATGGCCGCGCATGGATATGGCAACGTACCCGATCGAGCCTTCATCGCATTTGATCGTGAGCTGAATGATGGAGCTTGGAACGAAATCTCCGTCGTCGGCATTGAAGACTCGGCAAAACAGAATATCGCCGTTTTGCTGACTACGCCTTTGCCCGTCGTGTGGAAATTGCGCCTTCGCTGGGGCGTTGCCGCGGTGCTCGCTTCCCTTGGCGCGCCGTCGATTGCCAAACTCGATGACAATTGGGATGGCTCGCAACGACGTTTGTTTCACCATATCGCCATTGGTATCGATAGCGATAACGCCAGCGTGCGCGCAGCGGCGGATCGGTTGCGAATGCATTTGCTGAGCGGTGCGGGGACGGCGCAAACGCAATTGAGCTGCGACGATGAAGTCGATTTCGGGCGTCGACAAATTGCGCTCACGCGTGAAGGCGCGCTGCTGGCTGCTGATGCCAAAAAAGTCAAAATCGAAAATGCTTTGGCCGACGTGCAAAAAGCCACGGATGCCTTGGCCGAGGCGCTTGGACGCACGACGGGCGAAAAACGAAAACCACCGTCGAAACAGCTTCGGGATGCGCTTGCCGAATGCGCCTCAGCATTTAATGCGGTGCACGAGGAACTCAATTGGTTTGTCGCGAGAACCGCTCCGGGGCCCGAACGAGATCGACTCAATGCGCTCCGTGCGCCGCTCGAAGCATTGCTCGTGCGTAATGAGCCGGTCGCTGTTGCGCCTGCGGCGCCCGAGGCGGGGACGCCGAGCCCCACGCCGTAAGCAGAGCCTTCGTCACAAATTTTGCGTTGGCGCTGGCGAGGAGCTGCGTCGCTACTTCGGCATGTACATGTAATTGATGGTTTGCTCGAACTGCCGCAGCGGCGTGCCCGCAGCGGCAAGGGATTTCGCGCCCGCGGTAAAACGCGCATTGCGATCGAACCCCGTGGATCCATTTGCAAAAACAAGCGTTGCGCCCGCAGTGGCAACCTTCTTGAGTTCACGATTCATTTTTTGCCAAGTTGGCGTTACGGTTGTCGTGCTCATAAACGACTGGGCAAAGCCAGTGGAACCAAAACGACCGATGTTGAGAATAAGGTGGACCATCCCGGTCGCTCCAACATGCGACGCATGTTGACATGAGGGCTCGACTGGGCTCGCGGTGAACACGACGAATAATACCTCGGGTCGGGCCAGCACTTCACGAATGGTCTCGCGCGTGATTTGCACCTGGCGAGCGGGAGGGAACGCAAAAGCACTAAGGCAGATCGGATATCGATCCACCCAGCCCTCCACGAAGCTCGTGATTTCATCGATGGTCGCGTGAAATTGAGTTCCAAAGGACGAGGCCATCTGTTTTACCTGTCGTACGGGACGAAGTCTGTCGGATATTCACTGTGCTTGTTGAGGTCGTCAAGGGCTTCCTGTTCTCGCTTGACTGGGGTCCCGTCCGCGTTTGTCTTGCCCCGGTGTCACCATTACGTAGGCAGATATCGGTTCGTTGATTGATGAGTTTCGCGCAACGGAACGCCGGCTGCGGCAAGCGCTTTGGCACCAGCGGTGAATCGTTGATTGCGATAGTAATGCCCAGGAGTGCCGTCGTCCCAGGCGAGGTATGCGCCGGCCGTTGTTTGCTTCTTTAATGCAGCATTCAGCTTCTTCCATAAAGGCGTGACCGTTTTTGTTCCCAGCGTAGATTCTGCCAGCCCCCACGATCCTAAGTGCCCGATATGAAGGGTAAGGGATTGAAGATCGGCACAGGCAACGTCATACGCTGACTGCAACGTCGCCTCAACTGGACATTCCGTAAACGAGAGGCTCAAGACTTCTGGCCTGACAATCACATCACGTAATGTGGTTCGAGTGATCGGCACTTGACGCTCCGGTGGAAACGCAAACGCAGTGACAACAAGCTGGGGATAGTCATCCATCCACTTTCCAACGAGTTCGCACAGCTCGTCGGGAGTGATGTGAAACTGAGTCATGAACATGGTTTTACTTACCTATCGTACGGGACGAAGTCGGTTGGTGTGTCGCTGTGATTGTTGAGATCGTCAAGGGCTTCCTGTTCTCGCTTGACAGGCGTACCGTCTGCGTTTGTCTTGCCCACGTTGCGTCCGCGAACTTTGCCATCGGGCGTCCTATAAATGATGTCAGGTCTGCGTCCGATTTTGATGCCACCTTCTTTGATTTTGACAAGCGTCTCTCCATACTTACCAC
>JBGAOI010001214.1:0-2299 GCA_044221885.1 Polyangium sp. (in: bacteria)
GCCCCCGCAGCCCGACGCTCCAAAGCTCTCGAAGTCAACGATGCATTCATGAATGCTGCTGGCTTCTGAACCAATCTTAGTTCACGTTGCGGACAAACGATTCGATTTTTGACATCGCCCTGGAAAAACTTTGGCGAACACGCCAAAATGGTCCGCGATGCGCGCCATAAACCTCCTGACCATTGGTTTTCTCCTCAGCATCCTTGCAACCGGTTGCACATCGTCCGCCCCCACGACTTGTGAATCGGGGCTCGTGATGTACCAAGGAACGTGTGTCGATCCGGTTCGTCGATACGAACCTTCGACGCAGCTCGATGTGAACAACGTCGTGGCGTACGGAGATTCGTTGACGGAGCTTCAATTACCGCCGCCGCCGAAGAGCGGTTTTCGCATCGTCGCGCCTCCTCGAATGGTTGGACCTGGCAAAGAAGTCGATTTTTGTTTGTCTTGGCCGATTCCGGATCTCACGCACGACGTTGTGCATGCTGCGCGGATCTACACGACGTCCGGTTTGCACCATTCCAATGTCGTGGCCAAACCCATCGTCAAAGAGCTGGGTCCGAATCCGTATCCCGATTGTCATCCTGGAGCCGCGGATCCGGTGGCCAACATTGGGGCGGGAATTCCAGATGTTCTTTTTGCGAATTCGACTCAAGTCGAAGGAAGTGAAACGATCGCGTTTGCGACGGGCATGGGGTACGTCCTCGATTCGACACGCGAAATTTCCACGGATATTCATTTTCTGAATACACGGCCGGAATCGTTACGCGTCGAAGTCGTTTACGATTTTTTCACGATGCCGCGAGCGGAGCTAAAACAAGAGGTGGCTCCGTTTGTCGTGAACGTCGACGAATTCTCCGTAGCGCCGCACACGACGGAAGAGGTCTCCGCGGAATGCACGATATTTGGGGGCAACATTGTGACCATCATGCCGCATACGCACGATTTGGCCCAACGATTCACCGTGGACCTCATCGATTCGAGCAACAAGGAAACACGCATTTTCGAAGATGGTGCATTCGACCTCGAAAGCGACATTCGGCGATTCGAGCCGGCGATGAACATCGATGCGGCGGAACGAGTTCGGCATGCGTGTACATTTGTGAATACGTATGACTTCGAGGTGCATTACGGCATTGGGAAGAACGAAATGTGCACGTTCTTCGGATACATTTATCCGCCTGAAAAGCAATTCGCGGGCACCGTTTCCAAGGATGGCGGACCCTGCAATTCCATCCAGCTTGGACTCTTTCGTTGATCCCTTTCGTTGAGCCACCGAGCGACGACGAAATGACGTCCCAACCATTGACGACATGCAGGCACTGGGAGCATGATTGGACATGGCTTACCTGAAAAAGTGGTCAATTCCGGTTGTGTTTCTGGGCATGTTTGCGGTTCAAGTGTTTGGATGCGCGGATGAGCCACAAATTGGACTGGCCCCTCCGCCAGGGTCGTCCGGGTCGAACGGCATTTTCGACGACGGCGTGTATACAGCGAAAGAGCTTTTCGATCGCGACGTGTATCCAATTTTTTCGTCCCGTTGCACGCCGTGCCATTCTCTTGGATTCAACGACGCTCCCATTTGGATGGGCGTCGATTCCAGCAATTCCTATGCGCGCATCGAGGCGTATCCGAAAACGTTTATTGCATTTCCGGAGAATAGTTGGTTCTTGCTGAAAGGTGAACATACCGGCCCGGCCCTTCAAGATTACGAAAAATTGCTCATTTCGGATTGGTTGCAAGCCGAGGTCAAAGAACGAAGTCTCGTGGGCGAAGAATATTATGGGCCCGAAGGCGGTGGAGGCTCCGACCCCGCTACACTCAATGATGCCCTGGCCCAATTCGGCAGTTGTATGACGATGGATGATTGGGTGGCGACCGGAATGGCGAAATTACCGGATCAATCAACCGAATTCGGTGCCTGCAAGTCGTGTCATTTCGAGGGGATGGGCGGCAATTATTTGTCGGGTGACTCGAATCTCACGTTCGAGAAAAATCGAGCATTCCCGTTTGTCTTGAAAATTGCCGTCGGTACGGTGGATGAATATGGCGCATTCCTCGACCTCGTGGCCGCCCGACGACATATCGACAAAGGGCTGGAAAGTCAGAATTGCAATCAAGAACCCTGCCATCCCAAATTCACGCTCTCACCCGAAATGGTTGCCGCTGTCGATGATTTCTTCTCGTTCACGTATACGCGATGGAAGCAACAAGGTACCTGCGTGCCGTAATCCCATGAGTTTGTATAGACGTACGTTCGCTCTCGGTCTGCTCGCGGGCATGTCGTGGTTGCTTGGTT
>JBGAOI010001215.1:0-2285 GCA_044221885.1 Polyangium sp. (in: bacteria)
CAGGCCAACGCCACCGCTGATTCCAGCGCAACCAATGCCCATTTGCATGACGCCGCTGGCAAACTCCCCGCACGTGCGGCCTACACGAGCCCAATACCCAGTCTTGGGCAAGACTCGCAATTCAATGGCCACATCGGCGATGACCGGTCCGAGCGGAACCGTCCCAATGACGCCGCCAACGGCGGCACCTTTTGCGAATTCCACATGAGCAGCGGGCTGCAGCTCGTCTTTCGTGGTCCACCTTGTGACCTCATAATGAGGGATCGCCTGCATTTGCCGCGTTTTCAGCGTGAGTCGTTCATCGGAAGTTTTCTCGCTGGCCCATTCCAATACCGTTTCGAGCAACTTATTCTCGAAAAGCATTTCCGGGCTGGGCATTTGCGCGACAAACTGTCGATTTGCGCCAACGTTTTCCGCGAGATAGCCCTTTTCCTTCACGACCGCATCCAACCTTGCGCGCAAATCCGGCGGAATCGCATAAAGCACCGCATCGCGTTCTGCTTGCGCCGATGTCGGCCATCCCGCCGCCGTTGGAATTATCTGGTATTGCGCCGAGCATCCCCACAACGACGTTACCAGCGCCAAACACGTGAGCAGCTTCGTAAAACTCAGCAACCACCCCCAACTTCGTGCACGCATGCAGCCATGTGAACACAGCTCGACGAGGTGCGCAAAATTTTTTACGCAGGTCGTACATTTCGTAGCAAGTACGCGCAACGGCAAATGGGTCCGACGTCGCGGACCTTCTCACTGATCCACATGTCTTCTTGAAACCCGTTCCCGCTTTGCGTTACCGTGCGCCGAACCCCTCTCCCCGAACAAACCGCGATTGCCGAGGTACTTTCGGACATGGACGCGGAAATCGTGGCGCTGGAAAAACGCCTCGAGAAAACGCGGGCGCTGAAACAAGGGATGATGCAAGAATTGCTGACGGGCAGGACGCGGCTCGGGTGAAGGGCGGTCACGTCAGCAAATACGGTTTGTCGTGGGTATTGTCTTCGATCCAAATGGGTACGAATCCGCAACCTTGGTATTTCTGTTCTTTCTTCGTTTTGCCGCGGATCAGGTTCATCACTTTGGGCGTGACGAAGATCCAAGGGTTGGGTCGCAGATAGTTCAGGAGGCCAGGTCGTAATTCGTCCTTTCTGCGCATGCCGAACTCGCCAAACCATTCCCAGCTCAGGTTGAAGTCGCAGATCTCCTTGAGATCTTCGCGACGGTACGTGACGCGGCGCGTACGTGTGGTCGTGCTTTCGGAGCTTCTCCCACGTTGACACGTCGCGCATTTGCCCTCTTCCACGAGGCGAGTGCTCGCGGACATGGGGGGCAAGACGTTTTCGATGACTGCTTGTTGCCAGCGAATTTCGCCGGTTGCGCCACTTTTGTATTTCGCCGTTACAGGCCAGAAGTTGGCTCCGGTAACGTTTGCAGCGATGAGCTTCTCGACGTCGGTGTCACGCACGAGGAGGTCATTTTCGGGCGTCGATGAGACACGATGTTTGTTTGCGGCAAGCATTTCGCTGCCGTCGACGATCAGCGGTGAAGATTGGCGGATGCCAGTCAGGCAAGCCGGGCACGCCTGAGCCAGGTCGAAGGTCACCCCAAGTTCGGGGGCCGTATGCATGCCCGCGTTGGTCCACCTGAAAAGCCAAAGCAACGGTGCGGCTTGGTATTCTTCGTCGGTGTATTCCTCACCGTACCAGGCGGGCGAAGGGTCTTTGCCAGCCGCCAGCAGCAAGGCAGTCACCTTGGCGATCCGTTCGTCGTGCTCTTCGAGACGCAGATAGACCCTGCCACCAGAATCTACCTCAGCAACGTCCTTTTCGCACATACTCGGACCAAGAATGGCGGCTGCTCCACCAGGGATGTCGTACGTGCTGAAGATGAAAGAGGCGTAGGTTTTCATGGTATTTGCTTGAGAAGGTGTTGAATAGCTTGCAACCAGTGCGGATGGTCCTTGTAAACATCTTGGTAGAGTTCGACCAATTCTTTTTTGACCAGTTCGGGGCGCGGGTTATTTTTCCCCACGTTTCGCCAAAACGTGTTGAGTCTGTTGGTGATCGCTTGGTGCTCGACATCCGTGAGGATGACCGACGGGGCCTTTGCTATCGCGTCGTCCCCAAATTTCGCCAGACCAAAGTAGTCAAATGCTTGCTTTTCGAAAATTTTGTGCGCTTGAAACTTCGACTCGAGGCCCGCAGTGAACTTCTGGCCGAGTTTGAACGGAAGTACCGCGCTGATTTCTTGAAGTCCCTTCGCGACTTCGTATTGGCTGAAGTTTTTGA
>JBGAOI010001216.1:0-2284 GCA_044221885.1 Polyangium sp. (in: bacteria)
AAATCGCAGGCGATGTTTGAGCCGCCCTCTGGGGGGTAGGGGGCGAAGCGAGCATAGTGCGGCGATTGTTCTTGTGGTCTCGTGGTGACGGAGGCACGTGCATGAAACGGGCGTAGAGGGAGCGCGTTGCGCCGGACATCGGACGAAAAAAGTAGCCCGATGCATTTTTTTACGCAACTGACGACGAGCTCGTGACGATGGACATGTAGATGGGCCAAGAGGCCCGTCGCCGGAGTCCGAGCATGCTCACGCCTGGAAAAGACGACGATGCCGAAGCGCTGCAAGATGCTGATGCGAGTTTGCGTTGGTTGTCGCGGCTTTTCTCGCAATGTTTGGCGGACCTCGTGTTACACCCGGGCGAACGAGCGTTGCGTGTCGATTGGGGCGAAACACAAATAGCCTTGGCGCGCCAGAAACGGCAAAAGCGACTTGATCGTATCCTGAATGTGGACGTGTCCGCGCAGCTTCGTCGAATCTTGCATATCGAATGGGCGATGCGGCTGGATGAAGCGGTGACGGGACAAACGGCGCATTACCATATTCAATCGGCCATCGTGGCGCGGCAGGATGAGCGAAGGAGTCGTTGTCGCGGTAGACCGAGAAAAACCATTACCGTCAAGAGCATGGTTGTGGTGTTGACGGGCCGACAAACTCCGTGGCCGGAGATGGGCGAACTACGAACGTCGGACACGACGCACCGGTTTGTCGGAGTCGAGTTTGTCATTGAACCGGTGTACCAGCGTACCGTGAGGGAACTCGAAGAAAAGGGTGGTCTTTTTTGGCTTGCGTTCGTCCCTCTCGCAAAGGACGTGGACGAGCCTGGGGTTCGTCGGATTGTAAAAAGGTTGCGTTCGGAGGCAAACGACGAGGAATACGAAGCGATTGTCGCGGCCATGTGGTCGATGGCGAGAATTCGAAAAAAAGATTGGCCGGACCTACCGGACATGATAAGGTCGGCGTTCGTGAAGGAGGGCGACATGCGAAATCCGCTGTACGATCTTTGGAGAAAGAGGGGCATGAAGCAGGGACTGGAGAAAGGACGCGAGGAGGGACGCGAGGAAGGACGCGAGGAAGAGCGTGTCGCATTGATGCGTTTTCAGTTCGAGCGGCGACTTGGTCGGCGCTTGATAGCGGGCGAGCGTCGAAGGTTATCCGAGTTGCTTGCTCAGGAAGGTGCCAAGAAGGTTGGTGCTGCCGTGCTCGAGTTGTCGGTCGAAGAACTGGCCTCGTACATCGAGCCGCTCGGTTTACGCTTTCGCAAGGTGCAGCGTCGCATGGCGAACGGGCGGGAATCCCGGCAGGCTTGACGTTGTGTGTTGACGCTTGGACAAACAGATGTACGCAAGGAGCCTTTTGTGAAGGAAAAACTCTTCATTCGCGTGCGGCGGTTTGTCGTTCGGATTGGTGGTCGTGGGCAAGCGCCTTTAGTTTCGTTTCGGATGGCACATCCAGAACGGCCCCGAATATCCTTCATGTACGGTAAAACGCGTTGCGGAACACCCCGGCATTTTCGCACAGACCTCCCAGCTCGTGATGCTGGAACAATGGGGGCCTCGATAAACCACCAGCGCACCCGTCATGCCGAGCGCAATCCCAATTGCCAACAACGTTCGAGCGCGCTTGGTCTTCATCGCGGTTTTCCCTGGGTCGCGGTGTAAGTCATTTGGCAGCACGTAAGGCCTCTCCACGAATATCTACGGCGTCCTTCGAAGCTCCACCTTCGTCGCCCCTGGGTCGAGAAGGGCGATCTTTTGTCGCCAAAAATCTCGCCAGCTTGGAGTCCGCAAACGGATTCGACCATGATGCACGCGCCACGATACAGCGTATTGGGTTTGCAATCAATGGCGAATTGCCTGGAGTGATTTTCCTGGACCTGGCCGTAGGGCAATTCATTCGCCGCTCTGTTTTGGTAAGCAACGTCGAGTCCGCAAACATGACCATCGGAAGGCTGGAAAGGAACGTCGCAGAATGCCTCGCATCGAATGGATCAATGTCGCCGCTGCCATGTGCGCCGCGATTTTCGTCGGCTGTTCGAGCAGCAGCGAAACCTCTTCGCAAACATCGAGCAGCTCGAGCGGACGCACAACATCAAAACTGCCTGGCACCTTTCACCCGTCCAACTTTTGTCTAGCCAATCCTCGCGCTCTTTCGTAAAGTGCTCACGGATTCACACGACGAGGGGCGTATGCTCATCACCCAGCAAGGGCCGACACTGCGGTTGTTCAAGCAAATCGAGCGCGAATTGAGCGCATCCGTATCGCTTGCCGAGATTGCTCAAAAGAGT
>JBGAOI010001217.1:0-2281 GCA_044221885.1 Polyangium sp. (in: bacteria)
CCCGATGTTTCGACCCTCATTGCGCAATTGCCCGAATCTTTGTCTGGTAGTGCCAAACTACTTTTGAACGACGATCTGCTTCTCGTCATCGGTGGCGAACAGCCTATGGAGCGAGAAAAAAGCAAGCAAGTTGCACTCGTGGATTTGCGCACGTCTCAGGTGCACGCATTGCCGCCATTGCCCGAACCGCGGAGTTACGCCATGGCGACGAAATTAGCCGATGGCCGTGTGCTCGTGACGGGCGGAGGAACAACGTCGACATTGATTCTCGATCCGCAAACGTGGTCGTGGTCCGCATCTGGCCCGCTGGGTGTCGTACGTAATGGCGGAGTTTTGCTTCCACTCACGGATGGGCGCGTTTTCGCGGCAGGAGGGTTTTACAAGGCGGAAGTTCGAGCCTCCGGTGAACTTTGGGATCCCGCGCGTAACGCTTGGACGCCCATGCCTCCCGGAAAATCGCATATCATGGCGAATGCAGTGCTTTTGTCTCCGCAAAGGGCCTTGTTATTGTCGAGAACCAATCACAAAGAGACGCCTGTAGCGTATTTGGTCAACTTGGAAAAGTTTTCCATGACAACCTTGGCGCCGCTTCCCGAAGGGCTTGGGAACATCGTTTTGGTTGCACTTCCCGGTGAACGCGCGATGCTCCTGCCTTCCGAAGGCGGCGATTCACCACGACGAGCCGCCTATTTTCTCGACCCTCGGGCAAACTCGGGATATTTTATTCCGCCGCGGCGATTGTTCCGCATTGCTGGAACCGCCGTGGCGCGCCCAAATGGCTCGGTCGTGGTCATGAGCGGCGATTCCTCGTCGGTTGGCTTGTATACGGCCGAAATGTACGACCCTTCGACCAACAGTTGGCGCGCATTGCCGCCACCACGTAATGGTCCTGGCGGCGCCAAATTGTTCGCACGGAGCGATGGATCGCTTGTCGTTTGCGGCTTTCAGGATGTTCGCGCGTTCCCCGCGACGGCTTTCTGAGTCACGTCGCGAAAAAATCGTCGTCACAAACTTGGCCCTCGTTTTCGGCATCGTTTATGCGCCGAAGTCGGACGAGGTTCCCATGCAATCATCGAAGCACTTGGCAGCGTTGGTACTTGTTGGCGTCGTGGGCGTATTCATGGCGGCTGGGTCGAAAAAGCCCATCACGCACGTGAGTCCCTTGCCGCCCGTGGATCGACGCGAAGCCGCTGTGGTAACAACGAATATCCTCTCCGCCGCGGATGCGTGCACGCAGGTCAAAGCGGGTAACTTGAACATGGTGGATCCCGTCTCGTACCAAGCCATGCGTGAAGCTTGTTTACGGGCTGCCGAAGATGAGGCTCGAAACCTCGAATTCCGCGACAATGATTTCGATGTCGTGCATCCGGGCACGGATGAAGCGACGCCGACCAAACGTACGCCAAGGGTTGCTCGACGTAATGCTCTTGGTGGAGACGATACGACAGACCGTCGAAATCGCTGACGGCTGTGCATTTTAATCCATGTAAGGCGTTACGATCCGCCGATACATGACGTCTGTTCGCAAAACATATTTTTTTCCGGCAACCACGGGCGCGCCTCGATGGTACAGCGGGTGCGAAAACACGAGCCCCATACCAGCCTGCGGAACGACGTGTAATTCGTTGTCGGTGACGAACATGAAATCCGTCGTGCCGCCTTCGCAATTGTCGTTCAAGTAAAACAAGAGCGTCAAGAAGCTCTGTTCTTCGTCGGACCGTACGAATGCGCCGTCTCGATGCCAGTCGAATTGTTGCCCTGGTTCGTACCGGTAAAACCGAAATCGTTCATTGAGGCCCACCGCTTCATAAGCGCCAATCCGCTGGGGCATGTACTCTTTCACGCGCGGCCAAATCTCTTCCGCAAGCTGAATGTCGTCGATGATGACCCGCTTGTTGTTGCGTAAATCGGGAATCATCATGTACCGATTCACGCCCACGGTCACGGGCGCTTCGCCGAATCCTGCGCCTTCGGCCATGGCGATCATTTTCGCGCATTCCGACGGCGAAAGCGCGTTGGCGAGGGTGAAAAGTTCTTTGTCGGTGACGAGGGATTGTTTCAGGATCGTGTTCATGTCGACCATCATGGTGCTGCATTGGCGACATGAACAGGACAGGACCGGACAGAACCGGGCAGGGCGGGGGCGCGTTTCAGTCACGGATCGGGGGGCCTGTTGGGTGACTGGCAGCACGCCATCCCGTCGACCTGCGGGTCGAGAGCAAGGCTCTACCCGTCTGGACGCTCATGCACGGTAGCTCGACGGCGCCTCGAGATTCCTGTC
>JBGAOI010001218.1:0-2274 GCA_044221885.1 Polyangium sp. (in: bacteria)
CGACGGCAATGGTTTCGGCGACGACATCGCCGCCGATCCCGACGACAATGCTGGATTTGCCTCTGCCCGTCGCTTGCAACGCCGAAGCTTTGGCGCTCGTGCAATCGGGCATCGTGGCGTTGCACGATGGGGATTGGATCAGTGCCCATGCGCGGTTCGAAAAAGCTACGAAAGCAGACGGGAATTGTGCTGCAGCGTTTGCCCGGCTTTCGATCACGGGATACTTTTATTCGCCGACGACGCAGTTGCACGAGGTGTATCAGCGAGCGCTCGAATTACGCGGATTGTTAGGTGAACGGGACCAGGATTTACTCGACGCTATCGAACCGCTCGTCCGGCGAAATCCGGCGGACCGCAATGAATGCACGACGCGAATGCTCAAATTGGCCAAACGATTTCCGGGTGACGCAGAGATTGCTTACTTGCTGGCTGAATTCGATACCGACACCAATCGACGCCTCACTCATTTTCGTATCGCATTGTCACTCGACCCGCACTATGCCGACGCTCATCAACGTGTGGCCAGTATGTTGACCAAGCTGGGTGATGTCCAAGGCACTATCAACGAACTCGATGAATGCATTCGTTTGGCGCCCAATTCCGTGGACTGCGTGTTCGAGCGCGTGAGCGTAGCGCGCAATCTGGGGCGTTGTGAGGAGGCCGAAAGCTTCACCCGCAAGGGAATTGTAATGGCTCCCCAAAACACGTATGGCTACGCGATGCTCGCCCAGGTGCTTGCGGCCAATGAACGTCCGCCGAGTGCCATCGAGGAAGCGTTTCAGCAACGTTGGGCCCGATTACCCGAAGCCGACGCGGCGCGGCTCAAAGAGCTGGAACAAGCCCGGCTCGACGTCTTGTTTGGACGATTCGATCTTGTGGAAAGAGCTCTTCACAATGTCCGTCGTCGGACGCAAACGGATCCCAGCTTCGAGGTCCAGGCGCCGCCCGTGTTATTGCTCGTCAACCTGCTCGTCGAAACGAACCGCATACAGGATGCAGCAACAATCGCCAAAGATTTCTTGGAACGACGAAGTGTTTGGTCTGCCAAACTCTACCATGGTGATGTCAAAGCGCATCACTTGGAACCATTTCTTCTCGACGTTGAGCGCAAAGCAAATCGAATCACGGATGCAGACTGGGAAAAAACACGCACGGACTGGATGACGGGAGCCATCACGAGCGGACGGGTCCGCGAAGCCACGCAATGGGCGTTGGGCACGGCAATGCCGATCGAATCTGCGGATGTGGCGGTCAAAGCGGTTGCCTCAATGCCCGCGTCGGTGCTCTCAATGGACGAAAACCTGGCCCGAGACGTTCTTTCGGCGCCGCTTTTCGCCGGACGCACGTTGCTTCTCGCGGGGCGCATCGACGATGCGATCCGAATCTTGCGTTATGCCACCCGGCATTGCGACGCGCTCGAGATTCCCTTCGAGGATACGTACGCGAATTTGTGGCTGGCTCGAGCGCTCGATGAGAAACACGACGTCGCAGGAGCTTGCGCTGCGTACGGGGTGGTGGTGCGGCGGTGGAGTAAGGCCAAACCTCCGGCTCCGAGCGCACGTTTCGCGGAAAAACGCCGAGTAGAGCTGGGGTGTACGCCATGACGAAAAAAACTTGCACAACGACAAACATCTGCAGTACGGTACTGGCGTGGGCATAAAAAACGTGCATCAACCCGTAGTGCTCATCGGAGTTTTATATGGCTAACGAAAAACCGGTCACCAATTCCGAAAATGCTTCAGGTGATAAAAAAGAAGAACAGCCCAAACCACTCGTCATCAATCCGAGCGCAATTCGCACGATCGATGCGGACGATGTGGATGGTGAGCCTAGGCCACAAGATCGTCCTCCGGCTCCTCCTCAGAATTGACCGTGCAAAAAGAGCGGCTGGAGTAGTGTTTGGCGCATACGCGCCGCTTGGGTCAGAATCGCCTCGGCTTGCGCATCGACGTGTCGGGAATCGAAAACGCATCGAAGCCTTTTTAATGCGTTTTCATCCGAACCATCGTCGAAAAGCGCTTCGAATAACGTTCGTTCAAAATCTCCGCTGAAATCGACACCAATTCGATCAACGCCCGAAAGTGCATACGTCCACGAAATGATCTGTTTCCGAGGGTCACCTCCAGGTTCGTATTTCCGTACCATTTGGACAATGGCCGCGCGGTGCGGGAGATTTTGGAGCAAGGCCAAGAAAAACCGCAGGGTCGGGTCTTGTATGTCCTTTCGCAGCTTGACGAATTTCCGTCGAAATATCTGCATACGTAACGCGGCGAT
>JBGAOI010001219.1:0-2270 GCA_044221885.1 Polyangium sp. (in: bacteria)
GCGGACGGAAGCGATGCGAGCAAGCCATGAAACGAACGTATATGGTATCCAGGGCTCGGGTCTGCGCGCAGAAAACCAAGAGCGAAGAATCGTGCGTATCTCATGACTGACCCAGAAACTCCGCCTACCGAGGTAAAACCAACCGCAACACGAACTCCGCTTCCTGTGCGGCGCAACCAGAGCATTATTTCTGCGCTTTTCGTCGACGCGTCGCCCATCGATTTACGACTTGTTGGTCGAACGATCTTTCATGCGGGGCTCGTGGGCATTGGTGCCGGACTCATTGCCGTCGTATTTTACGCTTGTCTCGAACGGCTCGATCAATTCGTGCTCGGTCAACTCGCTGGGTATCGAGCGTTGCGTGCTTCGGGTGAGTCCCTTTTCGGGGCCGAGGAAGTGGGGACATTTCGCCCGTGGTTGTTGGTTTTTTTGCCGGCCATTGGCGGGCTCTTGGCGGGCCTTGTGACTCGTATTGCGCCCGAATGTCGAGGTGGTGGGGGAGACGCCATGATCGAGGCGTTTCACCGCCATGGAGGGGAGCTTCGACGCCGTGTCATTTGGGTGAAATCGATTGCATCCATTTTGACGCTTGGCACAGGAGGTGCTGGTGGACGCGAAGGCCCGACGATGCAAATCGGCGCTGCTTTCGGATCGCTCGTGGCTCGAACGCTGAATGTTTCACCGCGAGAAAAACGTATTCTCA
The DNA here is from genome assembly GCA_044221885.1 of Polyangium sp. (in: bacteria). Lineage (GTDB taxonomy): Bacteria > Myxococcota_A > Polyangia > Polyangiales > Polyangiaceae > Polyangium. The sequence continues at coordinate 704 of JBGAOI010001219.1, forward strand.
TGATTGCTGGTGTTGCGGCGGGCATGAGCGCCATTTTTCGGACACCGCTGGGGGCGGCGCTGCTTGCGGTCGAGGTTCTTTATCGCGACGATTTTGAATCGGATGCACTCGTTCCTGCTTTGTTGGCCAGCGTCATTTCGTATTCGGTGTTTGTGTCGGTGTTCGGTGAAGCTACGCTTTTTGCGCATGAGCCCCATTTCCCGTTCGTCCCGGCTCACTTGTCTCTTTATGCGTTCTTGGCGCTTTTGTGCACGCTCGTGGCCATTGCTTTTCTCAACACGTTGAAGACTGTTCGAGGGTTTGCCTCACGGCTCCCTGGACCCGAATGGGTTCGTCCTGGTCTTGGTGGTGTGGCGTTGGGCGTTCTCGTGGTGGGCATCATGGAATTGCTCGGTACGCGAATGTTGCCCGAGGGGCAAGGCATTGGCGTATTGGGGGGAGGTTATGGTGCGGCGCAAATGGCGATCTCTGGAGCCATGTGGCTTCCCAATGGATGGCGCGGCGTGGAATTGCTCATTCTGCTGGCCGCAGTAAAAATCATTGCGGCGTCGTTGACGATCGGCACGGGGGGCAGCGCTGGAGATTTCGCGCCATCGCTCGCGATTGGAGGTCTCATCGGAGGAGCTTTCGGCCGGGCTGCGGAGCTGATCACGGGCGATTCGAGCATTGATCCGGGGGCGTTTGCCCTTGTGGGTATGGGGACGTTTTACGGCGGTATTGCGCATGTACCGGTCAGCGCGCTGGTCATGGTTTGCGAACTTGCTGGCAGTTACGATCTCTTGGTTCCGCTCATGCTCGCCGTGGGCATTTCCTTCGTTGCCTTGCGGAATCATTCGCTTTATCCAGCACAATTGGCAAGCCAACGGCAATCGCCCGCCCATGCGGCCGGGACCCTCGATGTGCTGCGCACCATCAAGGTTGCCGAGGTCATGGTGGCAGCTCGTCCGTTTGTCCACTTCAAACTTCAGACACACGTATCGGAAGTGCTTCAATCCGCGGCGGAAACAAGCTGGCAGGATGTTTTTCCGGTTGTCGACGATAGCGGTAAAATGGCTGGCGTCATTACTGGGGATATTGTGCGTCTATTGGCCACAGAACGAGAACTCGAATCGCTGGCCCTGGCCATGGACGCCATGCAGCCACCGGTTTCCGTGCGTCCGGAAGACAATCTGCGTACGGCAACGGAAGTATTGCTTTCGCAAAACGTGCGTGAAGTGCCGGTTGTCGATGAATCCGGGGCGATTGTGGGTTTTTTGGACGAATCCGAGGTGAGTCGAGCGTACCTCGAAGTGACCGGACGGCAGGCGTCGTCGTAATCGCCTGCGACGTTGATGTACGAACGACGCGTTATTTTTCGCCTTGTGCGGAACGAGCTGTTGTCGATTGCGCTCGCAATTCACGTACGCCAATGACGCCCAGTGTAATCGCTGTGAGCGGCAAAATGAAGGCCATCATGGCGAGCGTGAACAGCAGCAGCAGAAGCGCCGACAAATCGCCGCGCGAAAAGGGCCTGTTGTTATCGCCGTTCATCGCCTCTTTTGACACAGGAGCGGTAATCGGACCCTTG
>JBGAOI010000121.1:0-15113 GCA_044221885.1 Polyangium sp. (in: bacteria)
CCTTCCACGAGCGATGACTACCACCCTGGAAAGAAAAACGCCCGTGAAGTTCGCACGTGGGTTTGGAACAAAAGGCGCCCCAGGCGACTTGTTGCGCCAAATCGTCAACGAAGGCTTTGCTTTGCCAAACAACGTGGTACAAGCCGCGAGCGATGCGGTTTGTAGATGAATGTCGAGTGAAGGTTGTGGCAGGCAGCGGCGGCAACGGCTCCGTCGCATTTCGCCGCGAAAAATTCGTTCCTTTTGGCGGCCCTTCAGGCGGCGATGGAGGACGTGGCGGCGACGTGGTGCTCGAAGGTGATTCGGGCATGAGCACCTTGCTCGATTTCGTCTACGCACGAACGATCGAAGCCGAGCGCGGTGACCACGGCCAAGGCCAGGAAAAATACGGACGCGGCGGCGCCGATCGCGTCGAACGTGTGCCCCTCGGAACGCAAATCTTCGATGCCGAATCCGGTGAACTCATTGCCGACATCACCACCCACGGTCAACGCGTGATCGTGGCGCAAGGAGGTCGCGGAGGCCGGGGAAACATGCACTTCGCAACGCCGGAAGAACGAGCGCCACGTCGCGCGGAAAAAGGCGAAGCGGGCGGTATTCGTGAACTTCGGTTGGAGCTCAAAGTTCTTGCCGACGTGGGCCTCTTGGGTTTTCCCAATGCTGGCAAAAGCACGTTTGTCTCGGCCGTGTCGCATGCCCGCCCGAAAATTGCCGACTATCCGTTCACAACCTTGACGCCGCACCTGGGCGTGGTGGAAGTTGGCGGAGGCCGAAAGTCGGGAGGAGCGACGTTTGTCGTGGCCGATATTCCGGGTCTCCTGCCTGGCGCGAGCGAAGGCGTGGGCCTGGGCATTCAGTTCCTGCGGCACCTCGAACGGACCGGCGTTCTTTTGCACCTCGTGTCGATCGATCCGGGCGAAGGTCGCGATCCGTTGAAAGACTACCGAGCGATTCGCAAAGAGCTGAAGAAGTACAGCGAAGAATTGGCCGCGCGTCCGGAAATCGTGGCTTTGACGAAGGCCGATTTGCCCGATGTTCGCGAAGCTTACCCCGCGATCAAGAAAAGGTTTGGCCGGGCAAAAATTCCGCTACATCTCATCAGCGCGGCGACGGGCGAAGGCATGCCACAACTGATCGCTGCGCTTTGGGAAATCGTACGCGCGAACAAAAAGGCGCCCTGACCACGCAGCAATCTCCACGCAAAAGTTGACGGCCCCGACGCACCTTCGTAGTATCCAGCCCGTTGCCGTCCCGAAGGGGGCTTTCGCATGTCCGAAGATCGCCATCGTGAACGCCCCGGAACCGATCTCACCGAATCGGGAGAGATGCGCATATCCATGCCCCCGAACAGCCGCGAAGGCGGGCCGGAAAGCACGGCGGCTGGAACGCACTTCGTTCCAGGTACCGTTGTCAATGGCAAATTCACGTTACAACGCGTCGTCGCGTTTGGCGCGATGGGCACGGTGTTCGAAGCGCGAGACATGTTCGTCGAACGGCAAGTCGCGCTCAAACTGATGCATCCGCACCTCATGATGGACGCCAATCTCGTGACGCGTTTTCGTCGTGAAGCGCAAGCAGCAGCGCGTATTCAACATCCCAATGTCGTCATTGTGTTCGAGGTCGGAAAACATCGCGAGAAAACGTTTTATATAGCCCAAGAGTTTCTCGTCGGAAAAACCCTGCGCAAACTTTTGGATACGCGAAAAACCCTCGATATTGCCGAAGCCATTTCCATTGCCATTCCCGTGATCGGAGGCGTGGCCGCAGCCCACGCCTGCGATATCGTTCACCGCGATCTCAAGCCGGAAAACATTGTTTTTGCTCGTACGTCGACCGGCGAATTCATTCCCAAAATCATCGACTTCGGGATTGCCAAAGTCAATCAAGACATCGGCACGAACGTCCTTTCCCATTTTGGCTCGATCATGGGCACATTGCAATACATGTCGCCAGAACAAATCGATGGCAAACCCGTCGATGGCCGCGCCGATGTTTGGGCCATGGGCGTCATGCTCTACGAAATGCTCACGGGTGAACGCCCCTTCGAAGGTGAATCTGCGGGCGCAATCCTCAATTCCATTCTGACAAAACCGCCCACACCACTCGAAACCAAGGTTCCTCAAGCGGCAGCATTTTCCGCAGCCATTCATCGCGCCATTCATAAAGATCCGAAGGAACGTCATCCTTCGATGCAAGCGTTGCAAGAGGAACTCGTCAACCTGCGCGATTCGACCCGCCTTCCCAACATCACGCTCCGCGACAAACCTCGCTCCTCGGTCAAACTTCCGTCGACCATTGATACGCCCATCATTTCCAAACCGGAGCTCGATCCCAAACGCCTCATCGCCGAAGATCAAAAAAAGGACGAATCGCGAAAGTCCCGGGGAATCCATCCAAACGCCGAGAACGAAGGACCCATTTCGCATTCCCCGATGCTCCAGCCCGAAATGGAATGGCGAGACGAACCCATGGCCGCATCGGTGCGGGAAGTGGATTGGGTCGAGCAAGCTGAACATGCGCTTTCCGTCAATGCTTTGCGTTATGCCGCCGATTCCGCGGAACGAGCTTTCTCCGCGCCGGACATTACGCACGACGTGCAAGCTCGTATGTGGCTCGTGCAAGCCATTGCCAAATATTGGTTGGGGGAATTTGCTGGCGCTTACGACGCCGCCGAAAAAGCGAAAAAGCGTTTGGCGCGTGGAAGCACCGGATGGCATGCGGCATTCGGACATCTCGTCATTGCCGCGGGACATTTGGGTCGAAAACCCGTCTTGTTTGCCGCAGCCAAAGAACTCGAAGCCCTCGCCAAAAGCACGGGGGGCGTCACGAACCAAGCGTATCTCGTTTCCGGATGCCGATTGGCCGTATTTGCCATGCGCACCGGCCTGGTCGAAGTGGCCCACACATTGGTACGTGAAGCCATTCAATCGATCGGAACGAGCGGAGAAACAGCACCGTTCGTCCGAGCATGGATAGACGTCGCTACTGCGGAAATTGCGCTGCACACGGGCGATTTGACGGCCTACGTGCAGCACATTCATTCCGCGGTGGAACTCTTCACATCCGCTAGCGATTTGCGCAATGCATGCTTACAACGCGCCAACTTGGGTAATGGTTTCCTGCAATTAGGTGCCCATGAACTTGCCGCAAGTGCGCTCGAAGAAGCCATTGGTATCGCCGAACCCATGCAGCTTTCCTTCATTTCCGGGACCGCCCGAGCCAACCTCGGTATTGCGCAAGCGTGCCTTGGCCGCATTGAAGAAGGAATTCAATCGCTCACGGTGGGGCTCGAACACGCGCGTTTGCAAGGCAACGTTCGCGCCGAAGCGTACGCCGTGACTTACCTTGCGCGCATGTTGGCCCGGCAAAACCAATATGATGTCGCCCTGGCTTCAGCCCGGCAAGCGGCCCATTTGGCCGAAAACGTGCCAGGATTACACGGGTTTGCCCTGGCCGTACAAGCCGATGTGCTGCTGGCCCAAGGTCAACCCGCCGTCGCCTTGGAATTGGCCACGGCAGCCATGACCATTTTGCAAGAATTGGAAGGCGTCGAAGAAGGCGAATCGCTCATTCGCGTCGTGCATGCTTTGGCGCTTCGCGGCCTTGGACACGCGCAAGAAGGCAAACGCTGGATCAACGTCGCTCGGCGCGGATTGCGCACCAAAGCCGCTCGAATCAGTGACGAACGCTGGCGCCAATGCTTTCTCGAGAACGACCCCGACAATGCCCGTCTGCTGCGTGTCGCCGGCAATTGGTCGTCCGCACATTGACGTCACAGACGTCCGTTCATGCCAAACGTTTTCCCCGCACGTACACCTCACGCACCGGCGTGGTGTCGCTGCTGAATACGACGCGCGAAAGCACGTGATTCATTTCATGGACATATCCAGGCAATTCAAGCAAACAAAAATCCGCCTCTTTGCCGCATTCCAAACTGCCAACACGGGCCTGCATCCCCAACGCCTCGGCCCCGCCCAACGTACCCAATCGGAATAACTCCGCCGGGTCGATTTGCTGACCCAGACACAAGGCATTGTCGTACGCCGAAGACATGATCCGCCGCACATCAAAGGTTCGTCCCGCCGCAACATCGGTGCCGAGAGCCACGCGAACACGTCGTTTTTGAGGCTCGAGCAATGCGTGCCGTCCACTACCCAAGAAAAAATTGGAATCCGGACAATGGACAATACACGCGTCGCGCTCGTGAATACGATTCCATTCGTCGATGGACAAATGAATCGCATGGGCCAGCAGCGTCCGAGGTCCGAGCAACCCCGTTTGCTCGTACACATCGAGATAATCTCGGGCCCACGGATGAATCTCGCGTGCCGCCACGACTTCGTCTGTGTTTTCTGAAATATGCGTTTGTATGTAGAGATTTTTGTCGTGCGCCAATTTCGCCGCGTTTTCGAGCAGCCCGCGCGAACACGTCAATGCAAATCGCGGCGTGATGGCAAATGCCAATCGCCCCTCATCGACGCCGTGAAAATCTGCGGCGAGCTCCGCAGCGCCCGCAAGGGCCCGATCCGCTGTAACTCGCACGGATTCAGGGCAGTTTTGATCCATCAGCGTAAGGCCGGCAATCGCGCGAAGTCCGCTTTTTTGCAGCGTTTCAAAAAGTACACGCGTCGGCTCGGGATGGGAACTCGAATACAGAACAGCCGTCGTCGTGCCCATCGCCACGAGCCGCTGCACGAGTTCTTCAGCAACATTGAATGCATGACCTCGATCGATGAATCGTGATTCTTCCGGAAATACCGTTTGCTCGAGCCATTGCAAAAGTGGCCCAGACGCACTGCCAATGACGCGAATTTGTGGATAATGTAAATGCGCATCGACAAACCCAGGTGAAATGACCCAAGGGCGCACGTCGCGAACCAAAAACCCCGCGGCAACTTCTGGCGAATACGGCTCGGCTCGCACAATTCGACCTTGTTCCACGACAAACAAGGCGTCTTCGATGTACCGAAGTTCGTTATGGCCTTGGCACGGAGTCAAGAGTTTGCCGCGAAATGCCTGCCTCATGATTCCCCCCGTCAATTCGATTTGAAATTGTCGCGACGCATCCAGCCCAGCATCGCGCCTTTGCCGCGAAGCACGAGGACCCAACCTGGCGATTCCTTCATCACGAAAATCGATTCGCCAGCATTTACCTCGCCCATTTCCACCGATTGCTCTGACGGTTGCCCGTACAATTTTGAATCTTTTCGCGCAATTCCGGGCACGAGCTTATTTTTTCCCTGTCGCTCCGGTTCATCGTCGTGAAAATCTTCAACCCGCGGGGACGATTCGGGTTTTCCACGCGTACGTGGAGGAAGTACGAAATCCTCGTCGTCTCCATCTTCCTCGTCGCGTTCTTCGCGATAAAAATCCAACGGCGACGAGTTTGTCCCAGGAACCTCGACGGGGATTTGAGAATACTTGGGCTCGGCAATGAGTTTGCGGGCGACGGGCCGAATGAAAATCGACATCACGGCCCAAGCAAAAATGGCCATGCTGGCCATGAGCAAAAGCCGAGTGGCAATTTCCATCCATCGCAATCGAGATTGTACGGGAGAAACCGTTGCCGCAGGATCCGCGGCAACCGGCCTATTGGGATGATGCGGCGCTGATTGCGTCACCGCCATGCGCAACTCCGCTGCACGCGAATCATTGCGCTTCTCCAGGCAACGGAGCCGCTGCCTTATCCGCGGAAAAACGTTTCTCGACGACAGTTGCGTCGGTATTCGAACAGCACCGGAAACCTTGTTGATAGAATGTGTGGTTTTCGTCGTGCGAACGAGTGGACGGGCGGCATCGTGTACGTACGGGGCCCCAATAACCACCTTTTAGAATCGACGGGCGTTCCCAGGATCGAACACCACGGGTCCATTCATCGATATTGCCCGTCATATCGTACACACCAAACGGACTCTTGCATTTCGGTCGCGAACCGCTCGCCACACCTTGCCACAACCGATCCAGCTCATTCATTGCATTGAGCGAATCTCGGGGCGACATGGCACTTTCATTGTAGGGGCGCCACTTGTTGTCAATGACGCAAGCGTCAGGATCGCGCACATACCCGTACGGGTATGGCGTCGCTTCTTCACCTTCGCACGCAAACGTCCATTCGCTTTCGTCGCAGAGCCGTTTGCCCTGTTCGGCACACATGTCCGCGGCTTCATTAAAATTCACCAAAATGACCGGAAATGCATTCCGTTCATTCGGATATTCGAACCGATCCATACAGAAATGCATCGGCTTCGTGGGCAATTCCTTGGAAACCTCGAGCCATTTGTCCCGGTCGAATACCGCACATCGCTCGGGATAATCCTTGTTGATCCACTTCGTGCACGTCGTTTTCTGCATTTCTTCGACGGACTTACCGTCGTAGGCCGCCGTGGCCGAAGGATCGACCTTCATATTGCCTTTGACTTCAATCATACCCGCCGGACAAATCCCCCGATTGCCCTCGACTGAGTCCGTCGTTGCGGTCGGTTCAGCCGACGTCGACGAAATAATCTGCCAATGCTTCCCTTTGACCAAACGCCATTCATGTGCGGGCGGGCGTGGCAATGCCCCCCGAATGGCGCCCAGAGCAAGCTGCAAGGGAAGTTCTTGCTTTTGGGTAAACTTCATGACGGCAGCCCCGCCACCTGTCGCCCCCAAGACAACACCTAGAACAACCCCACCCACTCCCACCATCTTCAGATGACGGGACGACCATCGCTTGGATGAATCATTCTGTTCAGGAGAATTCGACATGGCGCTTGGACGGCCTTTCTACGGCGTCGTTGCAAGGTCTGACAAAAGCTTTTCGAGACGCGTGACGTCGTCCACGCGCTCGCTGGACAAATCCTTCTCTTCCCGAGGATCGATTGCAAGGTCGAAAAGAAAGTTGCGATTTTGCTTCTTCCGCTCCTGGGTGATCAACTTCAAAGGCCAGTCGATCACTGCGGCTCGTTTCGGCCCATATGCAAAAAGCGGCGCATGTTTCGGCGCGGCCGGGTCGAGCCGCGCATTCGCGAGCAACGACACCCCCACGACCCCCTCCGCCGATGCTCCCGCCAGCGCCAACACCGTCGGGGCTACATCCAGCGTCGACACGGCCCCCGCCTCGAAACGCCCCGTTTTGCCTTCCGGCAACGCAACAATCAGCGGTACGCGAAGCATCTCTTCATAAAGTTCGGTGCCATGACCCTTGGTTGCATGTTCGCCAAACCCTTCGCCGTGCGAACCATGAACGATCCACGCCAAGGGACGCGATCGATTCCACTTCGCGACAAACGCAGCGATCTGACCGATCTGTTTGTCCACGAACGCAACTTCCCCGTCGTAAAGCGCCGAAGGCCCGCGACCAAATCGCTTCCCAGCGTGTTCTTGATACTTCTCGTGCGCATCGAAGAGGTGGATCCACAAGAAGATCGGCGCATCTTTTTTGCCAAATTCATCGAGAATCGCCAGCGCGGAACGCGTCGCAAGTGCCCCCGTGACACTACGCTCAGGGTGTTCTTCTCGATAAACCGGTTCAAAACGGTCAAACCCTTGGTCAAACCCCTTCTCATCACTGAGCCAGGTGAACGAAACAACCGCTCCCGTCGCATATCCCGCGCGTTTCATACGTTCCGCAACGGTGTCGACATCGGAAGGAATCGTCGGCCATTCGCGACGTTCTTTGACTGTCTGCGACAAAGGTTTGCCCGAGACGATCGGCATGATCGCGCGCTGCGTGTCGCTTCCGGGCGCATACGCATGCGCAAACACAACACCTTTCGCGGCCAATTGTTCGAGATGCGGCGTGGTCTTGTGCTCGTACCCGTACACACTCGTACGATCCGCACGCACCGTGTCGAGCGTCACGAGAAGAATGTCCGGAAGTGAACTACCTGCGTTCGACTTCTTGGGCGCTTCGACATTCGCTCCAGCAACCGACGCAGCAGACGCTGGCGTATTCGGGGTTGGTCCGGGAACAGCAGCCGCCCCGTGAGCATCCGTTCCGTCACAGTCTTGATCGAGACCATCGTTGGGAATGTCCACTGCACCGGGATGACGTCGCGGATCGCCCTCGTCACAATCGTCGCCGCCAAAGTGCGAGCCCACGCCATCACCGTCACGATCGGTCCATCGTTCGAGCGCCGAAAGCAGGGATGCGGCGAGTCCTCCACCGGTTTGGACAGACCGACCCACGAGTGGAGCGGACGCAATACGTGCCGACGCGGTGAGCATGAGCAACGCGGCAAAAGGAACGCCGAACGTCGCTGCGATTTTGCTGTGTTGCGGACGAAGATCGATCGACGCGGCAAGCGCTGTTGCCACAAGCGCAATCGCCAAATCGACAAGCGCCAAACCGACCGAACCCGCGCCATTTCCATTCGAAGCCCGCGCCAAAGACACGGCCAAAAAAACGAGCGGCAAGACCGAAACAAGAGCGCCGCCGATGGCTACATGTACCGGACGAACCCCTCGTGAGACGAGATTTTGCCCGAGATTCACCATGCGTCGCGCGAGCAACGCGCAAGCGAGGACGATCAACAAACCCACCACGCCAAACGTCGCGCCCCCAAGCCCTCGATGATGCGTCACGGCTTTGAGCAGCCCCGCAAACACACTCAACGCTGGCAGCGCCAAACCCACCAAAAGCGCAATGCTGAGCGTCACGGCTGCATTCGCTCGCGTCCCCAAAACGCCGCGCAGACCGCGCCCTGCAGCGCGCAAAAGCACCACAAAAAGCGATACGAACGGCAGAAGCGCGGCTGTTCCTACGAGCATTCCATCGAGCAGACCGCCACCCGAAACGTGCGTCCGCAAGGCTGTCGGCACAGCCGCAAGAGCGGCAACGGAAAGCGCAAGCATGCACGCCTCACCAAGCCGCATGGTCCAGCCCGAGTTTGTCATACAGAACGAACCCACAAACACACGAAGGAGGAGCCAATCATTGCGGGCACGACGTAGCACCGACCCTGGACGCAGAAAAGAAACAAGCGCGTCGAATTACGCCAAACCTGGGATGAGCGCCGGATTCGAACTCACGGACAGACGAGCTTGCACACGGACGCGACCTTGTCGACGCAGCTTTGATCCCACTGATTGCAACAACACGCAGGATCTTGCGCACAAATCGTCTCGACACACGCGGCCGCTCCCGCACCGACATTCTTTGGTGAACAATCTTTGGTGCTCAAAGGAGCGCCAACGACACACAGGTTATGCGAGCACCCCGTGTTGCAACACGCGCCGTTGTTGCAGGTTCCCGAACAACACTGAGCATTGTCGGTACATGCCACGGCCACGGCGCGACAATCGACACATGCGCCATTTTCGCAAACACCCGTACAGCATTTGTAAGGTTCCGCTTGTGAACATGCGGTGCCAACCTGCGCGCATTGACACGATCCATTGCAATAGAGGCCGCAACATTCGCCGTCAGCGGCGCACGAATCGCCATATTTCTTGCACGTCAACGTCGCGCAACGTTGGTCGACCGGATTGCATACGAGTCCCGTGCAGCAATCCCCATCTTGCGAACAAGGCAACCCTTCGACGTAACACCCGAGGGACCCACAAATCCCCCGGCCTTTGTCGCAAGAATCCTGGCAACAATCCGCGTCGGAAAGACACAAGTCACCGACGTCCAAGCAGCCCAATTTGCGGCACGTGCCATTGCTGCATTTCCCAGAACAACAATCCGAATTGACCGTACAGTTCGCGCCCCGATCGGCACACGCATTCGTGCACAAATTGCCGACGCAAATGCCGCTACAGCAATCCACATTGTTCGTACATGACGCACCCGTCGCGACGCACGGATTCGCGCACGCTCCGTTCGTGCAAAGACCACTGCAACAATCGGTATTGTTTGTACAAGACGCACCAATCGCAACACATGGATTCGTACACAATCCGCCGGTGCATACCCCCGTGCAACAATCGGTATTGGCAGAGCACGTTTCACCCAGCAATGCACATACGGGATCCACGCCGCCTTTGCATTTGCCATTCGTACACGTTCCGCCGCAACAATCAGCCTTGTTCGTGCATGGCGCGTCGTTCACGAAACAACACGATTGATCGATACATCGCGCAGTATTCGTTGCATACCCACAACACTCGGCATTCGTGGAACAACTCTCACGTAATGAATGGCAAAACAAAGGTTGGTTCAGACAATCAATCGCGTGCTGACAATCGTCGAGACAATCCGCAAACGTTTCAAGAAAGTCCTCACGCGTGTCCGCATCGGCTGCTTCGAGTTGTCCCGACACGTACCGAGAACAACCCGGAAATGCTTCGGGGCCGTAACATCGATCATAAAGCGAACACAACCGATCCGCAGCGCCATCGTAACTGTCGAGCTCGAGGACACCGAGGCAGCTTGCCGCGACAAACGAGAACGCCCCGGCAAACACAAGCTGCAATATTCGCCGCGAGGAAAGCGAACGACTGGAGAAAATCCACGACATAGCTACCTCGTTTTCGGACTACTTATCCGCCATACATGCCGTCAGCCATTCCGAACATGCGCCTTCGAGGCATTTGCTGCAAGCATCGGACCCATTGGGCGTGAGACCCGCAGAGCCTTGGCAAAAGTTTCCGCATTGCGACGAACACTGCAAACACCCGCATGTCCGCAAATCGCGATATCGAGCCCGGCTCGAAACACAATCATTGCCATCAGCGGGTTTCGTCACGATTTCGGGACACGTCCGACACGTTGCACATGTACCCGTCGTGCACGCAAGCTGCCCAGCATTCCAGGCGCAACATTCACAACCAACACGTTTTTCCCGACAAGGTGGAACGTCGCTGTAACATTCGTCGGCGTGTTCGCACAACGTGCCGCACTTTTTGGCTTGAAATTCATCGAGCCAGGTTTGGCGCTCCGAATCACTCGCAAATGCCAAACGCTTGTTCGCGCTGCCCTCGCAATCCGCAATCGCCTCGAATCCAGGACATTGGCACAAGAGTGTGACGGCATCGTCATATCCGTCGAGATCGAGCATCGTTGCACATCCTGCAAGGGACAAACCGGCGAGGAGAAACTGCAACGGATGACGAGCAACGCGGCGATTCACAACGTGCCCCCGAAAACGACCCCGCCGCCCGATGGCCCCGCCCACGGCGTCCACCAAACGTTGGGGAAACTTCGATTCGTTGGACGTCCAACTTTCGCCGCCGACGTTGGTGAATTCGATGTTGGTGCCGAAGATTTGGGCGTCGCCAAATACAACGTTGTTCCCACGGTGAACAACACGAGGCCCCCAAGACCAATCCATTGCCCCGCTTCCGCATACGAACGTGCGGAATCAATCGCCTCGATACCTCGCGGCGTGCAAAACCCATCCACACACGAACCGGCATCATTCGCTTCGTTGCGCTTCAACAACGCACCAAGCTCGAGGCCCCCCGCGGTCAACAACGCCGCTGCGCCAACACCTCCAACGAACAACGCAACATTGCCTTGTGTACTTCGAGGCGTTGATGTCGTCGGCGTTTCTCCCGGCTCAATGCGCGGATGTTCACGATTCAGCGCCACGATGTCGATCGGAACCTCGGTCTTCTTCCCGTCTTCGCGCACTTCGACATCGCGATCCAAAAGCACGGCGCCATCGTCCCGACGAACCACGAGCTTGTGATGAAGTACGTCCGTAGGCATGTCCGTGCCAAACGCCCCTGGAGGCAATTTGGCGTTGTCCCAATACACATCGATCCCGGGAAGCATGCCGTAAACCCGAAGGACGACTTTCGGAAGCTTCGGCGCCAACGCGTCACGACGTTCTTTGGCGTAATCGGCGCGTTCGTCCTTATCGCGTTGCGCTCTTTCGATCGCCGCGCCCCACGTGGCCCAAGACGTGGCAAATCGCCCAGCTTTTTCATAACAATCGGCGAGATTGAGCAACGTACCCAGCGTCGGATCGAGTTTGTAACTCGCATCGAATTTCGAGCACGCTTCAGCGAACTTCTTGTCGTTGATGAGCTGTTTGCCGGCCTGAAAAAGCGCGTCTGCAGCAACAGGATCGTTGGCCCGAGCATTGGGCACTCGAGTCAGGAAAACCAAACTCGCGGCGAGTACGCCATATCGTAGGGACAAACGCGTGAGCTTCATGCGAGGAACAATTCGGCGAGAAAAAAACACTTCCGCCCAAGATTTGATCCTTGGGCAGCGCTTCTTACTTTACCTACAACCAATGCGCTCGGGAACCAAACAAAGGGCAAACCCTCACCGAGGAAGAGCTGCCCCCGCCACGGATTTGCGGCGTCAATAACGCCCCTTCAGCGGATCGCCAGTGTACTTCTTGCGCTTCGTCTTGATGGTGGTTGGCGGAGGAGCCACCGACGCCGATGCTGCGGCCGACGTTGCAGGCTCAGTGGTCGCCGACGTCGTGGGCGCTGGGTTTGTCTCAACCGAACTCGTGGTGTTTGTCGCCGGAGGAACCGCGGCCGAGTGACCCTGTTCGTTCGTGGTCACGACGGGCGGCTGAGCCAGAGGTTTGTTCGCTCCGTTGGTTTCACCTTGCGCAACAGGATCGTGTTGCGACACCGAGCGCCAGAGGAAAAACATCACGGCGGCGATGACGCCCAAGGTCGTCAACGCGGCGACAAACTTCGGATTGCCTCGGGACGATTGCTTCGGTGGTGGCAACGACGAAGACGTCCCAATCTGCCCCGTCAGCGTCAAAGGTCCACCGGACTTGCGCAACTGTTTGTCAGAATCAAACGAAACGCGCTCGTCACTCGGAGGAGGCGGTTCGGTTTCTCGCACCGAACGCGAGATGCGATCGCCTTGCAACTCTTCGAGCGTGATGGCTTGCGCCGAAGGTGGCAGAAGTTTTTCCAGTACGAACCGACCTGTCGGCCGATCCGTCGTCGATGGCAATTCGAGAACCCCGAGCGCCTTGGCAAGTGCGGTCACCGCTTCACCCGCCGTCGCATAACGTTCGGACGCTTCACGAGCGCAACACACGGCAAACCAAGCGTCGAAATCACGGCCCAAGGGCGAACCGTTTTCGCTTGGAACCGGCATCGGTTCGTAAGCGATCTGCGCAATGAGATGCGTGATTGTCTCGGCCGTCCAGATGTCCCGTCCCGTGAGCAATCGAAAGGAAATAATGCCCAACGCCCAAACATCCGTTTGAGGACAAATCTTCGAACTGTCCGCTTTTGCCTGCTCAGGAGACATGTACAACGGCGTGCCAAAGATCTGCCCCGTCGTTGTCGCCGCGGACCGCACAAGCTCGCGTGAAGCATCACCTGTGATTTTTGCGATGCCGAAATCGAGGATCTTGACGCAAGGCGTACCGTCTTCGCGCGTCGTGAGGAACAAGTTTTCAGGCTTGAGATCACGATGAATGATGCCGAGCGTGTGGGCCTTGTCGAGAGCACGTGCGGCTTGGCGCATGTACAAGACAACTTCTTCCGGCGGCAACGATCCAAGCTGCGCGACCCGTTTTTCCAGGCCTTCGCCGCGCAGATACTCCATGACGAGGAACGGCGTATTGCCAAGATCCGCAGCCACATCCGCATCGGTCACGCGTACGACGTGATCGCTGTTGATCCGCGCGGGCGTTCGCGCCTCTCGACGAAATCGCTCGATCGCAACTTTGTCGGTCGCCACCGAAGCATTCAGGATTTTCAGCGCGAGCTGTTCGTCCGTATGAACGTGTTCGACAAGAAAAACCGCGCCCATGCCCCCACGACCGAGCTGCCGGACAACGCGATAGCGTTCCGCAATGATCGTTCCAGGCTTAATATTCTCGGCCGCGGTGTTCACCTGCGTCTCGTGCCTCCGAGCAGAACGAAATTACACGAGTTCTTGTAGCGCATCCATCTTCGCGACATAAGCCGCTCGAGCAAAAATCTCACAGTCAAAAAGCAGCTTCCCTATTTACATTCCGACTGAACCTCGAGCGCCGCACGCACAGCTTCCCGTACGTTGCGTGGCGCCTTCGGATCGAGCAGCGGCGCCAAACGCTTAGCGAGATCCTTGGGCTTGATGTCGCCAAGCGCAGCAATTGCGGCAGAACCAATCATCCGATCCCCATCAGACATGCCGTGAATCGCCAATTTCGAAAGCTTGGTCCATGCGTCAATTCGCGACGCGTCGCATAAGACCCCCAATGCCAAGATCGCGCGTGCTCGCACCTCAGCCGTCTCGTCTTCGCTGTCAGAAATCTGGCGCAACGCAGGCAAGTGATTTTTGGCGCGATGCCCCGCCAAACCATCGACCGCGCGCGCCCGAACCTCGGATGAAACATCCTTCAATGCCGCTGCAAGCGCGTCGTCCGACGCAGCTATCGCCGGCAATTGGCCGAGAGAATGAGCTGCATGCACCCGGACAAACGTAAAGGGATCCTTGAGAAGTCGCCGTTCCAATGCCGCCACGAGAAGCGCCGAAGGTGCTGTGGATGGCGCTTGTTTGTCAGGAACGCCCAACGCTTCAACCGCAGCTTCGCGCACGCGAACCTCAGCGTCGTCCACCGCTTCGACCAACGACGATTGCAACGTCGCGATGCCTACGGACACCTGCGCCGCACGCACCCGCACGTGCGGATCCGCGTCCTTGCGCAACGCTTCGACCACGAGGTCATGAGCACGAACATCACCAGATCGCGCCAACTCCGCAGCGGGACCTAGCAACAGATACTTCGTTCGAAACGACGCTTCCGGTGCCCACAAGGAAATGAACGCGTCGCGCGCTCCCGTCACGTTCGAGATCCGCGCCCCAAGCGCACGCAACACATCGATCTGCACGACGTCGGTTCGTGTGGAAAAACGATCCCGTTCGAGTTCGGTCCCGAGCACAGGCCATGTGCGTTCATTCCGAGCAGCCAACGCCAAGGCCTTGCGCATTTCTCGGCGCAAGTTGTCGTCCGTCGTGGCGAGTTCGTCAATCAAAACAGGCACGGCTTCTGCCGGAGCAATCAAGGCGAGTTCCGCAGCGACCGTGATCTTCACGGCTGGAGATGCCGTCTTCATGAGTTCCGCAAGAGGAGCCGCCGACGCTCGACCACAACGCCGAACACGATCCGTCGCATGAGCCAACACCGGATCGACGTCGCGAATGGATCGTTTGGGCCCGAGAGCCGCGAGTTGGTCTCCCATCATGCGCACGTAAAACGCGGCATGTGTTGTAC
>JBGAOI010001220.1:0-2265 GCA_044221885.1 Polyangium sp. (in: bacteria)
TGTTACGCCAAACTTACTTCTTGCCCGTGAAGTCCCACTGGTACGTCACGACCGCGTTGTCGTTCTTCGACGTGCCCAGCACTTCCATCTTCAGCGCTCCACCTTCACCAAACGAAAGCGTCGCCGATAGCGGAAGCTTGCCTTCCCAATTCGCCACCTTCACGTCGCACGAGTTCTTCACCACGGCCATGTTCGACGTGCCCGATTCGCCCGTCAGCTCGCAGTTGCCAAACTTGACGCTGTACTTGCCCCCATCTCGGTTCACCGTGACGGTCTGATTCTCGAGCTTCTTCGGCGGCGACTCGTTCTTCGCCACATTGTCCGTGCCCGTCACCGCGATCTTGATCGTTCCCGACTCGACCGCTTCGCCCTTGTACACATCCGTCGACTTACCCGCACATCCGGCGATGCCCAACACGCTGAGTGCCACCGTTGCGCCAAGTTGCTTGAAATTCATCGTCCCTCGTCTCCGTAAAGCTTGCGTTGCCTGTTGCCGGGAGTGTTTGTCTCGACCACCGATGTACCCTGTTACCCAACGTCTTGCGGGCTCTTCATTCCCCGCTCTCCCTTTGTTTTCCCCGTCTCCATCTTATCGAAGGAGGTTCTTCGTCTGGTCTCCAACGTCGTGCGGGTTCTTCTTCTCCCCCTCTCCCTTGAGGGAGAGGGGGCAGGGGGTGAGGGAGATCGAGAACTCAAAGCACGCCCGGCAGGACTCGAACCTGCGACCCGCGGCTTAGAAGGCCGCTGCTCTATCCAACTGAGCTACGGGCGCTCGATGGGGGCGAGGATAAACTGAACGAGGGCGTTGTGCCAAGAAGATCGTGCGCTCTTTCAAAGAGCCGCAGGAATGACTTGTTCGCTTGTCTTTCCGAACCGGCGCTGACGCCTGGCAAACGAGGCAACTGCTTCATCGAGCGTTGCATCCGAAAAGTCCGGCCACAACGTGTCCGTGAAAAACAGTTCCGCAAACGCTGCTTCGTACGGCAAAAAGTCGCTCAAACGTCGTTCGCCTCCCGTGCGAATCACCAAGTCCGCATCGGGAAGTTCACTCGTGCTCAGGAACTTGCGCACCGTACTCGGATCGATGTCTTCCGGCAAAAGCAACCCGGCCCGAGCTTGCGCCGCGACAGCGCGCATCGCACTCACCATGTCGCGACGTCCGCCATAATTCAGCGCCAACGCCAACGTCATCGCTCGACCTTCCGACGTTCGCTCCACCAAACGTTCCACAGCTCGACGCGTTGCTGCGGGAACTTCGTCGTCCATGTCGCCGATGACCACCACACGGATGCCGAGCTTCACGTAGGCTTCGCACTCTTCTTCCGCAAACAAGCGGCAAATGCGCATCAAATTGTCGATCTCTTCGGCCGGACGCGACCAGTTCGCGCTGCTCCACACGTACAACGTGAGGACCGAAATCCGCCGCTCGAGACACGCACGCACCGCTAGGCGAACTTTCGCCGCACCAGCTTCGTGCCCTTGTGTACGCGCCAATCCGCGCGATGTTGCCCAACGGCCGTTGCCGTCGAGGATGATGGCGATGTGCTCAGGAAGCGAACGGTTGATCATGTGAAGTGCCTCGTGTTGCGAGTCCAGGATGGACCAACAAACGCTCGTGGTCCACGGAGTGCTCGTGATGGGTTCGTGGAGGCTTCGTGGAGAAACGTCTCCATCGAGGAGGTTGCGTGGTGACGTAACGACGTGCGTCACGCCATACCCAGCGTCACGGTTCACCTGCGTCCGCTCCCATGGTACAAGCGCCCCATGTCGCGCTCGCGTTCGACTCGACCAACCGCTCCCACCTACGACGACGCCAAGCTTCACTTGCAAGTGCTCGGAGGCGAACATGAGATCTCGTGTCGAGTTCGTCTTGGTCGAACCCGTTTGTCGGAACTCGTACCGCTTGCGAGGTCGATTTCGTCGAGCATCGTCGGGCTGGCGACGGATCACGCCGTACGAGAAGGAAAAACCGTCTCGTGTCAACGGGGTTGCACGCATTGTTGTCGGCAACTCGTCCCGGTCGCGCCGCTCGAAGCCAAACGTTTGTCCGAAGTGATTGCCGCATTACCTGCGGAACAACGCCGCACGGTTTTGGATCGATTTGCCGCCGCCTTGACGAAACTCGAACAAGCCGGATTGTTGAGCCCCAAAACCGCGACGGGCCAGCGCGCGCTCTTGTCGAAAGAAGCCGATGCGGTAGCCGCGTGGAATGACGTCAGTCGTCGATATTATGAATTGCGTATCGACTGCCCATTTCTAGAGAAC
>JBGAOI010001221.1:0-2263 GCA_044221885.1 Polyangium sp. (in: bacteria)
GGCGACGATTACGCAGGCCCGCGAGGGATCGCAGAAATGAAATCCGCTTGCAAATGTCGCAATCAAGAGAGCCACACGCGTCGAGACATCGAATGGCGCGACCGTGAGCACATACGCCAGGACGAACAGCGCCATGGCCACAAGGGGCGTTTTGGGCGAAAGCGTGGGTTTGTCGTCGATGAGGGGTCGAGCGATGCCGCCAACGTACGCGCTCGTGAAGAGAGGAACGGCCCACCAGGCCGTTTTGGCAAAGATCGGATCGGTGTAGCTCGTGGCGCCGAAATGAGAATGGAGTCCGTCCAGTAAAACGCCAAGTGTCGCCCCGACGGCGGCCATGATGAGAATGGGGCGTTTTAGATGCGAGAACGAGGTTTTCATGGAGGTTTCGTGGTCAGTGGTAATAACTGACGAGGCCCCAGCCTTTGGCTGCGGCATTGCGGAACCATCCGCGCATGGCGTTAATGACGTCCGCGACGTGGGAATCTTTTCCGGTGTACGTGGCTGTGCTGAGCACTGCGTCGACCTTTTTGACCTCATCGGGACTTACCCAGCCCGTGCAGGGGAAATCATCAGGCGAGGGAAGTTTGACGGGCAATCCGCTCCATTGCAGCGTGTCGAATTTGAAGGATACGCCCATGGCGGCCAATGCCGCATCTAGATCCGTGAAATCGGGCGAGCTCCAGGGATAGACGCAATTGTTGTCTTGAAATTTTCCAAAATGTTCGACGAGCAATTTGAAGGCGTAGGAATACACGCTTCCTTCGGCGCCTTCGGGAATCGCTCCATCGATGATTTGGCGCAAAGCTTCGTAGGTGTTTGGATTGTCAAACATGTCGTCGAGTCGAGCGATGTCGCGTTTGAATCGACCACCGATCATGCGGCGAAGTTTTTCGTCTTTCGACCCGGCAACTTGCTTCAGTTTGTCCGTATCAACCGCCCAAATCATGAAACCATATCCCATGCGACAAACCCTCCGGCGCGTAATGTACGCCAAGGCTTTGTTCGTAGGGAAGTCTTTTTTCTGGGTAAAGGAGCGTTAGGCGGGAAGCTTGGAGAGGCGTGGCGAGGGGTTTGTCACAGCTTGCTGATGAGTTGGTCGCCGAGCTTCTTTTGGTCGATGTTGCCGAACCAGATGCTCCAGGTGCCCTTCATGAAATCAACGCCTTCCACCACAACCGAGCCTTGGCTGGCGATGGTGAACGTCGTCGTTTTCGCCGCGGCGTCGTACTTGACCGAGAACGTGTTGCCTTCTTTGAGTTCCTTCGGGAACGCCGTGAGGACCTTGTTGATCTTGGTCGTGTCGGTGTAGCCGTTCTTTGCGTACGCTTCTTTCATCGCCGTCTGCAGCTTCTCGCCCTCGACGTCACGCAGCATTTTGCATTCGAACTTCTTGTCCACTTCGGCGTTGATGACTGCCGTCTTCGACTTTTCGGCAGGCTTTTCTTTCATGTAGTGATTCATCGAATACACGTTCACGTCGACGAAAACGATGGTCTTGACGCGAATGCCGGAACCCGTATGAATCCAGTCGCTGGCAAGCGCCGTCCCGGTGAGGACAACCATCGCCGCAATGGCGGCAAGAAATGAAAAGAACTTGGCACGCGTGAGTTGCATCTGTTTCTCCCTAGGGCCGATTCGATCGGCGGTAAGTTTGTCCGAGCCCCCAAACTAGTTGGAGCAGCAACAGCATAAGGAAATGCGGCCTGGGTGCAAGTCGAATGCACGATGTGTACGTTCATTCTGTGACCTCTGCGCGATGCGTCGAAAAAAAAAGCTAGACGCGGGCATTTCTTCGGCGATAGCCTCCGTACGAATGCAGGGGCATCGGGGCGAAACAAAGGCATTTCAACGGAACATTGGCACGCATCTTCTACGCGTAGACGAAGACAACATTTTAACCGTGATACTGTCCGGGAATCTTCGCGGCGAGGACATGCATGAGATTCTTCTCGAACACGACACAAAGCTCGTTCGCGAAGGTGACTTGTATGTGCTGAGCGATTTGCGTACCCTACGCTCCGTCGAACCTCGAGCCCGCCATGTACTCGGTCAGCGGCCCAAAACACTTCCGGGGTATTGTGTGGCGTATATGGTGTCGAGCTTCAAACTCAAGCTCTTGCTCGAATTGTTATTAAAAGCGGTGAACCTTCGGCTCAGTGGCAAAGTGCTATATCGGTTCTTCGAGGTGGAAGCGCAAGGTCGAGAATGGTTGCGGCAGATGCAGCAACAGCGCGGGCGTCGATAACAGTTCTGTGAAAATGAT
>JBGAOI010001222.1:0-2240 GCA_044221885.1 Polyangium sp. (in: bacteria)
GCATCGTGGATGGCCGTATTGCGTTGGTCCGTCGTTGCCAATTCCTGAACGCGCGAACGAAAGATTGGTTCGTACCATGGTTTCCCGGCCATTTCTTGAAGGACTCCGAGCTTCTTCAAGTAGGGAAGGGCCACGGCCAAATCACCGAGACGCGTGCAGGGAAGCGGAGCAATGGCGAAATAGGCGAATGTTCGAGCAAGACGAACGGCCAATGGGTGTTCACGGTTTGCCCGGACAAGTGCACGATCGGCAGATATTTCGACGTCGGGTTCGATTCCACACCGCTCCCGCAGCGTTTCCTCGATTCTTGCGAACGAATCGGCATGCGCGTCATCCGTCGCGGGCATGGGAAGTCTCGCCAATGCCCGACGCGCGAGGTCGGGTTTGTCTTGGGCAAGGACGACTTCGCCAAAGGAACACGCCAGTTGGGCCGGAGTCGGAAGCAAACCAGGAAATTCACGGGACCAACGACCAGGCAATGCAATGGGCGACAAACCTCGAATCGCGCGGTCCAAGTCTTCCACGGCGCCCTCGATGTCTCCGTGAGCGACTTTCGCGAGCGCATTGGCGTGCCACGACAAGACGTCGCCGCCCGGCATCAATTTTCCTACGACTGCGGCATATTTCTCCGCGACATCGCGGGAGAGCGGCGCATCGAACATGCGTTCACGGCACCGAGCAATATAGCGTAATGCCGCCACGAATTGCTGGGTCATTTCCAAGCGATTGCCGCCTTCGCCCCCGTCGCCGTCGGTTGGATCGTCCAGCCAAAAGAGTGCTTGTTCGGCGTGATCAACGAGCAAAAATGCGGCCGCACGGAGAATATCCGGCTGATCCTTCGACGGAATCGCAATGACGCTTCGTGGTTGTCCCGTCCAAAGGAGCACGCGCCCGGCCGCTTTTTCCGGCAAACGAGGTGGCTCGTTTTCAGGCTCTTCGTGTTCCCCTGCAGCAAAATGGATCCCTTGCGGTCCGTAATGAAATTGCACCAAGTCGTCGATCGCGCGTCCCAATGCCGCCCATCCGGCCAAAGGGAGGTTTCTTTTCAAATCCGCGCGAACCGCGGTGACGATGCCGTGCAAATGCTTCGACGAACACAAGAGATTCGTCAAGCCGCGGTCGCGGCATTGTGGAGACCATTCGGAGGCGGAAAGCAATTCACAGGCGCGCCCCAAACTATGAAAAACTTCGTCGTCGAGTTCTCCCAAAAGGCTTTTGTCACGCGCAATGCCCAAATGAGCTGCGCCGCATTGCGGATCGAGGCGTAATGCGCTGCGATAATGTTCGAGCCGCTCGGCAGGGCTGCCATCGCCTTGTTCATCGTGCTGGGCCGCAACGATATGCATGAGCGCCAAGGATTGCGCCGTCGTTGGTGATTTGGGATTGCGAGGTTCAGGACGACGAATCGCAATACGCCATTTTTCATTCAACTCGTAAAATCGTTTGACTGGAAATACCAAACACGTTTGCAAGTCCTCGCCCTGAAATGCAATGCCCGCAATACGTTGCCGTTCGTCCAAAATGGGCGCTCCAGCTTCGTTCTCCGCGAGCGGTTGCGTCAGTTGCGGCGCGACGCCTTCGTCGTCCGGTAGGATTTTGGCGTTTGTCGAGTGCAACACGATCGCGCGTCGCTCGAGCGCGCTGTTCAAGGCGTTGCGATACCCCACGAGCTCGACTTCGGACTCCACGATGGCGTCACATTCGTCGAGGGGCACGAGCGGGAGCGTGTGCGTCAACTCGTCGTCAACACGCAAGACCGCGAGATCGCCTTCTTCAGGCGCACACACGCGCTCCACTTCCGCTGTGCGCACTTGCTCGCCAGCGCGCATGATCTTGATGTACGGCGCATTCTCCGAAAGGCTCGCAACGGTCAGTAGGTGATGCGGTCCGATGGCGACGGCCGTGAAATGAGCGGCCGCGAGTTGCCCATAAGCCGGCGCGAATACCAGCCAAATGGCTGCTTCCGTTGCTGGTTGCGCAGAGAACGTCACGCCCCGAGTCTATCGTGTTTTGCAGGATGAAGAAAAGCGCCTCGCGGGACCAAAGACGGATAGGATCACGACGTCCACGGATTCCTTTCTGCCGAGCCTTCTGCGATGCGCTTCGTCAACCACACGCCCCTGCCGAGTGCACTCGTGCCTTGCGCCGAAGGAGGCGACGATCTGACTGCGCTTGTGCTCACGTGTATCACCTACTCGATCACGTCTGTTGCACAAGGACAAACCAGTGCCGGATCGACG
>JBGAOI010001223.1:0-2239 GCA_044221885.1 Polyangium sp. (in: bacteria)
CTTGGTCTCGGCCTCGCTCTCGCCAGCGTTGGAGGCACGGCGGTCACTGGCGCAACACGCAGGTTCATTGGCCCCATGGTGCTCGGGATCGTCACCGGTGGCGCACTGCTCATGATTCCCGCGTTGGCCGATATCTACGGCGTCCTCGCCCCCAAAGGCGGAACCGGTACGCCACTGCTCGTTCTGCCAAGCGTGGAAACTCGTCTCGGCCTTGCGTACGTGTACGATCCCAACTTCGCGTACGGCTTGTTCTTGAGCCCCGGCGTTGATGTTCGCGTGCGAAACTTCCGCTTCTCGACGTCCGCCTACTTTGCTCTCGATGACGCCAACACCCGTGCGCGAGCTGCCATCGCGTACCGATTTTTCGGCCCTCGTCCGCAATCCGCGCCGCTCGCGACGGACGGCTCGTACCTCGAGGCCGAGTTTGCTTTGACCAACCATGCCTACACATCGAATGGTTTTTCCGTCACGACCGGTGAAGTCAACCTCGGCGGAAGGCTCGATCTTTGGCGTGTCGGAGAAACACTTCGTGGATCGTTCGCCGAGCTCGGGTTTGGACTTGCGTACGCAGTGCATCGCTACACGAACATTGCAACGGAAGCCAACGATCTCCTGACACCTCGATTTGCGTTTGGAATGTACCTTGGACATTCGGGATACCCACGCGGCGAACTTTCGGCGTATTACGAACATCGTCACGATGGGTTTGTCGGCGGTCTGAAGACCACTGGGCTCGGAAGCGGCAATGCGGGGCACTTCGGAGTTGCGGGACGACTCTATGCCTCACGAAACTGGGGCGTTGCGTTCAATGCCGCGGCAGGTTCTTCCTACATGGGCCAAGTCGACTTGCTGTTTCGTTATGGAGGTCGTCCGTGAATTCTTTCGCTCGAAACGTCTCGATCATTACGCTTTTCGTTTGCTCAGCCCTCAATTCATCGTGCCTCGATGTGGCCACGGGACGCGCCGAACGAGATTCCAAGGTTGGTCAGGCGACGGGAGGGAGCGTCAAGGTGCACGTCGACGAGGGTTTGGCGGCAATTCGTTTCCTCGATGGTGCCCGCGGATTGCGGATCTGGGCCGGCGCTCCGAGTTTATCGATTGAGCTCACCCGTACGTATGGGTCGAACGTCTTTCAAGTTGATATCGAAAATGTCTTGCCCGATGCAATCATCACCGCAACGTCGAGCGACACGACGCCCATCCAGGTATTGACAGCGGACGGTCCCATTCCAACGGAGCGGCATTTCGCAATTGACTTTCCTGCGAACAGCACGGTGCGATTGAATGTGCGAGCCCCCGATGCAGATTCACAGGAGCCGTGGCGATTCGCGGTGTACGCCGATGTCCAGGAAGCATTGGGCAACGTGCAGGACATTTATGCCAAAATGAATGAAACACCGAACATTCGTTTTGCGCTCATCAGTGGCGATCTGACGAGTCAGGGCCGCCCGGAACAACTCGAAGAGTTTCAGCGCGCAATGAAAGTGCTAAAATTCCCTTGTTATGCGACTTTGGGCAATCACGAACTCGGTACGCGAGACGACCTATATCACGATTATTTCGGGCGCGGAAATTACAGTTTCGTTTTTCGTGACGTACGTTTTACCATGCTCGATTCGGCAAGCGCCACGATTGATCCCCTCGCCTACACGTGGCTCGATGGCTGGCTCGCCGCAAGTCGCGATGGATTGCACGTCGTAACGATGCACATTGCTCCGATTGACCCCGTGGGCGCGCGAAATGGATCCTTTGCCAGTCGCGCCGAAGCGGACAAACTGCTCATGAAGCTGGCCCAAAACAACGTCGATTTGACGCTTTATGGGCACGTGCATTCGTTTTATGCATTCGAGAACGCGGCGATTCCCGCTTACATTTCCGGCGGCGGAGGCGCCATTCCGGAACGCATGGACGGCATTGGAAGGCATTTTTTGACCGTCGACGTCGATCCGCCCAACAGAATCGAACAAGTCGCCGTCGTTCGCGTCGATTGATTCCGCGCGAAATGCATCCGCTGATGAATTCGGAGGCTTGAACGCGCAGTCGATAGGGAGGGATTGGGGCGCAGGGTGCTCAACGACCCGACGCCCCGAGGGTTTTACCGAGGATTACGCCGCATTACGACGACGGCGGAGTCCAGCGATGAGCGCGCCGAGACCGAGAAGCAAGGCTGAGCCTGACGACGTCGTGTTGGACGTGGTCGATGCGCAATCGCAACCACCGCCGCCGACAACAATCTTGC
>JBGAOI010001224.1:0-2237 GCA_044221885.1 Polyangium sp. (in: bacteria)
GACACGCCTTCGCCGACAGCCTTCACGTCGCCGGGATTGCTCAGTGACAGGCGGCGAATGCGGATGTCGATTCGTGCCCGCGTTTGTCGATCTGCATGCCCATCTTCGAGAACCTGGGCAGGAGTACAAAGAGGACATTGCTTCGGGTCTTTCAGCGGCGGCAGCAGGTGGGTTTGCCCATGTGTGCGTCATGCCAAACACACGGCCCGTCAATGACACCCGCAGCATCACGGAAGCCATGGTGGCCAAGGCTCGGTCGATCGGCGGACCTCGCTTGCATCCCATCGGCGCCATCACATTGGGGCAACGCGGCAGCGAACTCGCCGAAATGGCTGATTTGAAAGACGCTGGCGCGGTCGCTGTTTCCGATGACGGACGATGCGTCATGTCGAGTGCAGTCATGCGGCGAGCGCTCGAATACGCAGCCAACTTCGATCTGCCCGTCATTCAGCACGCGGAAGATCACACGCTCACCGAAGGCTCGTTAATGAACGAGGGCGCGATCTCCACACGTCTCGGCTTGCGTGGATGGCCACGCGTTGCAGAGGACATCATCGTCGCCCGAGACGTTCTTCTCGCCGAACTCACGGGCGCCAAGTATCACGTCGCGCACATCTCCTCGCGCGGGGCCGTACGCATCCTGCGCGAAGCCAAAAGTCGTGGCCTTCGCGTCACGGCAGAAGTCACGCCGCATCATCTGTCGCTCACCGACGCAGCCGTCATTGGTTACGACACCGCGTGCAAGGTGAATCCCCCGCTGCGCGAAGCCGAAGACGTCGACGCTCTTTGCGCAGCGCTCGAAGATGGCACCATCGATGCCGTCGCGACCGATCATGCTCCGCACTCGTCACTCGAAAAAGACTGCGAATTTGCGGAATCATCGCCCGGCATGATCGGTCTCGAGCTCGTCGTTCCGTTGCTGCTCGAACGAATTCGCGAAGGCCGCTTTTCCCTCGGACGACTCATCACTTCGCTCACGACAGCACCAGCGCGTATCGTTGGTCTCGACGCACCGAGTTTGCGCGTTGGCGCTCTGGCCGAAGTTTGTCTCATCCATCCCGAACAAGTTTGGAAAGTAGAACCTCAACGGTTACGATCCAAGAGCAAGAACACACCGTTTCTGGGTCGGGACGTTCGCGGCGCCGTGCTCTTGACGATGGCTTCGGGGCGCATCGTGCACGACGTCGTGTCGAGCAAGGAGCAAGCAACGCGATGAGCGGCGAACGAGCGTATTTGTGTCTGGCCGATGGCACTGTGTTCGAAGGCATCGCGTGCGGCGCGCCCGGCGTGAGCGTTGGTGAAGTCGTTTTCACGACGGGCATGACGGGTTACCAAGAAGTCCTCACGGATCCTTCGTATTGCGGACAAATCGTCACGATGACGGCGCCCGAGATCGGCAACACGGGCATCAACGATGCCGATGATGAAAGCGTCTCCGGTACCCCGCATGTTGCAGGGTTTGTCGTTCGAGACCTCTCGGCCATTTCGTCCAACTATCGCGCCAACCAAACCCTTGATCAGTACCTGGTCAAACACGGCATCGTCGCCATCTCGGGGGTCGATACGCGTCTGCTCACGCGCACGATTCGCGATCGGGGAGCGCAAAATGGAGCCATCGGGGCAGCGTCTCCAGAAGAACTCATTCGCCGCGCCCGAGAAGCTCCCTCCATGGAAGGACTCGACTTGGTCGAACGAGTGAGCGTTCCGGAAAAACGCGCCTGGACCGAGACGTCCGATTCTTTTCGCGTAATTCGTCCAAGCTCCCACGCTGAAGGTCGACACGTGGTTTGTCTCGACCTGGGCATCAAACGCAACATCCTGCGTTCTATGGCCGACCTTGGTTGTCGCATCACCTTGGTTCCTGCCCGCACGAGCGCTGCCGAGATCCTCGATTTGCAGCCCGATGGAGTCTTCATCTCCAACGGCCCGGGAGATCCGGCAGCCGTGTCCTATGCGATCGAGACTGTGCGTGCCCTTGTCGGGAAAAAGCCACTGTTTGGTATTTGTTTGGGGCACCAAATATTGGCGTTGGCGGTCGGAGGTAAAACCTACAAGCTGAAATTCGGCCATCGTGGCCTCAATCAACCCGTCAAAGACCTCACGACGGGACGCGTGGAAATCACCACCCAGAACCATGGGTTTGCGGTGGATCTCGCGTCTCTTGGCAGCAAAGCTCGCACGACCCACGTGCACCTCGACGACGGCACGAGCGAAGGTCTCGAATTGTCGGAGCTCAA
>JBGAOI010001225.1:0-2235 GCA_044221885.1 Polyangium sp. (in: bacteria)
TATCAGGGGGCAAATCTGCCATGGATTGGCAGCCGCACATGATTGCAAACCGGAATCGATTGTTCATCGCGATTTGAAACCGGCCAACATCTTCGTCGAAAATCATGAAAGCCCATTTTATCGCGTCAAGGTGATTGATTGGGGTTTGGCCTATTTCGTGGGTACCGATTCGCAAACCAATGCAGGAGGAACCCTCTTGTTTTCGCCGCCGGAACAAGATGAACGTGACCCAGAGAAATTAATCGCGCCGAATATTACTTGGGATATCTGGCCCTTGGGCCTCATTGCGTTTGCGTTGCTAACTGGGGGGAAGTCCTTTTGGCGGCAGAGTCCACTCGTTTCGATGCAGAAGACAGCCGACCCGCTGCCATTGCCGAGTGAACGGGCGCGCGAGCTTGGCGTGCCGGATTGTATTCCCCGCGGTTTTGATGAGTGGTTTGCTCGATGCGTTAACAAGGCGCCAGAGAAGCGGTTTCAGGATGTCCGCGCACTGTATAGCGCGCTTGAAGTGGTGTTATCGCCGGGACGGGTCATTGATGCCACCCGAGCCGAGGTGTCACGTTTGCGGACGCAAATCGCCTCGTTGGTCGAGGAGATTGGCGCCTTGAAGGCGCGGCAAACGAAAGATGTTGCCGACCTTCGAGCCGAAGCAACGGCCTCGCAGGCGAAACTGACGCAAGCGACGAAGAATGCAACAAGCAACGCGATTGCTGAAGCCAAAACTCAATGGGCGGCGGGGATTGACGAAAAAATTCGCAATGCAAGGCGTGTCGCTTATGACAATTCGGTGATATTGAAGAGTGCTCTGGAAGAGGAAATCTCTGCGCGAAAAATCGGCGATTACAGGGAAAATTGGTGGGATTCGCTTCCAGTGAAGAAGCTTGGCGCTGCGATCGTTATCGGATTGGCAATAATAGGTTTTTCAGGGCTTGGTTATCACCTGTGGAGCGAGCCCGATGCACAGGAAGCGTCAGAAGAAGGCCGCGCGGAGTTGTGGCGCGATCCTGGCTTTTGCAACATGCACCTTGAGGCGTGGCTGAGGTCCCATCGCTCGCTTGCCGAGGTAGATGCTGGAACGACTGCGTCCGCGATAAATGCCGATTTGCGCGCCGATATCGTAAGCGAACACGAAATCGAGCTTTCGTGTCCGACATTGAATACGGGGGATGCGGAGGTTGTGCTTGTCAGAAATGATGATGACGATGACAATGCGGGAACGCTCGTCCGTCACGGAGGCGGCCCGATTCAGAGGAGGGTAAGCGCCAAGATTGCCCTCAACGAGGAATCGAGTAAGCGCCTTTTCAAGCATTTGTCGACATACGAGGATCCATTGATTCACGTGCATCTTCGGCATGCCCAGAAAAATACGGAATTGCAGTGGTGGAAAGGCACGTCCGATAGCGGCAACAAACGTCCCCCGTGTGCCCAATTGGTTTGGGATCCCGACTCCGCGTCAACGAGCGAAGAGTACGAGCTTTCGCTCTACCTCACACAAAGGACTGCCACCGACGGATGGTATCAGTTGAATGTAGAGTGCCCGGGAGTTTCCTGGGATCGCAACAAGTTGCGGTTTCGCGCACTGGCTACGGGCTTGAACGAAATCGATGATTTTCTCGCGTGGATCGCGCCGAACGCTAGATGGTCGCCGGAACACAAGACAAAGGCGAAGATTCTCCGTCATCGTGAAGATGGTGGGTCTGATTGGTTCGAAATTCTTGAGTGGGCGCCGATGAAATGAGCGGCCGAAGCTGTCGGTCGCAGCTCAACTCGCCAAGGGTTGCATGCATCACCACATTCAGCCGCTGGAGTCAGATGGGTCCAACGCGTGCCCAGCGACTATCAGTACGGGCGTTGTCAATTCTTGACGATGCACGCTACGTGTCCGCGATGTTGTGGCCTCCCGACGTTAAACGATTTGAGGTCAAATTATTTTGCGGCTCTAGTTGGTTCGTAAAGTAGTACGAACACCTCGTTTGTGATCAAACTAATCCAAATTATTTTGACCTCAAAATATAACGAGCGATCACGAATGCGAGTGACTCGTGCTCATGTTCACTTCGATGTACATGACAAATATCGTTTGAATACAAACGATATGAAGTTGTGGGGAAAATGTTCTGGCAGTTGCGCCGTGTCGGATGCGCACCTAGCGTTGTCTCCGAAGCGACGGTTCCGAAGATCACGATCATCACGCGGAAGGCGTACGGAGGCGCGTACGACGTGATGGCATCGAAG
>JBGAOI010001226.1:0-2231 GCA_044221885.1 Polyangium sp. (in: bacteria)
GGGCCGTGATGTTGAAGTGATCGTGGCGCAGATGGTGACCATGTTGGCGCATCAGCCGGAGTTGAAGCAATGAGTGACAAACCAAAACGAGCCAAATTGACGACGATTCCATTGCGTCGCCCCTACACGGAAGGTGTCCTGGCAATCGTTCTCTTCGGAGCTTGTGCCGTGTTCTTTTATTACAAAGCGACAAACAACGATCGCGGTTTGATTCTGAATGGCCTCATTGAAATGGGACCGGAAGCGGCGGATTGGTTCTACGCAACGCTAGGCTTGCTTTCGGGAGCGTTTGTGGTGGCGGGACTTTTGGGCGTCTGGCGTATTTCGCAAATCAAGAATTTCTTGATTGATCTAGGCCGAAAAGAAATGACGTTCCCCGCTGCGCCCGTGTATCGAGCGCCCGTCGTGACCGTGCCGTATGATCGTATCGACGCGGTGGAAATCATTGGCCAGGGAAACACGGCGTTTGTCACCATTCGCGAAGGTGCTCAGGCGTATTCCATTCCGAGCCGCTGGATTGCCGAAGGTTGGACCGCGCAGCAAATTTTGGAAGAAGTGATAACGCGCGTCCGTACTGCACGAACCAAGAAAACCACGGCTGATGCACTGGAGTAAAGTAAGCGAATTGCTTACGTGAATCGCTACGAGGAGCCAGCACCATGTTCGACGTCATCATCAAGAATGGTTTGTTATTCGATGGTACGGGAGCGGCGGGACAAACGAGGCATCTCGGCATTCGCGATGGCAAACTCGTGGCCAACAGTGCTACGCCCCTGAATGAACGTGATTGTGGCGAAGTCATCGACGCGACGAATCGGTGGGTCACACCAGGTTTTGTCGATATGCACACGCATTACGATGCCGAAGTGTTGGCGGCTCCCGCACTCAGCGAATCGGTGCGTCATGGCGTAACGACGGTGATGATCGGGTCGTGCTCGATCAGCATGGTCTTGTCCGAGCCGGAGGATTGTTCGGACCTCTTTACACGCGTCGAGTCCGTTCCGCGTCAATACGTATTGCCGCTTTTGCAGGAGCGCAAGGATTGGCGTACACCTCGGGGGTATGTTGAATTCTTGGACAAACATCCTTTGGGCCCGAATGTGGCTTCTTTTCTGGGCCATTCGGATTTGCGCGTAGCCGTCATGGGCTTGCAACGCGCTGTAAAGCAGAATGAAGTGCCCACCGAAAGCGAACTCGAGCAAATGGCGCGACGACTCGACGAAGCTTTGGACGAAGGGCTGCTGGGTTTGTCTAGTATGACGAATCCGTGGGACAAACTCGATGGTGATCGGGTCCGGTCGAAAGCGTTGCCGTCGGTGTATGCTCCATGGAGCGAATATCAGCGGCTCAATGACGTATTGCGGCGCCGGGGGCGCATTCATCAGGGCGCACCGAATCTCGTCACGAAATACAACATTTTGGCGTACTTGATGGAAAGCATGGGCGTTTGGGGGCGCAAGCCGCTTCGGACGACACTGATTACGCTGATGGATGTGAAAGTCGATCCGTGGATTGCGTCGCTGCTCGGACCCGTGACGAAATGGCTCAATCGCCTAATGAATGCGGATTTTCGTTGGCAAACATTGCCCGTTCCATTCGAAACATATGCCGACGGCATGGAGTTTGTCGTGTTCGAAGAATTTCCGGCAGGACAAGCGGCATTACACTTGGCGAATTTGAACGAGCGACGTGAATTGTTCAAAGATCCCGACTATCGGTTAAAATTTCGGCGCGACGTAGAAAAAAAATTCGGCCCGCGGGTTTGGCATCGCGATTTCGATGACGCGTGGATTGTCGAATGCTCCGATTCGAGCGTCGTAGGCAAGAGCGTGGGCGAGCTGGCGCGCGAACGTCAGGCGCATCCTGGTGATTTGTTTTTGGATTTGCTTGTGGCGCATGGGGAAAAATTGCGCTGGCGAACCATGATTGCCAATCATCGCCCCGACGTTTTGGAAAAACTCGTGGCCGAACCCGCCACATTGATTGGATTTGCCGATTCCGGAGCGCACATTCGGAACATGGCATTCTACAATTTCCCACTGCGTATGCTCAAACTCGTTCGAGACGCCGAACTTCGAGGTAAAAGCATCATGCCGATCGAAAAGGCCGTGTGGCGTTTGACCGGAGAATTGGGCGAATGGTTCGGCCTTGACGCGGGCGTCTTGCGCGAAGGTTGCCGCGCGGATGTTGTGGTGATTGACCCAGAAAAACTCGATGATCGATTGAGTGAA
>JBGAOI010001227.1:0-2227 GCA_044221885.1 Polyangium sp. (in: bacteria)
GGTTAAACGGTGGTGCGTTTCGACAACCTACGCGAGGCTTACCGTCCTGCATATACATCGCAACGCCGCAAATCGAAGCGAGGACCTCGAAACGTTCCGCGTCGACGCCTTCAGGCGCGGCCGGAAGAGGCATTTTGGGAGGCGGCGCGATTTGCGTCATCGCCGAGGCGGATGCCGGAGGCAAGGGCGTTGCCGAAGATACAGCGCTTGCGGATGACGTCACCTGGGGCGGAGGCGTGTGTGTGGGCGTCGATGACCCCGAGCTGCATCCGAGGGACAAACTTGCTACGACACAAAAGCCGAGAAAAACGCGCGAAAACAACATAGGCGGCGCACGATATCACGTTTGCTGGAGCGTATGAACAGAAATCTCGATCCAACAGATTGCTTCGGTACAGACCGCTGGAGTATGGTATACAAACCAGCATGTCCTCGATCTTCGTCGCGACGCAGCCACTTTTTCGAGCGTTTCCCACGTCAATTCATAATGACGTTTCCTTCGTCCTCGAGCGAATGCCCACCGAAGGCTCCGTGCACACAGTCGCGATAGGCCCCGTGTCCATTCGCGGCGAATCGTTGACGATTCCCTCGCGCATTTATCATGACGAACCTGGATCGGTGTCCGTGTCTCCCGTGCATACGCGCCACAAGGTGATCCTGGATTGCATCTACAGCCGGCATCATAATGGATTCGTACGAGAAAAACACTTGCGTTCGCTCATTCATTCGACCGAATTTTTCGTCCCGCCATTCGTCGTCCAATTGCTGGGCGAATACGTGATCGAGATGCAGCAGTTTCTCGCGGAACATATCGATCGCTTCAAAGAAGAGCCTTACGCGACATTTGTTGCGGAAAACCCGGCATTCATGGAGCTCACGCGCAAACGAATCATCAGTTATTGGGATTGTTATTATCGCCGAGTCACGAGGAATTACCGCGATTTTGTCGGGTACAAAGTGTGGACGGTACTGACTGCCAAACCATGAGCGGAAGACGACATGCACACTCGTTGCATTTTTGTTATTGAATGAGCTTTTTCACCGCGGCCATATCTGCGTCCACGCCTTGGCTTATGTCGTCCATGGTTAGCTCGACCCGCACGTCCGGCTCGATTCCCGCATCCGGCGCTTCCTTGGGCGGAAAGCGACCAATCAACGGGACATCGATTTCAATCTTCGAATTCGGTAGGCGCAGGAAAAAGAAAGCTCCGCCATTGATTCCGCGTTGATTTCCACCCGTTGGCATTCCCACCAGCGTCGCCAGTTTGTTCTGCTTGAGCACTTGCGCCAATTGAAATGCGGCGGAGCTGTTGACCGCGTCGATCAACACAAATGTTTTACCAGGAAATGGTTTTGTGGTCTTGGCCGGTGCTTTCTTTCCGGCGACGGGCTTTTTGGTGTCTTCACCTTTGAGCTTGAAAAAACCATCCTTGAAATCGTAGGCGTCGTTGCCCCAATCCTTGAAGGATGGATCCCATGTCTCGAGGTACGGGCCGAGATCGTCGGGAATTTTCTTGTATCGTACGCGCCGTTCATAAGGATCAAGCTGCACGGGTTTGGCCGAAAGGTTGGCCGCAAGGGCCTCGGCGACGTCGATGCCGCCCTCGTTGCCACGAATGTCGAGCACGAGATGCTTGATTTTGCGACCAGGAAATTCCGCAAAGGTTTGCTCGAGGAATCCTTTCCAATCCCAGCGACTGTTGTAAAGCGCGAACGTCGGCATGCGCAAGACAGCCAATCCAGGCTCGGGATACTCCGCGGTCCATGCGGGTTTGTCTTCACGGGCCACACCGCGCTGCGCTTGTCTCGCTGCATTACGTTCTTGCTGCGTCAGCGCATTAACTTGCATGCTCGATGTGTTGCCGTCTCGAAATCGAACGTCCAATGTGTAGGTCGTAGACTTGGGCGGGAAAAACATTGGGAAAAAAATATCGAACGTTTCCCACTCGTCGAATCCACGCACTTCCAGCAAGCTTTTTCGTTTGGCTTCATTCGAACCATCCGCGCGCGTTATCGCCATTAACTGATCAAAGATGACCCCGACCTTGGTTCCATTGATGGCGAGTATTTCGACGCCAGGGTCGAGCGAAGGCTGATTCGAGAAATTGCGCGACACAATCATCCGCTTGCTTATCCAGAGAAAATGGAAAGGAACGCGATCCTGATGTTCTAACAAAGCTGCGTCCAGCGTTTTCGACTGATTGTAGAAATTGGAATAACTTTGCCC
>JBGAOI010001228.1:0-2223 GCA_044221885.1 Polyangium sp. (in: bacteria)
CCCGAACACATCGCAAGACAAGCGCTGAACCACGATTGAAGTTGAGCCGACGTAATGATCTGGCTTGCCGCGTCGATTTCACCTTCGGCAATGAGGATATTGGCTTCGCCGCCG
Organism: Polyangium sp. (in: bacteria); assembly: GCA_044221885.1. Lineage (GTDB taxonomy): Bacteria > Myxococcota_A > Polyangia > Polyangiales > Polyangiaceae > Polyangium. The sequence goes on from JBGAOI010001228.1 coordinate 115, forward strand.
CGAGCGAAGTTTGTCGCTTGGCCAAGGCGAACCATCAACAGTTCCATAGCCAGTAGGTGTTGACGCGCAAGGCGAAACTTGCCTCGTGCAAGCTCACCGTCCACCCGTATTCGACGAAACATAGTACGGGCACGCGCATCGTCCGAGGATTGGATGATCTGCTCGGCGCGTTCCTGAGCGGCTCGAAAGAAGCCACGTTCGATTTCACTCCGCGCAAGGGCAACGAGCACATTTTGCCGGATGTTGGCGTCAAGTAACTCTTCAATCAACCATTGTCTAATTTCACGATCTACTTCGAGCGGCGAGCGTTTGCACATCAATTGGAAATTCAGCCGAAACGAAGCCATGGACTCCCATAAGTCCGTGCCGATGTCCTCGAGCCCGCTACGACTGGCATGAACACACGCAATTGTTTGGTTCGAACGGAGTCGGACGTAAGCCAATATGTTGTACAACCGAATCCGCGTTCGCCTCTCCGGAACCTCCTGGTAGTTCTTCCGCGGAATGAGCGCAAGCGCTTGCTCGACAACCTTCGTCGCCGCCTCCAAGTCAACGTGCGCTGTCAGCGCGTCCGCCCACCGAATGGCCGCTTGCGCCTTTTCTTCCGGCCGCTTGGCCAATTCATACAGCAATCGCGCCGTGCGTACATCCACAGGTTCACCCTGCTCGATGTTTTCCTCCAGCTTGCCTGCCGGTCCGCCTTCCACGACGAATACGTTTGTCCGAAACGAATACGCATCCGGGGCGTGGGCGTGAAAAACTGCCAAATCATCCACCGCGTCCATAAACAGCAACATTCGCCCGCCACGCAGCAACTTTTCTCGCGTCCAATTTAACGCCGTCCATTGATCCACATCCGCCGCAGACAAATGAATCGAAACAACCTCGCTCGATGGTGCGATTTCCAGCGCACCCAAGATAGAGAGCAAGTGCTGGGCGTCGACAGGATGAATCGGCTCGGGAATCATTTTCTCGGATTTTTCGCGCAAATACTCCACAACGAGCGGCACGAGTTCCCGGGCACAAACGAATCCATAAAAGCCACGCTGATCACGACGCAAATGCTTCGCTACCCGATCCAAGTTTTGTCGATCGCGAACGAGAAGCTGATGCGTCGACGAAGCCGTCATTTATGCTCCGGATCGAGCAACTTCCAAAGCAGCGGATTGGCTTCGTACCAAACCTTGTCGTTGAAGCACTCGAAAACCCAGGATTGATCGAGGTACCTGGCGTCGCCGTAAGCCAAGAAATTCGTCTCGTGCACTTTGGCCAGCGTTTTGTATTGCTCTTCGTGCAGCGACATGGATTCATTCAATCGCGCTGACTTGATCGCCACGCCCATGACCATTTTGTCGACCATGTCGCGATCGTTGTCTTCGGCAACATCAATCGCCGTACGCAAAAGCCGGAAGAAGTTACGAAGAACGCCGCCCGAATAAATGGCGGCCAATCGGACGGCCTCGGGGTCGAAGAGATTGGGTCCAATACGCGTTTTCAACGCCTGTTCCATAAAAAGAATCCCGGCATCATTGGCGACATTTTCCGGATTGTATGATTTTTGCGCCTTCTTCAATGTCGGCGCCGGATACAAATGCACAATCTTATCGCGAATCAGTTGGGGACAGTCTTTGAACGCCACACCCGTTGGCACCGTATACACGACACGTAACGGAGGCTCGAAAAACGCTGACGGATTGGTCCGAAACGTATCCTGTTGCGGTTTGTCGCTGCGCACTTTGTCCAAATCATCGATGAACAACACGGGTTCGCGCCGATCGCCCTTGGCTCGGGCACTCTTCAACAAATCCGTGACCAGCCCTGCCAACAAGTCCGTCAAAATGGAGAATCGCGTTTTGCTCAATTCGCGAAACTTCTCCCGTCGCTGTTCGCCCAGTTTCAACTCTTGCTTCAGTTTGACGAAGACCAAATCGAATTCCAGACCCACCGTGCCTTCGCGCGGCTGAAGCCCCAACGGACCCAAGAACACGTCGAGCATCGCCTCAAACTGATCTTTCCAAAGGTGGCGATGATTGAGCAGTTTTGCGTTGTTGCCATATTCGTAAAGAGCACACGCCATCAAAAACAACAATTGCGAAATGTCCAGGGATT
>JBGAOI010001229.1:0-2220 GCA_044221885.1 Polyangium sp. (in: bacteria)
TCGTCGTTCGTTGTCCACTTGTCGCTGAAAAGGAAGGTGGGCGGTTCCCTCAGCTCGTGGTCGGAAGCGAGACCATTGAATTCAAGAAGTCGACAAAGGCTTCGGGGGCAAGCGCAAAGAATCGAACACGCGGGGTATTCGACAAGCATCAGCCTCCGACATGGCAAGCATATGCATTGCTGATCTGGCTCAGTTTGCGTAATGGTCGCGAGATTGCGCGCGACGATTTGCCGCTCCAAGATGTTCAACGACTCCGCGGATGGGAAAAGGTGAACACTCGGGAGAGTCTTGCGGAAAGGCTCAAGCGAATTATTGGCGATTCCGAAGTGCTCGCATACGAAGGGCAGCGCGCTTGGATTCGGTCGGGTGTGATTGTCGAAATCGAGGGCTCTGACGATGAGCGGAAAGCAATCTTGGAATGGGCAGGGGTACCCATTCGAGAGGCAATTGGTTCAGGTCCAAGAATGGACCTGTTGTCCATCGATTCGCTGGACGAGCTTCAATTGAGCGCTCTAAGTCAAGCCCTGCTTGCGGCGTTTCCGGATCGATCCTCGCTCAACCAATGGGTTTTATCGGGACTCCATCAGAACCTCGAAGCAATTGTTGACAACGGAGCACTTCGTAATACGGTGCTGGGAGTCCTTTCGTGGGCTGAGGAACAAGGCAAGCTTGGCGCATTGCTCCAAGCGGCCCATGAATCTGCTTATCGCAATCCGCAATTGCGTGCACAGATCGAGGCCATCGATCGGCAAAATCGCGCCGCTTCCCGAGAACGGCAGCGAGTTGGTGTTGCATTTGCCGATGGTCCCACCGTCGGATGGATGCTCGAATGCGTCGCCACCGAGCCGGAAGTGCTCAATTTTTTCGATTTGGCGGCGTTTGCGGAGGCGATTGTCTTGCATGAGCAGGTGGAACTTCTGTTCCCTCGAGAACGCAGCGAAATGGAAGAACAGTTGTATTTGCGGGCAACCGAAGTCTTGGCGCCGTTGGTCCGAGGAAATCTCATCAAAATTGTTCATTCCCAGGTATCGGAACCATCGACTCCGAATACGCTTCAGGCCACGACTCCTCTTCCAACGAGCGAGCGAGGGGTCATCATTGAAGTGGAAAAGGACTTTACGGCGTGGTTCATGATGCGCACCGTCGAGTTTGCCCTTGCCGAAAGACGGAACGTCGCGGGAGATGCAATCGTTCTTCCCTGCCAATCGGCAGTTTATAAATCGAATGCCCGCGTTCGAGGTGAACATTCCATCTGCCGTCTTTATCTCAATTACACTTCGGTGCGCGAGTTGGCCCAGTTAGCGCGCCAAAAGCATCAGAGTTCCGGATATGCAGCCAAATACGGCAAGATACCATTACCGCCGTTTGGTCACGACGTCTTCAAGCGATGTGGTTCCTTGAAAGACTTGTGGAATGTCACGGCGGAGATGTGGGCCGAATATGCCGAGTTGAGGCGACAACATCATATGTTGCATTATATTCTGGACGATCCCGATTTAGCTCCGGCGCAAAAGGAATTGGAAGAACGAAAATGGCGGCAAGCGTGGGCGAAACTGGCTCAAAAATGGAGGGCCAGGGTCAACCCCGCCATCGCCAATACGACAAGCTCGTTGAATCAAATGCAGGGCCTCAGACGGAGCGGTCTGCTCGATGCACGAGGGCGTATCCGAGTCGGAACTTCAAAGCCGCATGTCGACGCGGAAAATCTTCAAGCCATATTGACCCAAAATCAGGGACCTTGGCGCCTTCGCCATATTCACGATTCATTGGAAGCGTATTGGCAGGTTGGAGATCGTGAACTCTATGGCTACGTCGAGAAATTATTGGGCAAACCGGTGATGACCGCCGACCATGAGCTCATTGTCAAGGCTGAAGAGCAGGATATGGAATTCTCACGCTCCGCGGTTCTCGTTGACCTCTTTCCCGATTGAGCCCTTGGTAATGGCTACGTTTTCACGATCTTCGCACATTCGATTGCGTTGGGTTCTGTTCACCGATACTGCATCCAAATGACGCGGATGGTCCATGGGTAGCAGCGGGCTCTTGCACCGAGGCGGTCGGCGCGCCAAACGAAAAGATCTATGATGTTTGGGTGAAGGCTTCGCAGCCCGTTGATTTATCTGCTCGCACCCGAAATCGTCGGTCGACATCGCTCAAAATACCTGCGTATTCCTCGCTCAGTCGCCCTAGCTTTCGGGCGCTCGCGACGATAATTCAACG
>JBGAOI010000122.1:0-14999 GCA_044221885.1 Polyangium sp. (in: bacteria)
TCTGCAAGCATACTACATGCCAGACTTCGGAAAGTCGGTACCTTGGCGCGCAACACGTCGCAGCGGGAAGTGGTGGCGTCGGTGATTGGCTGCGGGAGTCACCGCCAGTGACCGAATTGGTCACATGTCGTTGCCAGAGCGGGTGGGCTTTGCTATGGGAGTGGATCTATGGCGGAAACTCAGCGTGACTATCGCCTTCGCGTAAGGCTGTTGCTTGTCGTCAGCCTTCTGGTCACGCTCGTGCTAGCAAGCGGAACCAGTGCGTTCTTTACGGCTTTGACCTCGCGGCGAGCAATTCTGCATGCCCACGACATGGAGGTAGCTTCGCGTCGCGCCGCATTGCTGAGTGTGCTCGCCCGTGAACAATACATTCACGAAGCGCATACGATCATTTTGCGGGACCATTCTCATGTGGAGCACCATGACGTCTGGGTGAACAAACTTGGCGACGAACTACACGCGCTACGCGGCATTGTCGATCGAGGCGGCGTCACACGCCTCGATGCTATCGCTGACGCTAGCTGCGACCTAAAATGCGTCTTCTCGGAAGAAATTATTCCCGCCATCGACCGCAAGGATTGGGCTGATGTTCGTCGCGCTCACAATCGCGCCAATGTGCTCGTCGACCGCATGACGGAGCACGCGGATGCGCTTGCGGGCTATTTCGATGCCGAGGCTGGCAAGGCGGAGGAAGATGCAGCGCGCACTGTATGGTTCGCGCTCATGCTTGCAATCGTCACCAGTGCCGGGGCCGGAGCGATTGCACTCTTTTTCGGACAGCGTCTTTGGCACTCCTTTTCGAGGCCACTCGCGTCGCTCGAACGCGTGGCCCAACGGGTCACGGAGGGGGATCGCTCGGCGCGTGTCGAGCCCATTGCAGCGCGCGAATTCGCGGTCGTTGCCCAAACGTTCAACCGTATGCTCGATGCATTGAGTGGCGCGGAAGCCAAACTGGTTGCATCGGAACGTCTGGCTGCAATCGGTCGGGTTGCGGCGGGCGTCGCCCATGAAATCAATAATCCCATTGCAGTGATTCGTGGATATCTCGGTGCGATGCGCGAGGAAGCGCATACCGAAGACCTACGTGAAGAGCTTCGGATCCTGGACGAGGAGGCAATGCTTTGCCAGCGTATTGCCGAGGAGCTGCTCGTATATGCGCGTACGCCTGCGCTTGTGCCGAGTCGCGTCGACATGGCGGACCTCTTGCGAGATGCTGTCGAGCGCGCCGAAGGTATACCCCCGCGAAGAAGTAGCGTCCCTGGGGCTCCCCCCGTCATCGTAGATGTGGAACCCGCAGAAATCTGCGTGGATCCCTTGCGAATTCGTCAGGTCGTCGTGAATCTCGTGGCAAATGCACACGAGGCTGCGTCGGACGGCACCCCGGTGATTGTGCGGGGCCGGATACGAGAAAATGGTTATCGCATTGAAGTGCTCGATCATGGTGAAGGTATTTCCGCGGAGGTGATGAGCCATATTTTCGAGCCCTTCTTTACGACGAAGCGTAATGGCACGGGCCTTGGTTTGGCCGTTTGTTATGGACTCGTCACGGCGCATGGCGGCAGCATTCATGCCGAACCTCGAACGGATGGCGGCATGAGATTCGTCGTCGATTTGCCTCCGATGGCCGCTGAAACTCAGAATAGAGAGACTGCATGAAACCGACAATTCTGGTGGTCGATGACAAACCCAATATGACCGCCATGCTGGCCAAAGTGCTTGGCAAACTGGCGCGGGTTGTCACTGCGCGCGGCGTGCGCTCGGCACTCGAAGCATTGGAAAAGGAGCGTAGTACGGTTGTTTTGTGCGATTTGCGCATGAACGACGGCGATGGCCTCGAAGTGCTCCGGGCAGTGCGTTCGCGATGGCCCGGAGTACCTTTCATTTTAATGACGGCGTATGCGTCGGTTCCCACCGCCGTGCAGGCCATGCGCGAAGGCGCATACGATTACGTCACGAAACCATTCGATACGGAAGCATTAAAGGCCGTCGTCGAACGTGCATTGGCCCAAGCAGCGGTGCTTCAAGGCACGCATGAGCCACGCGAGGAAGATGGATTCGGGACGATGATTGGTCGCTCACCGGCTATGCTTGGCGTCTACCGGCTCATCGAACGGGTCGCGCCGACAGACGCAACGACATTGATTCTCGGAGAAACAGGTACGGGTAAGGAACTCGTCGCCCGCGCGCTTCACGAACGTTCTCCGCGGGCTCCTTCGCGTCTTGTCGCGGTAAATTGTGCCGCCATTCCGCGATCGCTCATTGAAAGCGAATTGTTCGGGCATGTGCGCGGCGCATTCACCGGCGCGACGTCCGATCGACCAGGTCTTTTCGAGGAGGCCCACGGGAGCACGCTCTTGCTCGACGAAATCGGAGAACTCCGCCCGACCATTCAGGCCAAACTCACGCGCGTGCTCGAGGAGCGTTCGGTGCGTCGTATTGGCGAATCGCGCGAGCGCAAGGTGGATGTGCGCTTGATTGCCGCGACACACCGCGATCTTCGAACAATGGTCAAGGCTGGTTCTTTTCGAGAAGATTTGTGGTTTCGTCTCAATGTATGCATTCTCGAATTGCCGCCATTGCGTCAACGACGTGAGGACATTCCTCTCTTGGCGCAGCGTTTTCTGGCCGAGCGAGCGCCACACGGGCGATCAAGCGCCACACGTTTTTCCCAGGCCGCTATTGATGCGCTTTGTGCATATCGATGGCCGGGCAATGTGCGCGAATTGCGAAGCGCTGTCGAGCGAGCAGCGATTCTCGAAACGACGCCGGAAATTACTCTTGGATCACTACCGATGGAGATTCAAGGCACGCACACAATTCGCGACCGGTCTGGAAACGATGACGAACTGGGGCGTCTCACGTATCGGGAAGCGGTGGATACGTCGCGCGTCGAAACAAACCGACGTTACCTCGAAGCGGTTTTGCGCAGGTTTCGCGGAGATGTATCTGCGGCGGCGGAACATGCAGGCATCGAACGGGAGAGCTTTTATCGGCTGATGCGGCGCGCGGGGCTGTCAGCGGAGGAATTCCGGGACAACTCTGGCGCGACCGGCGAGGGCGGCTAACACAACGCATCTAATGGTCGTGGCGGTGATGCACGTCCGACACGTGTTCATGCTCGTGCTCGATAGGTTCGTGCCGATGTACATGGACATGCGGCTCGCCGAGCGGATGGCCCTGGTGATGACCATGCGCGTGATGCTCGTCGTGGGTATGTGCGTGCTCGTGCTCGATCGTCTCGTGTTGATGTCGATGGGCGTGGCGCGCAATCACGAGCACGATGACTCCCGCAAGCATCAGCGCCGCGCCGACTGCATCCACGGGCCTCGGTCGGTCGTCCAGAAGCACGATTGACGCGATAGCGCCCACGAATGGTGCCGTCGCGAAGATGGCTGCCTCCCTGGCCGCACCGAGCTTTCGTAATGCAATATTGTCGAGCACGATGCTGGCGCCATAACCGAGCGCGCCAACTGCCGCGATCGCTGGCACGAGCGTCATGCTGGTCAAGCGTTCGCCGAGAATGAGTCCAAGAATAACGTTCGTCGTGCCGGCGCTCGATGTTTTTATCCGTACAATGGCGAGAGGATCACGCACCGACAGCCTTTGCGTGAGGTTGTTGTCGATGGCCCAGCAAAGGCACGCGGCCGCGAGAAACACGATTCCAAGACCGTCGACACGTGCGGGCCCCGGATCGAGACGAAATGCGGCGGCGCCGAGCACGATGGCAACTGCGGCGGTTGCCTCGCGTCGAGAGAGATGTTCCCGGAAAAACACGACGGCAATGAGCATCGTCAGCGGAGCCTCCAGGTTGAGCAAAAGCGAACCTACGAAGCCCGTGATACGCAACAACCCGAGCAGCATGAGAATCGGCCCCACGATGCCGCCAAACGCGATGATGCCAAGGAGAAGCGGCGCGTCGGCGCGCTTCAAGCGAGCCTCGACGGGCGACTGGCCGCGAGCGCTTCGCACCCATGCTACCGCCGTGAGTGACAGACCGCCCGCAAGGTAAAGCAGGCCGGCGAGAAGGACGGGTCCCGTGCCTGCGAGCAACCATTTGGCCAATGGCGCACTCAGCCCGAAAAACGCTGCTGCGAGAAGGCCGTAAGCGATCCCGCGAACGCGGTCATTGCGAGGTTGTGCGGCAGGGGGCATCATGATTATGCATGCATCGCAGCAATATGCCAGGATTGAGCGGATCAGCGGAGTCGATCATGAACGTTGGTCGTGCCCTCGTGGCACTCGACGAGCAGACGCCCTTGGCGCCGAACCCGTACATCGCGCTGCGGAGTCCGATTGCGGAACCTTCTGGGGCTGGCGTGGGTAAAATGGGTCTCATCGTCGGCGTCACCTGCTGGCTTGTGCTTTGATTCCGCCGCTTCGGGTGGCCCGCCTCGAATCCCCTCCTGGATGCTGAGCACGCCAATCTTTTGCAGCTTGGATTGGCTTGCAGGTGCCCAAGCATTCGATCAGGTAGATCCCAGTAAAATAACTGCTGTGCCGGCGAGGCATAGCCCGACGCCCACGACATCCGAAACGGTTGGCTGACCCCGTTCCACGACCACAAGCCAGGCAAGCGATGCTGCGACGTATACGCCGCCGTATGCAGCAAACGTGCGTCCTGCAAAACTTGTTTCCACGCGCGTCAATGACCAAGCAAATAGGCACAGGCTAGCCGCTCCCCAGCCAAGCCACCACGCGGGGCGCCCAAGGCGCGCCCACGCCCACACCGCATAGCACCCTGCAAGCTCGCCCGTTGCGGCAATCAGGAACCACGCAACGCTCCGCGCCATTCGTACCGGATCCACTTGGCTCACAGCGCGCTGGCCTCAACGTTACCAAAGGTGCATCGGCCGAGATACAACGCCCATGCCCAGTGTGGAATCTTTTTCATTGGTCGCAAAACCTTTCATACACTGGATGTTGGACGCACGAGGATGAGACAAGCGCGCCCGTCGTCACGGAATTCGCCCAATCGTACCCATGTGATGGAGAGAAGCTCATACCGCACCAGGTTCGACCGTCGTGCACTGCTCACGCGCCTCAATGGGCTCGATTTGCACGGTTACGTGATGAATCTCGAATCGTTCGCGCAAGTCCTCAGCCAATGTCGTGAGGAATGGTGGCGGGCATGCTGTCCACCGCATGGCGAGGTGTGCGGTCAATGCGGTTTCCGTCGTGCTCAGCGCCCAGATGTGGAGGTCGTGCACCTCTTCTACGTTGGGCAGCGCGGCAAGGTGCGCGCGAACTGCGTCTGGATCGATATGGTTTGGCACGGCGTCGAGGGCAAGCCCTGTCGCGTCGCGGAGCAGGCTCCAGGTTCCAACCAATACAATGATTGAAACTCCCAAGCTCATACAAGGATCGATCCAATGCAGTCCAGTACCCCAAATAACGACCCCTGCTATGACGACAGCCAAAGAAACTGCGGCATCCGTCGCAAGGTGCAGGAAAGCTCCCTGCACGTTTGCATCACCTTTGCGGCTTTTCATCAACAGCACTGCCGAAATCGCATTGATGGCGACGCCAAACGCCGCCACGATGATGATCGTCTTTCCTTCGACAGGGGCGGGCTCGCGAAGCCGCACGATGGCTTCCCATGCCACGCCGCCCACAGCGACCAGTACGAGCACCGCATTGGCCAATGCAGCCAGAATGGTCGAGCGCCTCAATCCGTACGTCCTGCGCGCTGAAGGCTTGCTCCGCGCCATGGCCGTCGCGCCCCACGCGAACAGAAGCCCCACGACGTCGCTCACATTGTGCGCAGCGTCAGCGAGAAGCGCCGTCGAGTGGGCAAGCACGCCGAAAATACTTTCCACCACGACAAACGTCGTATTGAGCCCAATGCCAACCGCGAACGCCTTGCCAATCGCATTTGGAGCATTCGCGTGGTCGTGACCTTGATCGTGTTCGTGTTTCATGGAAGTCCTTTCGCGCCTATTGCGCATCGTCAATGCGCCGGCGACGGCGCCAGAATGCCAATGCCACTGCAACGAAAGCGAGTGGCGCCCATGCCTGACGTTGCGTTTCGAAATTGCACCCGCAGTTGCCAGGCTCCGATGGCGGAACCGGTGGCGTACTCCCGCTGCTCGATGAGCTACTCCCCGGTGCGATTCCACCACAAGCAGTCGGCTCAATGCCCAGGGTCGCGACAATGCTCGGCCAATACATTGCGCATGCCGCCGGCCCGGACGCACCCTCTGGGCATTCAAGTGGACACATTTCTGTAAGGCTGTAGAGCGGTGTGAACGTTTTGCCTTCGTCCTTCGAAAGGCCGAGGGTAAAATTATCGACGAATTGGTTGGCGCACGCATAGAGGCCAGTAGTGGACCATGTCAGACACCGGGTAACGAGCATACTAGTCTGCTGGAAAGCGAGATCCGTAGCATTTGCCACTTGGATGCCGTCGCTCGGACCACCCACGGCGACGCGTGAGCCATCGGGTGAAAGGGCAAAGCTGAGCAGGTCGGCCATGCCCGCATACGCCTCCGTCCATGTGGTGGCGCCGTCGTCGCTCACAAGGAGACGATCCAACGGGTCGCCATTCATTCTGAGGTACACCCGGTCGGGATTAACGGGATCGATTGCCGAGATGAAAGGCACGTCCTTGGCGTACGTGGCTTCGAAATAGGTGCGCTTCCACGTCTTGCCACGGTCATCCGAGCGCTCGATAGCCGGAGCGTACGCCTTACCCACGATACCGCTCACGTAGATGCGATCCGAATTCGATGGCGCTACGTCAACGGTAAGCGCAATCATGTCGCTCAGAATGGGTGTTCCAGCCTGTGTCCACGTAACACCATTATCGATTGTCTCGGCCAGAATTACATGAAAACCAGTGTCCGTACCTGTCGAGGTAATGGCCACGGCCCGAGACGGGTCATCACGGTGAACCGAGACGTCGATCACGTATTCGCCTTTTAATGGGTCGCCGACAAACGACCATGAGCACCGGCGATCGTGGCTCACGGCAAGTCCCTCGAAGACGCCCGCGAGGATGGTGCTGTCAGCAAGTATTCCTATGGCCGGATCCTGCGTGCCGCCATAGCCGACTGCAACCTCACACATCCACGAGAAGTTTGTCCCGGCGTCTACGCTACCGAGAATGCCGTATGTCGTGCGCAGCACGATGTGCGAAGGATCGGCAGGATCCACGACGAGCTGATCGGCGACAGGGAAACGGCCGTTCGCCTGTGCAAAACGCGGCACCAACAACCAGAAAATCAGAACCACGGCAATGCCGAGTGATTGTATCCTACGAAGCTTGACCATGTGTCACTCCAGTCAGTAAAGTCTCAAGAAGGCAAGCAGATCAGCCATTTCGCATCACCTCCGATGCGACGTCTTGCCCATGAGAGAGTTCCTCTTGTACATCTGCGGCCAAATTCAACGGTGGCGGCGTTGATTTGCGGCCCTTTCCGAGCCACGCATAGACGACCGGCAACACGAGCAACGTCAGCAGCGTCGCCGTAATGAGCCCACCAATGACCACCGTCGCCAGAGGGCGCTGCACTTCGCTCCCTGGTTCCGTGGACAATGCCATTGGCAAAAAACCCAATGACGCCACCATCGCCGTCATCAGCACCGGGCGGAGGCGCAATTCTGCGGCCCGCGCGATCCCCTCGGCCGGGGCCATTCCGTTGTCCTCCAAATGTCGCGCGAACGACACCAGCACGAGCCCGTTCAGCACCGCGACCCCAAACAACGCGATGAAGCCGACGCCCGCCGAAATGGAGAAAGGAATGCTGCGGATCCACAACGCGACGATTCCGCCCACGGTCGCGAAGGGCACGCCCAGAAAAATGAGCAGCGCCATTCGAATCGAACGGAATGCCAGCCATAGCAGGAATAGAATCAACCCGAGCGCGAGCGGAACGACGATCGACAACCGAGCTTTCGCCTCCTCGTAATGCTGGAATTGACCACCCCATTCCGGCCGGTAGCCCGTTGGTAGCGTGACGCTCTTTTTTACAGCCGCCTGAGCCTCTTCGACGACCGAGAGCATATCTCGGCCGCGAACGTTGAACTCCACAGTCAAGCGTCGTGATTGGTTCTCACGACTCACCTGCGCGGGCCCCTTCGTGAATTTCAGCTCGGCCACGTCTCCGAGGGGAACGATTTGTCCGCTGACGGAGCGCAGCGGAAGCGCTCGTAGTGCGTCGAGTTCGCCGGAAAAACCGTGATTCGTTTTGACCACGATCCCAAACCGCCGTTCGCCTTCTAGCACTTCACCCGTCGAGTGACCGACAGCAATGGTTTCGACGACTTGATTGACGTCGGCCACAGTAAGCCCATACCGCGCAAGCTTTGCTCGATCTGGCGTTACGCGAAGATAGGGCAGCCCTGCAACCTGCTCGACTCGAATATCCTCCGCGCCTTTGATGTTGCGAATCGCTCCTGCCGCTTTGTCGCCCAACTCGTTGAGCACGTCGAGGTCGGGACCATAAAGCATCACAGCCACGTCCGAACGGACCCCAGCAATGAGTTCGTTCGTTCGCATTTGGATCGGTTGCGAAACTCCGCCTGCCACCTCGGGCACGGATTGCTCGACGGCTTCGGACATCTCTTTGGCGATGTCTTCTTTCTTGATTCCGGATCGCCAAGTTTCGCGTGGTTTGAGCTGCACATATACGTCCGATTGCTCCATGCCCATGGGATCGGTGGCCAGCTCCGGCGCGCCCAACCTGGCAACGACATGATCGATCTCGGGAATTTTTCGCAACGCCCGCGCGATTCGCTCGTCTGTCGCGACCGATTCGGTGAGCGCTGCTCCCGGAAGACGCCGCGCTTCGACGAGCAGGTCCCCTTCATCGAGCTGAGGGACGAACTCGGCGCCAACCTCGGTAAACACAACAGCCGCTCCAGCAAGTGCCACCACGCAGGCAGTCAGGGGAATCCATCGGTATTGCATTGCGCGCCGAAGCAAGGGAACAAACAACGCGTGCGCTTTGCGCAGAAGCCACGTTTCATGCTCGCCCTCGGCGGGTCGAACGAGGTAGCTGGCGAGGACCGGAACGACCGTGAGCGACAGGAAAAACGCCCCAAGCAACGCGAGTAAAACCGTCGTCGCCATGGGGCGAAAAAGTTTTCCTTCGATACCCACGAGTGCGAGAATGGGAAAGTACACGATGGCAATGATCGCCTCGCCAAATACGCTGGCAGAACGCACCTCCAGCGTAGCTTCGCGGACAGTTTCGAGACGCTCGTCCGAAGTCAGCAACCGCCCCAGTTCTTGTCGTCGTGCGGAAAGACGACGAACGGTATTTTCGACGATAATGACGGCACCATCGACGATGAGACCGAAATCGATCGCGCCGAGGCTCATCAAGTTTCCGGATTGCCCCGTTGCATTCATGACCGTGATCGCAAACAACATCGATAACGGGATGACCGTGGCCACGACGAAACCGGCGCGAAGATTCCCGAGCAACAGGAATAGAATCGTGATGACGAGCAGTGCGCCTTCAACGAGGTTTTTCGCGACGGTTTTAATGGTGCGGCTCACGAGTACCGACCGGTCGTAGAAGGGCTCGATCCGCGTCCCCTCGGGTAGCGATGGCTCAATCGCAGCGAGCTTGTCCTTCACCGCTTGCGTGACCGTCCGCGAATTCTCGCCCATGAGCATCATGGCGACACCGACGACCACTTCGCCTTCGCCGTCTTTCGATGCGGCGCCCCTGCGTAGTCGAGCACCAAACTGAACATCAGCAACTGTATCCAGCGTAATGGGTACGCCATCTTGGGTAGCGCCAATGACAACATTGCGCAGATCATCCAAGTTCTTCACGAGGCCATCGGTGCCGATGACGAAATGTTCGCGGTTGTGCTCGATATATCCGCCGCCCGCATTTGCATTCGATTTTTCGAGCGCATCAACGACTTGTGCAATCGACACGCCCGCCGCCTGGAGGCGTTTCGGATCAATGATTACCTGGTATTGCTTGTCTTCGCCTCCGAAGCTATTCACCTCGACGATTCCGGGGACAGTGCGCAATGCGGGGGCGATTTGCCAATCGAGCAACTCTTCGAGCTGCATCAACGTGAGCTTGTCGTTTTGCACGACGAACTGGAAAATCTCGCCGAGTCCGGAACTGATCGGACCCATTTCGGGCGTCCCATATTGCCCAGGAATGGCATCCTGCGCTTCGCCCATGCGCTCGTTGACGAGTTGTCTCGCGAAGTAAATGTCCGTGCCGTCGCGAAAAACGACGGTAATGACGGAGATGCCGTATTTCGACATCGAGCGAATCTCGGTTGTATTCGGTATCCCCGCCATGGCCCGCTCGACGGGGACCGAAACATATTGCTCGATCTCCACCGGTGACAAGGCTGGAGCTGACGTGATCACCTGGACCTGAATATTGGTGACGTCGGGGACCGCATCGATCGGCAGCTTCGTCGCCGAATGCACGCCGACAAACACGAATAGCAGGGTCGCTACGAGCACGATGACGCGGTTGCGTAGCGACCACGCTACGATCGCAGAAAGGAGGGCCATCACTCCTCCTCCGCGAACGTGCCTTTGAGCACTGCGCTTTTCAGCGTGAAAACGCCCTCGACGACAACTTCTTCGCCCTCGCGAAGCCCAGAAACGATCTCGACGTTTCCAAGCGCGGCATCTCCGAGCACGACGCCATGCATCTCGAAGTCGCCGTCGGAGTGCTTCACGAAAACGACTTGTTTTTGGCCGATTTCGGTGAGAGCGGAACGAGGCACGAGCAGGCGGGGCTCTCGTACCTGTGCGCCGCCGGTTTCGACAGACGCCATGCCGAAGAGCCCGATTCTCAACATGTCGCTGCGATTGGTGAGCGAGACGCGTGCCGTCACGGTGCGCGCGACCGGATCGATCTTCTGCCCGATATGGTCGACCTTTCCTTCAAAACGCTCTTTCGGATAGGCGTTGAGCTGCACCTCGACACCCGCACCAATTTTGAGGCTGCCAAGGTCCTTCTCGAAGACCCGGCCGAGAAACCACACCTCGCGCAGATCGGCGATACTGCCGAGCGTCTGCTCCGCCGTCGCGGGTTGCCCTACGACCGCGTCCCGCGCGATGACGACACCGTCGATAGGAGCCTTCAACGTGAGTAGAAAGGGCGATCCTGCGCCCGCACCGGCGCCCATGGCCGTGAGCTGTTCGCCCAGGGCCCGAGCCTCGATGGAAAGCGCCTGCGCCTCAGTTTCCGCATCCACGACCGACTGCTCCGACGTGAGGTGTTTTTCGAGGAGCGACTTCAATCGGTCGGTGTTTGCCCGTGCCGCTTTGGCTTTTGCGAATGCGACCGCTTGCGCGCCGCGCACCTTGCCGAGTTCGGGGACGCGAATGACCGCGAGCGTTTCCCCCTTTTTCACGGCCGCGCCTTCTTTGAAACGCACCTCCTCGATCCGGCCCGCCACCGGCGCGGCAATGCGTGCTGCGCGATCGGGATCCACTGCGATCTCGCCAGGCAACGAGACGGTGATCGCGAGCGTCCCCTTCTTGACCGCAGCCGTCTGGATCTGAGCATCGGCAATCACTTCAGGCGTGAGCTTCACGCGGGTCGGCAGTTCCTCGTGCTCGTCGTGCTCTCCATGCGCAGACGCCGCCGCTGACGGTTGGTTTTCATGCGCGTCACCCTTCTCGGGTTTGTCCGACTTCGAGCAACTCGTCATGGCGAGCGCCGCGACGAACACCCATTCGATTCCCCGCATCATGGGGCACCTCGTTCGAGCGGATAACCAGCGGTCTGCGCAAGATCGACAGAACCCAACGCGAGGTTTGTCTTGGCGTCGAGCGCTGCGCGTCGCAGATCCATGAGGGCCTGCTGGGACAACAGCGCGTCGCGCACGGCGAGCCTTCCCGCTTCGATCTCCGTTGTTATGGCGCGCAAACTCTGCTCCGCGCGACCCATCCGATCGTCCGTGTAAATGTCGTTCTGCGCGCGCAGCGACGCGTACGCCGCAATCGCGTTTGCAAGCTCGAGACGAATTTCCCGCCGCGCCTCGTCGGCTTGCGTTTTCGACCTTCGAGCGAGTGCATCGGCTTCGATGATTTCCCCCGCGTACGTACGGCCTAAGGGCTGTGGCAGAGGGATGGGAAGCGAGAGCCCGAGTCCAAAGACGCGCTCGTTGAAGCCGTCATTTTGTACGAACACAGAGACTGTCGGATTGGGAATACGAGCGCGTCGATACATGGATGCCCGTGCTTCTTCGGCGCGTCCGGCGGCTTCGAGCGCTTGCACTTCAGGGCGTTCATCAAGGGCACGCGGATTTTGTTTCATTGCGAAAGCTTCAACGTCTGCAAGCGGGCTCAGGTCGCCTTCGACGGCAGCCGCACGGCGCGGATCGAGGCTCATCAAGCTCGACAATGCAGCGGTCGCTTGTTTTTCTCGACGCGTTGCCGCCAGTTTTTCCTGCACGACGCGGAGGTGCATGACGTCTGCAACATCCGCTTCGACGCCCGACAAAAGTCCTTTGTCTGCGGCGGCTTTCGTTGCTGCGGCGACCTTTCCCGTCAACGCCTCGAGTTCTTCACTGAGGCGAACCGCTTCGCGCGCAGCGATAACCTCGAAATAGGCACGCCACGCCGCCGCAGCAGCCTCACGCTCGGTCATCGTGACGATCTTTTCTTGAGCTTCTTTTTCCGCATCGGCGGCATGTTTTTTGGCTGCACGTTGACCAGAAATCTCGATCTCCTGGGACAACGTGGCGTACCAATTGATGACGGGGCCTTGACCAGTCGACTCCCGCCGCGCTCCTGACAGGGCCAGCACGGGGTTCGATGGAAGGACGGGACTTGCTGCCTCCTGCCGCCCTTCAATGGCTTCGAGCCCTTGGCGCTGTGCCTTCGACACAAGGCTTGCGTCGAGCGCACAGCGGACCAGATTGGTACGGTTTATCGGGGAACAAGATCCAGACGGTTCCGCTCGAACTTCTAAGGGTTGAGACAAACAGACCGTTACACAAACGGCTGCTATGGATCGCAAAACATTCATGACAAAAACTCCTCCCCGCGCACCGCGCAAACGCTGGTGAACGGACAACGGCGACAGGGCGACGCATGCACATGCGCAAAGTTATGCGCACGGACAAACCCTGCGGTTTACGGGCTCAGAACAACAAGCTCACGAGGTGACGCTCAGCTTGTTCTGGGCGGGCGGTAAATGACGCCAAGATCCGGTTTCGGAGGAGTATGCGCATCGTAAGGCGCAATGGCTATTTCTTTGAAGTTCAGAGGGTCGAGCGAAAATGATACCGGCAACGGCGGCAGCGCGTTCAACGGGTGTCCACAATGGCAGTTCGGACACCCTGGCGGGCACTCTCGACCGTCACGTTCCTCTGGGCAGTCATCATCCGTCTGGTGTTGGCCATTGCCGTTACCGTAAACTGCAAGGACAACGTCGGTGACGACATGCGGTATGCCCGTCATCTGAACGGCGGTGATGGCAACGAGCAAACGCATAACCACGAGGAAGAGCTGCACGAAGCGTGCTCCTCGGGAACAAAATTGTCGGGCTCGCGAGACTCGTTTCACCGTTCGTGGCATGATGATACACGCCTCGGTTCGCCCTTGTAAAGAAAAATTTTGTTTTGGTAGCGATGCAAGTCATTTTTCATGACTGGCGTAGTGGCCGAGGGCATTTTTCTCTCAGCCCCGTTGCCGCTTCATTGCAGAAGATCTTGGGGGGTATGTCTGCGCGATGCTTGGGTTACAAAAAAATTCACGTCCCCGCGATCTCTGCCTCCAGCTTGGCCACTTCTGCCGCAGCTTCTGCTGCTCGCTTCTGCGCCGATTCGAGCTGCGCTTTGCGTTCCGCCAACTGCGCTTCTTGTCGGGCTTTTTCTTGCACCGCCGCTTTGGCTTTCATCGCTTCGAGCTGCGTTTCCAATCGCTGGACTTTTGCTTTTCCTCGCTCGATGGCTTGCGTGATCTCGGCCATAGTCGGCGCTCGCGATCCTCCCTGCGTCATAAAAAACCGATCGGCAAAGTCATTGGGTAACGCCGCATTTCCATGCGCCAGCTCGCCAATCTTGCCATACGTGAGTTTTCGCAAGGCATTACACGCATCGATGCATTGCTTCGCTGGGCCCGCCTTGAATACGTCGAGCGCCTGTTGCGCCAAGGCAATTTTCTTTTCCGCCTCATCCGCTTTGAGAATGGCCGCAACAAGACGCGTCGCAATGGCCATCAATGCCGCATTTCCCGTTGCTTCCAATGGCCCCACCCACAATCGCATCGTGGCCAATTGTGCACCTAGCAAGGGCCGCTTGAGTTCGCTCGGGCTGTGACCACCAAACAATTGCTTGTACAATGCCGCTTGGTAGTCATTATTGACAAACGCCAACACCGCGTTTTTGGTATCGTCGACCAATACATTCAGGTCATCATCGGCAGACAGCACAAATGCACGAGCCAACAGGGAGGCATCCACCAGCGCGGACTCCTCCGCTTTGCGTTCTCGTACTTGCGTACGAAGCGCAGCAAACGATGCCGACAAGGGTGCAGTGATCGTGTAAGCGGTCGTCATCACGTCGCTATGCCGAAGTTCATCGTCCACTTCATCCCAGGATTCGTCCAAATCCAATGTTCTCGGTGTTCCCATGGTGTAGCGATGTCTACAACGGACTGACACATCCGTCAAATTTTTTGTGATCAGCCATGAACAAGCAGAACCACATAAGCCAAATTCCGCCGCGAGGTAAGCACATGGTGCCAGGTGATGGGGAATTTTTCGCCGCGAGGTGTCGGCATGGGTGCCGCAGTTCGAGATTTTTCGCCGCGAGGGCTCAGCGATGGTTGGAACGATGAAAGAATTTGCGCGGAGAGGGATCGCCGTCGAATTTGGTTCGCCTATTTTGTCCGTGTGCAGGGGTCGCCGTGGACCTTGGCACGACGGGTTCGCTGTTGCGTAGGGGTCGCCGTGGAAGTTGGCGCGATGCGTTTGCTATTGCGCAGGGGTTGCCGTGGAATTTGGCGCGATGCGTTTGCTATTGCGTAGGGGTCGCCGTGGAAGTTGGCGCGATGG
>JBGAOI010001230.1:0-2205 GCA_044221885.1 Polyangium sp. (in: bacteria)
CGATGGTTTGTGGCGCCGCGATTCCTGTGGGTTTGACCCACGCCGATACCGTCATACTCGATATAAAATCCAACTGCGCATCATAAGGAATCTCCGCCCGATCATCGATTCCATCAAACGCTCCCGCATGGTTGAAAACGCCAGGCGCGCAACTCGCCCCATTCAATAAATTTGCCGCGCCCCAAGAACCCTGCTCATGAGGCACCACGTTGTTCGTACACGTGTCGAATCTCAAATGTGCGACAGGTGCAGGAACGTATTCTTCATCTCCTTCCGGGACAAACGCTGCAAATTCGAGCGCTCCGAATTCGCGCGTATCCAAGGCTGCTTCGTCGGAACAACCCAGGAGCCCAGAAAGACAAATGGCGATGAGTATCGTGTGCTTGATCTTCATACAGTTTTTCTCGCGAGGTATCAACAACGGTCGTCACACCTTGAACCATTCACTGTACAGCAACGCCTGTGCCACAAAATTCAGCACCTGAAAACCGCAAAATCCACTCACTCAAGCCGAAAGATTGGTTCACTTGAACCAAAACACTGGCTTAACCCCTGGTTCAGTTGAACCAACCGTGGCCAATCGACAACACCCCGCTTCCTTATTCATCATCCTCCTTCGCACCCAGCCCGAATCGTTCCACGCGCCGCCGAATCACCATGCGCGTAATCCC
Source organism: Polyangium sp. (in: bacteria) (assembly GCA_044221885.1). Lineage (GTDB taxonomy): Bacteria > Myxococcota_A > Polyangia > Polyangiales > Polyangiaceae > Polyangium. The sequence goes on from JBGAOI010001230.1 coordinate 672, forward strand.
CAAAAGCCGCGCCGCTTCCGACAAATTCCCCTTTGCTTGTCGCAAGGCCTCCTCCACCAAATACTTCTCCGTCGGTTCGAGCTCCGCAAATTGCTCCGCCAAACTCTTTCCTCGAGGTTGCCCCACCACCGGCCGCGCCGCACCGAGCCGCGGCGACAAATCATGCGCATCGATTCGCGGCCCGTCCGTATTGATCAAAGCCCGCTCGACTTCGTTTTTCAGCTCGCGCACATTGCCCGGAAACGAATGGTGCGACAACGCTGCCAGCGCCGCCGCGGTAAAACCTTCCACGCGTTTGCCCATCTCCGCACACGCGCGACTCAACATCGCCGCCGCGAGAATTCCAATGTCCCCTTCGCGATCCCGCAAGGGCGGCACTTCGATTTCCACCGTGTTTAGTCGATAAAACAAATCTTCGCGAAAACGTCCGGCCGCCACTTCCGCCTGCAAGTTCTTATGCGTTGCGCTCACGATCCGCACATCCACACGTTCGGGTTTTTCCGAACCGAGCGGCTGCACTTCGCCCTCTTGAATGGCTCGAAGCAACTTCGCTTGCGCCGCTAAAGAAAGATCCCCAATCTCATCGAGAAACAGCGTGCCTCCATCGGCCAAGACAAACTTACCCCGTTTCTTGGCCAATGCTCCCGTGAAGGCGCCTTTTTCGTGACCAAAAAATTCACTTTCGATCATCGTTTCCGGCACCGCCGCGCAATTCAACGTGACAAACGGTTTGTTGGCCCTTGGTGACGCCGCATGCAGCGAACGCGCTACGAGTTCCTTGCCGGTTCCGCTTTCGCCAAGAATCATCACGTGGGCCCGCCCCGCCGCAGCGTACTTTGCGATTTGCGACTTTAATCGTTGCGCCGCCGTACTTTGCCCCAAAATCGTATTCGACGTGCTGCGACTCGCCAACGCATCGGCCATCACTTCGGCTTGACGATGTCGCTCGGCATGTTCGAGGGCCGCAGAAATCAACGCCCCGAGTGCCATCAACAAATCCAAATCCTCTTTGCCAAACTGATTCGCTTCCCGACGATCGTCCACGTACAATAGACCAATCGCTTTGGTTCCCAGCCCCAAAGGAACCGCCATGGCCGATAAAATACGCTCGCGATGCAGCGTTTTCATTTCATTCTCGCGCCGTGCATCCCGCACGATGACCGCTTCGCGCTTGCGCAACGTTGCATCCAAAATCCCGCGACTCAACACGAGTTCGTCCGGGCGTGTCGACGCCGTTCGTACATATTTCCGCGCCATCCCTTGCTCGAAATCACCCAGCCAAACCAGCGCTCGTTCGCAATGCAAAACATCCCGCGTCGTTTCCAGGAGTCCGCCCAGCATCGATTCTTGATCGCCAACGGCATGGATGGCCCGGCTCGTTTCAACCAGCAATTGCAAACGTTGATCGCTTCCAGCTTTCGGCGCTGCCGTACCCGCATCGGTCACTTGCGTATGCGCAATCGTTACGCCTTCGTTTGTCTCGTATACATCCACGAGCACATGGCCGGGCTTGAGGTCCGGTTCAGGAGCATCT
>JBGAOI010001231.1:0-2205 GCA_044221885.1 Polyangium sp. (in: bacteria)
CGACGCGCCCGGGTCAAACGAAAAAATGCCCATCAATTGCGTCAGTTGGTATCTCGCGTTTGCCTTTTGTGCCTGGGATGGCGGGCGGCTACCAACGGAAGCAGAATGGGAATTCGCCGCAGATGCAGGTGAGGTGGCGCGTCTCTATCCTTGGCAAGGTGTCCCCGATGCAAGCCGTGCCGTCTATGGTTGTTTGGCCAACGGCGACGAAAACGTTTGCGAATTTGCGGATATGCAGTTCGTCGGTTCGCGCTCGACCGCAGGCGACGGCAAATGGGGCCACTCCGACCTGAGTGGCAGTGTATACGAATGGACCTTGGATTTCTCCGCGGATAACTACCCACAACCGTGCAACGATTGTGCACAACTCACCCCAAGCCCGTTTCGTACACGACGCGGCGGAGGCTGGAGCAACAACCCAGAGTTCATCACGACACGCGTACGAAAAAACGACCCCCCCACATGGCAAGACGACGTTGGCGGCGTTCGTTGTGCTCGATAACGCGAGTTCGTCCGAACACAACCATTACCACGATCCGCGAATCCCCGCCCCCATGGGCCCAACCCACGCGTTCAAGCCTACTCCACTCGGCTTTCGCTTCGAATCCTTGTTTCCAACGAACGAAACGATCACCAACGACGCACCAGCTGCCGCCAAAACGCTCCCAGCGACAAGTCCGATCGTCGCCCGGTCGGCGTATTCCTTCGCCTGATTCCGCTGAACGACCCCTTCTTTGTCACACGTATTGTCGGATGTACAATTGCCATTCGCTTCGTTGTTTTTAGCAATGGCCAACCCGCCCAAAATTCCCCACGCCCCGAGCCCCACAGCCCCAACCCCAAGCGATACGATTCCCGCCATACGCATACGCGCCGGCCACGTCGCCGAGACAACAATCACCTTGGGCTTCGGTTTTTCCCAGCCCGGTACCACATCTACCTCGGCAGAAGCCTGTATCGCGAGTTTGACGCTTTTCGTCCATGCCGGTCTGTCCACGGCCGTCGCTTCGATTTCATATTCGCCGGGATCCAAAGGCACCGGCTTTCCCCATGTCGCCGCGGGCAAAGGCACTCCAGAACGCGTCAAAGCAAACCCCGGCATCGTCGCCACATCATTCGGCACACGAATCGTCAACCGCGGAACTCGTTTGTCCAGGTCAGCCATGGTTGCTTGAAGTTCGGCGAGCTTTTGCGTATCTCCCTTTTTCTTTGCAACAAATGCCACTTTTTCCAGCACATCGTGAGCACTGGCTGGTTTTCCCCATTTGTCGAGACAATCCGCAAGCGTCAATCCGGTACGAATGTGGTCCGGCAATATCTTCCACGCCGCCTCGAATTTCGGGCAAGCGTGAGCATAATCGTCGTTTTCTAAATCGTTGGCCCCGTCCTCATAAAGCTTTTGTGCCTCGGCCTTCGAGCGTGCATCCGCCTGTTGCGCCACGCCTGGCCGCGTCGTCAACAACCAAGCCACGCCCATGAGCAACGAAAGCCCATGACGAGCGAAACGCGTTGTGAATGACGCTGGCACTTCAAAACTCATCATTCCTCGAACCCTTTTACCTTTTTCTTCTTGGTCGACGTCGACGTCGTCAAGACCGGCGCAGCACTCGTCGGTAAATTCGGCCCCGTAGGTCGAACCGCACTCCCCACACCCACTTTGGCCGATGCCGGTACGGTTGACGACTCGATTTGGCTCGATTCGGCAGTCACAGGAGGTTCGGCAATGGGGACCGCGACAGCCGAATTTGCAGAAACATTCGGCGCGGTTTGGCTCACTTCGACGCGGGTATGCTCAGCCGTGTCGCCTTGTCGAGGTCCCACCAAGACGACGCCCAAAATCCCCAACATGGCCACACCACCAACAGCAGCCATGACCAACCATTTTGGACGCGCTGCCGATCCACTTCGCATCGTTGGTGCGGGCACCGCCGCAACCGTCTCACGCTCCCACTTCGTTTCACTCGATGCCGATCCCGGTGCAGCCAGAAGATTCCTCCGCGATGCAATATCCTGCTCATTTACGAAGGGTTTTAATGCGTTCAAGAATTCTTGGACGGATTGAAATCGATTTTCGCGTTCCTTTTCGATGCACTTGAGAATGAGGGCCTCGAACACCGGCGGCAAATCAGGGCGTAACTTGCTGGGCGGCGGAGGGTTTGTCGAAAGAACCCGAGCCACGATTTCTGGCATGGTTTCCGCATTAAA
>JBGAOI010001232.1:0-2204 GCA_044221885.1 Polyangium sp. (in: bacteria)
TTGCGTGACTACGCTTGCCGGTTCATCAGTGAATGGGCTGTCGATTTGTCCAAAGCCATTACAAAAATGAAGGGTCGCTTTTCCACGTGGGGCCTCGAGGAACGTTTGGCTCCGTCCTTGTTTTGGGCCGATGCCGTCAAAAAGAAGGTCTCGCTTCCGCCAATTCCCAAGGTTTGGCATTACAATCCAATCACGTTTACCTATCGCATCGCGCTGGCGCAAGGTGCCGTCGTTCCGACCGCGAATCCAAGCGCTTCGCCCTCTACACCAGCAACATCGTCTACGGGATCCTCCAGTTCGAGCACGCCAAAGGAACCTTCGCCGACCACAACGCCCACGCCGCCCAAGAAATACGACGGTGTTGTGACGGATGGCAAACTGAGCGCCAATTTCACCTTGACGCAGATGACCCGTTCCGAGACGGCGACGAAAAAGGGCATCAAGAACACGCCTTCTGCTACGGAAATAGCCAATCTCAAGGCGCTTTGCGAAAATGTGCTCGAAAAAGTCAAAGAACATTTTCAAGCGCCCGTCGTCATTTCCAGTGGCTTTCGTAATGCCGAAGTGAATGCGGCGGTGGGCGGTTCCAAAACGTCCCAACACATGACTGGACAAGCGTCAGATTTTACTGTGTCCGGTAAAACCCTAGAAGAAGTGTTCAATTGGATCGCGTTCGAATCGAACCTCGAATTCGATCAGGTTCTTTACGAATTCGGTCGATGGATCCACGTTTCCTACACGACGGGCAAAAATCGAAAAGATCGGCGCGAGTTTTACAAGGAAAACGGCAAAACCAAGAATCGCACCATCACCAAACCCATGACGAAGAAATAACCTTCGTGCTTGCGCGTGTGGGCGTCGGTTAACGCGGTGTCCACGATTTGGCGTCAATATCCGGGAACGTGATCGTGGCTTTGCCCAAAGGTACGCCGTCGACGCGACCTTTGCCCGAGGCATCGGTTTGTCCTTCGAACACTTGTCCGTCGTCGAAAACCACGCGAAAACGAGCATTCGGGACAGGCTGCGGCGGATCGCCATCGTCGAGCAGTTCCACTTCGACAAATGTCGTTTCCGGCGCCGCTTTCGATGCGTCCTCGTTCGGGTTTGTCTTGGACTCGTCGTTCCGTTCGTCACTCCGTACGTTGCGTTTCTTGTCGACACGACTGAGCGGCAACAGCAACTCGCCAATCGTGCTTGCGGAACGCGGCGCGCCAGCGGCCATTTCCGCGGCGGCGGCGAGGTACGCATCCTTCACTTGCGGCGTGGGCTTGGATGCTTGGCCTGGGGGATGAAGCTGCAAGGCGAGCACGACATCCATCCCGTTGCGCATCTTGTTTGTCGAGAAGGACTGCTCTTCGGCCATGAGCACAAGTTCGCGACCAATGGTGGAACGGCGCTTGTTGAAGCCAAAACTCGAGAACAACAGTCCGTCGAGTTTTGCATTCAGTTTGGACGTCGAGGAAACGATCTGATCGGATTCGCTGCGCGCGAGGGCCGGATATTCGGGCGGAATTTCTGGAGTCGGCTTGCTTTCGTCGGCTTTGTTCTCTTGATCCTTGAGGACGCTCGTTGCTTCGCCCTCCACGGTAAAACCCTCGAGTTCCACGTCAAACGGGCGCACGATCGAGAGGGACAAACTTCCGTGGACGTAGCGATCGGCGAGTTGTTCGAGGACTGCGTCATCACGGAGACGGAAAATGGCCGAGCGCGACAGTTCTTCCGCCAAGAGGCGGCGCAGCTCGAGCATTGTGCTGCGATCTTCAGCGATTGACCTGAGAAACGTGAGTATGCCGCGCCGGTCGAGCCGTTGGGGGCGTCCCAGCAAGACGTGACCAAAGCCCGTCGTTTCGGCGCTCATCGTCAGAAAATCCTTGGAGGCTCAACCATGCCAACACGCTCTTGCAGACGTGTCAACGCGTGCGCTCGCACTTGCAACCTCGGGTGAAAAGCAGGTACGCTGGCGGCGAGTTTTCATGCCGTATCCGCAGGCCAATCTCGGCATCGCGATTTCGACGCCGTTTGGTGCAGACGCCGTCTTGCTCGTCGATTTGCACGGTGAAGAGCGAATTTCGAGCCTTTTTCGGTTCGAGGTCGAACTCGTCTCGCCTGAAAAATCGCTCGACTTCAAGAAGATCGTGGGCAAGGGCGTCACGATTACCGTGCGGGGCATGGCCAAGGAAAAACCTCGCTACATTCACGGCGTT
>JBGAOI010001233.1:0-2191 GCA_044221885.1 Polyangium sp. (in: bacteria)
CTGCCGCATTGCCGCTCATGTGATACACTTCAGGAAAATTGCCTGCGCACTTATCCACGAGAGGCTTGTTTTGGATGGTGTCGAAGACTTTGACGACATCTGCATTTACGCCTTCATCGTTACACGCCGTGGGCGAGAATTGAGTCCCATAAGGATATGCTGATGCTCCTTGGCCTGAGCACGCACTGAACCAAAGGCTGGATGCGGAGTCGGTATGTTTGTTGTAATCGCTTGCGGTTGATCCAAGGCCGCCGCAAAGGTGTTTGCCTTGGACTTTGCAATAGGCATACGCATCGCACCAATCGATGTTCACCACAGGGTGTCCGCCCAGCGCAACGGGAGCTAGTCCACCTGTTGGAATATAGGTGGAATTCCATGCGCAGAAGGCTTCTTGGGGTGGAATGTTGGGCGTATTGACGAAAGCTATATAGGCGACGTTTGTGACTTCCGTTTGGTCAATGCAATAGGTGATATTGCCCGGGGCTGATGCTGGTTTCATGTGTGGTGGACAGAGGCATATGTTTTGGATGCAGTTGTTGCTCACGCAATCGTTGTTGAGTTTGCATTTTCCGCCTGGTCCACAATCCTTGCATGTGCCTCCGCCGCAATCGATGCCCGTTTCATTGCCATTGCTAACGCTATCACCACATGACGGTGGGAAGCAGGTACCGTTGTTGCAGATTTTGCTGATACAATCTTCAGCCACCATACAGCCTAGGTTGTCTTGACAATCCGGGCAATCCGGTCCTCCGCAATCGACATCCGTCTCGAGGCCATTCTTCAGTTTATCCGAACAGCTTGGCGCGACGCACTTGCTATTGAGACAAACCTCGGACGCGCATTGCGTCGATTCGGTACACGCTTCGCCAACGCATTTTCCACATACCGGCCCCCCGCAATCCACTTGGGTTTCTTGGCCATCCTGCAGGCCATTGCTGCATTCTCCTGATGAATTTCCGCCCGTTCCGTTGCCGCCGGTTCCATTGCCCCCTTCGCCGCTCGAAGAACTCGTATTGCCGCTGCTCGAATTACCGCCCGTGGACGAGGAGCTGCTTCCGCCTGCACCGGTCGATATGGGTCGAGGTTTGGTGTCGTCGGACGAACAGGATGCTAATGCGGAACCAAGAAGTCCAAGGCCAATGACGACCACAACTGCGGATGTTTTCACCGGAATCCTCCATGCGCTCTGATCTGCGTGATATGGCTACTGTGCGCGAATGTGGAATCTTTCACACATGTCGAGGTTTGTCAACGGTGCAACGTGTGATGGATGTGATGGTTGTGTCGAGATGAAGGGTGGTGATGATCGAATTGCTTCAAGCGGTAAACCAATTGCCCATAACGAGTGACTTCCTGATCGAGCGGTGCGGCGGTATAATAATCGATGCCTTCGGGGAAAATCTGCGTATAACGCGCATTACGCATGGCATCGGCACTTCGTGCGGCGTGCAATTCCCTCGCGCGCAATTGAATGGACTTGCCCGCAATTCGATCTCCGGGGGGTATGGGGGGCGCAGCGACCGTCGGACGCATCTCGGAGGTTGTAAAGGCAATTCTGCAACGCCAGAGTCGCATCTAGGAGGTCGGAAAGGCGATTCGGCAATATCGGGGTCGTGTATCGGACGTCGGAAAGGCGACCCGGCAATGTCGGGGTTGCGTATCGGAGGGGAAAAACGCAATCCGGTCATATCGCGGTCGCGTATCGGAGGGGAAAAAGGCAATTCGGCGTGGGACGGGATACGGTTGGGAGGGGTGTAGTGGCTTTACCGCGGCCCGTGCCATGGATCCGTGCACGGCACGCGTCCATTGCAGGGTGGAACGAGGCGCATGCGCACGGAGAAATGTTCTTTCAGTGGAGCAAGTGGAGCGCCGACGTGAACGATGGTGCCAGGTTCGAAGATTTGTTGGGATTGCACGGATCGACCGGTGGACACATCGAGTGTCACCTCTTCGCATGGCATGGGGTCCATCGGACAGGGGTCGGTGCATAGATAGATTTTGTCAGGCGTGGCGGGAGCTTCGTCATTCACGACGGCGGCCTCGAACGCGATCTTACCGCTACGTTGTACCGCCACATCCCAACTATGACCTGGGCACCAGAATCCGCTGCATGGTCGATCCATCCATCGCGACGTCAAGATGATTTGTTGTTTGTCTTGTAACACCAGCGGCTCAGGGGCGGGCGTACATC
>JBGAOI010001234.1:0-2184 GCA_044221885.1 Polyangium sp. (in: bacteria)
CTCATCGGCGGCGTCACCGGCATCTACCTGGGCTCGAGCGGCTCGGACATCTACTTCCACGACACGTACTTCGTGCTGGCGCACTTCCACTACACCTTCGTGCCAATCGCGGTGATCGGCAGCTTCGCCGGCGTGACCTACTGGTTCCCGAAGATGTTCGGGAAGATGCTGGACGAGAAGCTGGGCAAGCTCCACTTCTGGGCGACCATCATCCCCTTCAACTTCATCTTCATTCCCCTGTTCATCACCGGCGCGGCCGGCGATCACCGCCGCATCCACGACTATTCGCGCTTCCCGGATCTGGCCCGCGCCGATCTGCAGAACCTTCGCGCCATCGCCACCGTGGCCACGGTCTGCATGCTCGTGGCGCAGGTGATCTTCTTCTTCAACTTCTTCAAGAGCATGAAGAGCGGCAAGCGCGCCGGGAACAACCCGTGGAACGCCAACACGCTCGAGTGGAGCGCCGCTTCGCCGCCGCCGCACGGCAATTTTGCCGAAATGCCCACGGTACATCGTGGTCCGTACGAATACAGCGTGCCGGATCGTGAAGAAGACTATTGGCCGCAGAATGCTGCAACGTGAGGAATGCCATGGAAAAGCCCATTGCGACATTGCGTAGTGCGACCGGCATACCCACGGGAAAACTGGCCATCTTTTGGGTGCTCGCGTCGGAAATCGTCATCTTCGGCGGCGTCATCGCGTCTTATCTCATGCACCGATTGGGGCACGGAGAATGGGCCGATTACGCCGTGCACACGAATACGTGGGCAGGCGCAGTCAATACGCTCGTTCTGCTTTCGTCGAGCCTCGCGGCGGTGCTCGCGCACCAAGCTGCAGATGCAAACGACGGAGCCAAAGCGGCGAAGTTCTTGCGGCTCACGGCGCTTGGCGGACTTGTCTTCCTCGTGATCAAAGGATTCGAATGGACGCATGAAATCCAGGCGGGTTATACGATCACGAAAAACGGATTTTGGGCATTTTACTACACGGCGGCTGGTCTTCACGGATTGCACGTGATCGCCGGCATCGTGATCATGCTCATCATCTCTGCCGATGCGCAAAAGAATCGCGAATTGCAACGCGTCGAGCTCGTTGGGCTCTACTGGCATTTCGTCGATATCGTGTGGATCTTCTTGTTCCCGCTGCTCTACATCGCCAAGTGAATGAAGGAAACGGTGGCGAACATGAGTGCTGTTGCTCATCCGAACTACATGAAAATCTGGCTGCTCCTGGTCGGGCTGCTCGTCGTGAGCGTATGCGGCCCGTTCATTGGAATCAAAGCAGTCACGCTGATTACGGCATTTGGCATTGCCCTGATCAAAGCGTACATCGTGGCCAAGTACTTCATGCACCTCGACATTCAGCCCAAATACGTGACGTATTTGCTGATTTCGATGGTGGCGTTCATGGTCATTCTTTTCGCTGGCGTTGCGCCCGACGTGATGAAACACGACGGTCAGCGCTGGTCGAACTTGGCAGCGAAGGAAGAAATCGCTCGCGCGCAAGGTAAAATGGGCGCGGGTGATGTTGGTCCTGCAAAACCCCAGACGACAGAAGAAATGTTCAAGGGGTTGTGCAGTTCATGCCATGGCGAAAAAGGCGATGGCGCGGGCCCTGCCGCGGTGGCGTTGAAGCCTCGTCCGGCCAATTTCACGGATCCAGCATTCTGGGCGACGCGAGATCGCGCGCATATTGCAAAGGTTGTTCGTGAAGGTGGTCCGAGCGTTGGCAAATCCGCATTGATGGCCCCGTTTGGCGCGCAACTTGCGCCGGACGCCTTCGAAAAACTCGTCGATTACGTGATGAAGTTCAATCCGGCATCGGCGGCAGGAGCCTCGAGCGCCGCTCCCGCGACATCGGGCTCGGCGGGTCCTGCACCTGCAACATCTGGTTCCGCGGGACCTGTTCCAGCAACGTCTGGTTCAGCCGGTCCTGCACCTACGCCGGCGACATCGTCTTCGACTGGCGTACCTGCCAAACCTTGATCCCATTCCAGATTTTCGAATTGCGCGCAAGTCCCTTGATTTGCGCGCAGTCAAATTGAGAGCGCACGCGGTGGATTGCACGTTCGCTACGGGCGCTAACAAGCGCCCTTCGCGAAGAGCCGGTCACGATGGGGGGGCTTCGCCGGCGGCTTCACAATCTCTTGGGCTTTCAGCCCAAGAGACTTCGCCGACGGCTGCG
>JBGAOI010001235.1:0-2169 GCA_044221885.1 Polyangium sp. (in: bacteria)
GCCAACATTGCCTGCATGGCCGCGACCGTCGCCGGCGTCGACGCGAATTTCTGATCGGGGATGCGCGCATTCACCCGGTCCTGCTGTTCCTCGACTTGTTTCGTGAGTTGTTCCACTTTGACAACCCATTTCGACGGGTCTTCACCTGCCGGAATACCTCGAACTGTTTTATTCGCCAATTCCTGTTGCAAGGACCGAAGGCGATCGAAGGCCACCTTGTCTTCCCCGGAGAGACGGCGAACATAGACCATATTCGACGTGACCGCGTCGAGCGCTCGACCTTTGCGGCGCCACGTGGATTCAAGCGCCATACGCGCCGCGACAGGATTCTTCGGTTCCCGACGCAAATGATGCTCGACCACCATCGACCACACCGGTTCGGTCGTCTCGAGCCACGCGAGTTTCTGGCTTTCCGTACCAACAGCCATGAGCAGCGACGTGTGCCTTTCACCAATATTTCCGGCACGTTCTAGGACTTTCCTCGCGCCCTCGACATCGTTTCGACGCGTCAAAATCACGGCCAAACTTTTTAATGGGGCGACGATGTCCGGATGCGCCTTGCCAAACGCTTTTTCCAACACCACAATCGCCTTGTTGTGCCGCTGCTCCGCTTGCGCCCAATTTTTGCGCTTTTGTTCCAAAATGCCCATCGCTTGATGAATTTGAAACATCAGTGGATGATCGGCGCCCACAGTCTTTGTCTGAATCGCCTCGGCTCGCAGGAAAAACCTTTCGGCTTCGGCGATTTTCCCCGTATCGAGGCGCGCTGCTCCCAAATTGATGAGTGGACCAACGAGCCGTGGATGGTCCGAGCCGAGCGCCTTCTCACGTAATGCGAGCGCCCGTTCCAAATAAGGAATCGCTTCACCCAAGCGACCGAGCCGCAAATATGCTTCGCCCAAATTGGTTAATGGTGCTACGAGATCTGGGTCATTAGGCCCGAAATGGTTTTCCTGAATTTCCAATGATTTTTGCAAATAAACCAGCGCCTCATCGGTCCGCCCGAGGTCGAGACGCACGGCCCCTAAATTACCCAGCGCTGTGCTGAGTGTGTCTTTTCGAACGTTCGGATTTTTTTCGTACACGGCGACGACGCGGGCATACAAAGCTTCGGCCTTCAAGTATTCGCCACGTTGGTAATGAATTTCGGCTTTGCCCGTAAGAACGTGACTGATTTCCTTATCGCCCGTCATGCCATTCTTTTTCGCAATTCCGAGCGCCCGGTCAAACAATGCTTCAGCTTCGGCCAGATGGCCTGCAAGCACCTCGGAAGTCCCTTCTTCCGTCAAGATGTCAATCAAAACGGGTTCGAATGCGCCATACTTTTTTTCAATGACCGAGATCCATCGACCATAAAGCTCGTTTGCCTCGGCATACATTCCCCAATATCGGTACGCACGAGCCAAACCCAGGATTTCCGCCATGGCGTCGATGCCTTCAGGACCAAATGCTTTTCCAAAAAGCCCAATCGTCAATCGGCGCAATTCAATTTCTTCATCACGTTTGCCGCGCTCGCGATAAATCTCGGCGCGACGAATCAACGCATGACCAAGACGCAAAGGATCCGCATTGACATCTTTTTTCAGGATCGAAATCGATCGCTCGGCATGTTTTTCTGCGATATCCAAATGGCCCTGAAGCGTCTCGATTTGCGTCAATAAATTCAACGTATTGCCGAGCAGATAATGATCTTTCCCCAGCTTCTTTTCCAAAATGACGAGCGCTTGCTGCAATAAATCCGCAGCCTCGGGAAATTTCTGGGCTTTGCCCTTGGCGATGCCTTCGTCGATGAGTTTCACTGCTTCCGACGGTACCTCCGCTTTCGCAACGGAAGCAGGCGCATCTTTTTTGGTTGGCGCAGCAAACGCCGGCACGGCGGCGCAAAAGACGACAGCAGAAACAGCGGACGCGAAGGCTCGACGGAATCGCATGAACGAAACCATTGCCCATACGCGGGGAAAATTGCAAGGAGAACTTGCGACGAAAAACGTCGCCCTCAGCGCTTGCTTTCCATCACCATTTCGATCCCCCCTTTGGGGCCCATCGTGAGACCGCGTTGCACGTACTTCACCGGCGCATCCTTGACGAGCCGTAAGTTGTAACGGCGTAACAAGGTCACAAGGGCGATTTTCATTTCATAAAGCGCAAATGCCGCGCCAATGCACCGCC
>JBGAOI010001236.1:0-2168 GCA_044221885.1 Polyangium sp. (in: bacteria)
AATGGCGATGGCAAAGCCGACGCTTGTGGACGAAGCGTTGTTGGCATCGTGTGCGCGCTTTCGACGGGAACGACATTCGAATCGTCGACCCAATGGGACACGGGCTTCGGCGACGACAAAGGCTGGGTGACGGATCCAAGCAAGTGGACGACCATTCAATTCGCAGACGTCAATGGGGACAAAAAAGCCGACGTCTGCGGACGCAACGCGGACGGGCTCTATTGTGCAATTTCGGATGGCACGAAGTTCACCAATTACGCGCGCTGGTCGCCCGATTATAGCGACGTACAATCATGGAATACGGCCCAAGAGTATTACGGAACGGTGCGCTTCGCCGACATCAATGGCGACGGCAAAGCCGACGTGTGCGGACGCGGCGTCGAAGGTATCGCGTGCGAAATTTCGTCGGGTACCGCCTTTGACTTCTTCCAAGTCTGGTCGCCCACGTTCAACGATGGCTCGGGATACAAGAATATCGTTTACACCCAAACCTTGCAGTTTGGAAAGGTGAACAACGACGCCAGAGCAGACTTCTGCATGCGCAGTTCGACGACGTTTGGTTGCTTCGTCTCGAATTGAGTTGTCGAGCGCTGGCTGCTGCGCATCGAACGAATTGCCGCATGCTGCGCCAACCCAGCCAACGAAAACCGTGACGCTCAGCGCCCAATCACGGCGCGACGAACCGACGGCGAACGGAAGCGTACGCCACGCCATGCATCACCACATCGCCTTGACGCGCCGGTGCTTCGTCCAAACGTAGACATGCATGCGCAATTTCGGACGGGGTTTGGCGGCGGCGCCCCGAAAAACGGAGCAAATTGCGCGAATCGCGCAACGTTTGTCCCACGCCTCCTCCAAAAAGTTACCGTGACAAACATTCTGTACTGGCCAAACAGACACGTTGCGCGTACACCTCGGTTGTCTTGGTCAATATCGACGTTTGACGCCGAACGAGGATGCCATGAATTTCCCGATGAAGTTCAAAACCTACAAAGCCGTGCCGGAATGGGCCCGCTTCCTGACGCTCAACGAATTCCGCCTGTTCATCAAGACTGTCGAGACCGAACTCAGGAAACGCCGCTTACTCTTCGCCGACCACGATGGCGTTGTCCACATTGACGTCGACAAAGGCACGCTTCAATGCGGACTTTACAACATTGCAGTCAAGTGCGGATCCGTGCCGACAAGCGCGTACGCTCGCGAGGTGAAGGCTCATTTCGACCGCGTTCTCAAGGACCACCAACCTAGACCTCAGCCTTTTCCCAAAACGTTCGACGAAGTGCGCGAGTATGTCCGCGTGCGCCTTTACACCAACGCGTTTGTTGCCGAAAGCAAAGCCAAAGTTATTTCTCGGCAGATCACCCCGGATCTCCAGGCGCTCGTGGTGTACGATTTGGGACCCGCAGCAGCGTCGATGTCGCCCGAGCATGCGCAACTCTGGAACCTGTCGTCGGAAGAGGTTTTCCGCATTGCGATGGAAAACACGAACAAGCTCCCGTGGAGTCGTGGGCGTTTTGAATTGGATCACGGCGAAGCGTTTGCGCTGATGGACACGGAAGGATATGGAACGGTGCAAGTGCTGGAACTCGAGAAGCATTTGCCACGCTTGGAGCATGGCGCCGTGGTTGCAATGCCCGTTCGGCAGATTCTGATTTGTTATCCCATCGAGCCGTCGACGTTAATGAATGCTTTGACCGAGCTGACGCTGCGTGTGGACGACATTTACACCGACCCGCCTGGAGGAGAGGAGGACAGTCACCGGCTGAGTACGGACTTGTTTTGGTGGAGGCAGGGAAAGCTGGAATCGCTGGGTGCGGGCGTCAATCGGTTGGGGCTCGAGGGGTGCGTGCTTGCGCCGCCACAAGAGTTTATTGACACCGTCATGGTGGAGGCGATGCGAGCGGCAGCCATTCAACAATCGCTGAACAATGGCGCAATGGCGGATGAGAAAAAACGTCGTGCAGTTCGCCGTTCACCATGAGAGCCATGGACGCGGGCCATTCGAAGAACATGGCGAAGGCGACGAATCACTCAAAACCGCAAGGGTTAGCAGCCCGTTGAATTATCGTCGCGAGCGCCCGAAAGCTAGGGCGACGGAGCGAGGAATACTTCAGTATTTCGAGCGATGTCGACCGACGATTTCGGGTGTGGGCAGATAAATCAACGGG
>JBGAOI010001237.1:0-2162 GCA_044221885.1 Polyangium sp. (in: bacteria)
TGTCAAGAACCCCGGCAAGACGCATTCGTCTGCCCGAATTTGAACCGAAAATGTCGCCATACTTCCGGCCGGAAAACATGTGGAGGTTTGGCAATCGATCTTGCCTCCAACCGTCGTACACGTCCATTCCGCTGGGCCAACGACGTTCACCAACGTCGTTCCGGATGGAATCGCCATCGTCCAATGCGGTTCGAGCGCCATACGTGGACCTAGATTCGCGACATCGATTTTCAAGTCCACGAGTTCGTTGCTCTGAATCGGATTCGGCGTAGCGACCAGGCCAATACCCAAATCTGCATGTACTTCATCGCCTCGCAAGCAATCGAGCGCAATGGAATACAGATAATCGCCAGCTCCAATGGCTCCTTGGTCAAATTCCGTTCTTACGCCTGCGTAATGCAATCCCGTCGAACGCGCTCGATACACTGCGGCTTCTCCAGGAAATCGAGGCGTCGTCGCATCCAGCGTTCCGGGACTTGGGAAAGCCACCGAGAAACTATTGTTATCCGACCAATTGAGCAGCTCGTTTCCTGCAGGATCGAGAAGAAAAACGCTCGGATCGATGGGTGTCTCGTCCCGCAAGGGATCGCCATCGATACTCAAGTAAATCAAATCGCCTTCTTCAGCGCAAAATTTGAAGAGATCCCGATCGCCCATCACGCCGCCGGTGGAAATGCTGCCCGAGAAAAACATGTTTTTCCCGCCCGTCGCTCCGGCTTGCATATCGTTTGGTTCAACCTCGGGCAACGCCGAAGAACCTCCCAACCCCATACCCGGAGGCTGCAAAACAGTGTACAAATGGTACGGTTCGGCCGCGTTCATTCCGGCAAAAAAGTCCATTTTCAAAAAAGCCGGACTACCCGTGAGCGGAGTTCCGGCGATGTTTGGCGAACCGCCGCCCCACGGCGTGGAATTGTTGGCATCGTCGTATTCGAGCGTATCTGTTTCCGTTGTAATGCGCATGTCGAAATCGGTGGCATTGGCGGCCGAACCATCGGCCATCGCGAAGACACGCGTACCCGCAGGCGGAGAACCGAGCGCATAAAAGTCCTGGTCACCCGAAGGAAAAATAGTCCCAACAAGTCCACACGCCAACGGTGCTGGTTGCGTCGTATCATCATTGGGTTCCACTTCAGAGATGCACGGCGAAGCCTCAACGGTAAATCGAGCACCTGCGGTGGCCACATCGGCTTCGTCCACGTAAACATACACCGTTTGTCCTGCCGCAACAGGCGCACAAACCACTTCTTCCGTCACAAAATATTCAGCGCTGTTACCATTTCGATTCGATGCGCCGAGACAATCCGTGAGCGTATGCGGTCCGGCGCCTGTGGCGCACGAAGACGCGAGATGCAAGGCAAGATCCCCACCGCCAAGGGTAGATTGCGCCTTGAAATTATACAATCCGTCCGATGGGGCCGTGAAGGCATACGCCACGTCGCGTCCCATGGCGCTAGGCGGCGATGCAGGTTGTCCAATCGGAAATGGATTCGCTGGCAACGAATAACAATTCGGCCCCACCGTGGAAACTTCGTAATCGTTTGTCGCGAGCGTCAAAGAACCTGTGACTGTCCGTTCGAGCGGCAACGTTTGGGCATTGTCGCAAGCATCGTTGAGAGGTGCTTTCGTAATTTCGATCTGCATGTTGCGCTGATCGGCGGGGGGCGACGCATTGCCCCATTTCGACGCCACAATGAAATATGTCGTTCCTGCCGTCAGCGACACTGTCGCCGCCGCTTGCTTCGTGCATTCGTCGTCACCACAACCATTGGTGAGTTCCATCCACGAGCCCGAGCAGGTTCCATTCGACGAACGAAAGACGCCGAGCACTGAATCGTAGACGGTGGTTTTCGTAGGCGGACTGCACGTAGAAATTCGATAATCGGCCGTGACTTGAGGCGTAAACGAATACCAAATGCCTCGCGAAGCCGACGTGACACACGACGGCAACGGATCCCCGGTCGTCGTGGCTTCGTTCAGATTCGTCACCAAGCCGGACAAATACGGAAAAGGTCCTGCCGGCGGTATGACTTCGGCTCCCGGACACTTGTCATTGGGCGGCGCTGCCGCGAGCGCGGCTTTTGCGCCAAAAACCGGCGCCATTGCCGACACCAAAAGCCACGGAAGCAAAGAAGGACGATAGCGACGAGCCATATCGTCCA
>JBGAOI010001238.1:0-2160 GCA_044221885.1 Polyangium sp. (in: bacteria)
CTTCTCCTTGACCATAGCGGAAGATCACGTTGGTTGTCACGTGGTACGTGCAAACAGCAATCAGCCACCGCGACTAGCGGACGAGAACGTGATTGGAAGCACAACTTCGTGGTCAACGCGTCTGGTAGGTACATTGACGCGTCACGGTCGTTTGCGACAAACAGAAAGCTGGCGGTTAGTCACCCGTCTTACCCATAAAGAAGATTTCGCTCGGGTTATTCGATGCGTCGTAAACGACGATGTAGATACCACATCCTCGCGGAATCAGCGCGTGCAGGCCATACGACGCCATTTCCACGACGTTTCGCGTGGGGCGGTTTGTCCCAAATGCTGTTGCGAGCTGTTCGTCGGACAAGGGGGCGATGGAACCCATACCCTTGGTTTCCGCCAGCATTCGTTCTTGAAATTCGGCTTGTGGCGGGGGCGTTCCCGTCTTGGCGACGACGTCGGAATACCACTTCAAAACGGGAACGGGCAATGAGGTTTGAACGACGCGATCAACATCGAGGACCGAATGGGTTCCCGATTCTCCATTTCGCTTGAGAAGCTCGGCAATGGTTTTCGATTTCTTCGCCGCTTTCGAGCCATAAAATGTTCCACTTCGAAAAACGGATTCACGGAGTTTGCCCAGCGCCCGCGCGATATCGGGTTCGTAGGGGACGAAATGCGACCAACCAGAAGCACCCATGAAATCGACGTAATCGCACGGACGGGCAGCTGCAACAAGAAAATGATGGTTTCGGAAACTCGTACTGCAACACGAGACATCGCGGATTTCGATTTCAGGGTTGACGCCGGGATCCGGTTCGGGGAAAACGAAGGGACTCGTGGTGCGCGGGCCATTTTCGTGATACGAGGAGCAAGGCATGAAGCTCAAGATTTTTTGTGACGCGAGTTTTCCCGATGAAGCCGAACGATTGCTCTGCGAAAGTCTGACCGAGCATGAACTCGTGTTTCCCGCCGCGCGAAACGAATCCAATCTGACGAGTGGAACGTTCGAGCCCGCATTGCTCGATGCAGATGTCGCATTTGGACAACCAGCCGTACAAGGCCTCGTCGCAGCCTCACGACTTCGTTGGGCCCACCTGACGAGTGCCGGTTACACACGGTACGATGTTCCGAGTGTCCGTGAGGTTCTTCAGAAAAAACCAATTGCGATCACGACGAGTTCGTCCGTGTATGCCGACCCGTGTGCCGAACATGTGTTGGCGATGATGTTGTCCCTTTCGCGGCGATTGCCGGATTCATTGGATGCGCAACGATCTGGACGAACCTGGGACAGCGTTCGTCGCCGTGAATCTTCGACGTTGTTGCGTGGACAAACCGTTTTGTTGCTAGGATATGGAGCCATCGGACGACGATTGGCGGAGCTCTTGCAGCCGTTTCATGCCCGCATTTTGGCGGTGCGTCGGCGTGACGAAGGAGACTCGCGCGTGCAAATGGTGCTTGGTCGAGAAATCGACGAAGCGTTGAGCGTCGCGAATCATGTGGTGAACGTGTTGCCGGAAAACGAAGAAACTCGAGGATTCATGAACCGTCATCGAATCGCGGCCATGCGTCCGGGGGCTTTTTTTTACAATATAGGCCGCGGAACGACCGTGGACCAAGATGCATTGCTCGATGCTTTGCTTCGCCGGGCCATCGGCGGAGCGTACCTCGATGTAACATGGGTGGAACCATTGCCACGTGAACATCCGCTGTGGAAAGCGCCGAATTGTTATGTGACACCGCATTCCGCCGGAGGGCAATGCGCAGAACACGTGGCGCTCGTACGGCATTTCTTAGAATGTTTGCGCCGGTTCGAACGTGATGAACCACTTCTCGACAGGGTCATTTGAGCTTGGATTGGACCACCGACGTCGAGCTGTACAAAACAACGACGAGCACAAAACACGCATTCGTCGCCATCATTCGCGCACAGCAATACTCTTCAACAAATCGCGCACGTCTTCGATTTCCGGTGACGTAGCAATGCTGTATGCACCTCGGCGCAGCAAAATATCATCGAGAATTTTTTGCGGCCATGGGTTAAGATGATGAAAAAGACGCTTGCGCAATGCAGCGGTGGGCAGGTGAATGGCCACTCCAAACGCCAGATCGTGTGGGAGACGGTGCGCATGATCCACCACCCAATCAGGAATTGCGCGCGCCAAGCCATGC
>JBGAOI010001239.1:0-2151 GCA_044221885.1 Polyangium sp. (in: bacteria)
TGCCTGTTTCACCACGCAAGACGTACGAAGCCGGATCGTTTGTGTTCGAACCAATTCGTGTCACCCACTCGATCGTCGATGCGATTGCTCTCGCCATTCGCACATCGGCTGGACTCGTTGTGCACACGGGCGACTTCAAACTCGACCCCACTCCCCCGGACGGTGAAGTCACGGATGAAGGGCGATTCTCGGCGTTGGGCAACGAAGGGATCGAGCTTCTTTTGTCGGACAGCACGAACGTTGATTCGCCCGGACAATCGATGAGCGAACGCGAAGTTGGGGAGACGCTGACGGACCTCATCGAGAAAGCGAAGGCGCGTGTCGTCGTCGGCATGTTTGCTTCGAACGTGCATCGCTTGGGCATGCTTGGACGCATCGCCGCCCGGACCAAACGGCGCATTTGTTTGCTCGGTCGTTCCGTGCAGAACCACGTCCGAGCGGCCATGGCTTCAGGTCATGTGCGTTTTCCGAGCGACCTCATCGTGCCTCCGGAACTCGTCAGCTCACTGCCCCGTGAGCGCGTGCTTTGCATCGCGAGCGGTACACAAGCGGAGCGGATGTCAGCCCTCGTCAAACTCTCAGCAGGAACGCATCCCGTGTTGCGTCTCGACCCAGGAGACATGGTCATCCTTTCGAGCCGCATCATTCCTGGCAACGATCGACCCGTCTTCGACTTGATGGGTGACTTGCTCCGATTCGGCATCGATCTGCGGACATGGATCACCGACCGGCGTGTTCACGCCAGCGGCCACGCGTACCGAGACGAACAGCTTCGCATGATCGAACTCACTCGCCCACGTTCCTTCCTCCCCATCCACGGCACGTACCATCACTTGGTTCGTCATGCCGAACTTGCGCGTGATGCGGGCGTGTCGGATGTGCTGGTAGCGGAGAACGGCGAGGTGGTGGAGTTGTCGTCGGACAAGAAGCTGAACAAGGGACGACGTGTTCCGGTGGGACGAGTGGCGACGCATGGTGGAAGCGAGTTACCGGATGAAGTGATTCGGGAGCGCGCGACGGTGGGTCGAAGTGGGATCGTGTTTGCAACGGTGGTGCTCGATCGACGTGGGTCGATTCAGGCGACGCCACGGCTCACGCAATTTGGCGTTGTCGATCATGCCGAAGGCGCATCGGATGTGCTTCGGGCAGCGGCGATTGCAATGTCGCGCGCGATCACCGACACGGACCCGCGACTGCGGGCGCAAGACGAGACGATTGCTGACATCTGTCGGCTGGCGGCGCGGCGCACGATTGAGCACAAGACAGGACGACGGCCCGTGGTGGTCGTCAGTATTTCGCGCGTATGAACGAGGTCGCTTCGGGTCGAGAACTGGTCACGCTGGCGTTGCGCCGCCTGATGGAAGCGATTCGCCAAACCCGACAACGTGTGCTCGCTTCTGAAGCGCCGCGAGCTGCAGGAACACCGATCGACGAAGAAGCTGTCCATGATTTTCGTGTCGCTTTACGCCGCAGCCGCACGGTGTTGCGGGTGGCGCAAAATATTTGGAACACAAAGCAAACGACGCGCCTCGAGTGCGAGTTGCGGTACTACGCTCGTACAACGGGGCTTCTCCGTGACGACGAAGTTCTGCAAGGGACGCTTGGCTCCATGAAACCGACCGACGCGTTGGCCGAGGAAACGCGTGTCTGGCTCGACAAACGTTCGCGTAAAAGTCGAAGTACACGTCGAGCTGTGGTGCGCATCGTTCGCGAAGGACCGAAGGTGGACGAAGCCGTGTCCACACGTGGAAAACCCGTTCGCCCGCTGGCCGTAGTCCTTGACAAACTCGACCAGCTTCTCGCCACCGAGCCGTCCACAAACCTATCGGCCATCCAGCTCGCGGCCGTCAGTATGGGCAATGCGCTCGACGAAGTGAGACGAGCTGCGTCAGCGAGCGTGCATGATGCGCCAGCGATGCACACGTTGCGCATTCGCGAAAAGCGGTTGCGTTACACCGTCGAGCTCTTCCCGAAGGAACTCGGTGAAGAAGGAGAGCGGTTGTTGAACCATGCAACGCGCATGCAAAAACGCCTTGGCGACCTACATGACCTGGATGACGCCATCGGTACCGTGACCCGTGCCCGAGGCATCTCACGACCCACACGTTATGCAACGTTGACTGCGCTTCACGCCGCCCGAGCAGCGTGTGC
>JBGAOI010000123.1:0-14969 GCA_044221885.1 Polyangium sp. (in: bacteria)
GCGAATCACCGTCGCGTCATCCGCCGCGAGTTCAACGACGTTCGGAACAATGGGCGAACCCTGGATGGTTTGTGAGTCATTGCTCATGATGCGCTCGCTCGAAACATCAAAATGGTTGTGTCAAGAGAAACCCTGTGGCAGTATTTGTTCGCCATGGCGTTAGGATCGCGGCGTTTATTGCGGATTTGTGCGTGAAAAGCGAGTAAGTCGCCCACGCGAATCCGACAACCCCAGCCGAAATGGCAGAAACGCCAAGGATCTCCAATGCGTTGTTTGTTGATTGTGGCGCGTAGCCATTGTAGTAGGAGCCGAGCGCGACCACTCCACCAAAAAGAACCGTACCACTGCCCACCATCAAGCCGATTTCCAACGACGTGGCTTTGCGCGAAGGTCGCGGATTGCTCTCGACAGGCATTGACACGTTATAGAGCTTCGCCAAAACGGGTATATCGACGTGTCGGGTCCTCGTAGCGTTTTCAACAACCACATCGACCGTATAGGGCCGATGGTTCGGAGCCGAAGCCGTAATCGCATGTTTCCCAGTATCGACGATATTATGCGTTCCGTTCCAATCGGCAGGACGAACCAAGTCGCCGTCGATGAAGACGCTCAAGTGCCGCACTTCTTGGGCCTTTGGCGAAACATGGATGACAATCGTGGAGTGGCGCGTTTCCAAGGCCTTCGCGCGTTCGAGCGCCTCCGCTGCGGCGTCGGGATCTCCGTCGCGCTTGGCCATTCCCGCCACGATTTCAAACATGCGTTGCGCGCCGCGTGTACGTCCTTCCTGTTCCAGGCAGTTCGCAAGCTGGAATGCCGCGTTTCGTCGAGCATGTGCGCCATAACTACCGGCAAAGTATTCGCAGGCCTTCTTGACATTGCCGGCGTCTCTCTCCTTCAAGCCTTCGAGGAAGAATTGCCGGGCCAATTCTTCCGAGGCTTTCGATTGCGAATTCGTCGTTGCATCGCTTGGCGTCGTGGTTTGGCGTTTTTTCTCGTCCGCGCACGCGACCTTCAGATGCAATACTATCATGATGAAAACGCATAAGAATTGCGATACTAGAACCCTTGTGTGCAGCATATCGTCATCCTTGCGAATCAAAAATCGTCGAAATGACTTCTCTTTTTCGTGGCCACCTTTTGCGCCGTTGTTGAAGGTGTCGTTGTCGGTGGCGTTGTGGTCGTGGGGCGAGATGTCGTTGTGACTGAACTTATTGAGGGTTTCGGTGCTGTCAGAACCCCAGGGCTGGCGGAACTGCTCGGAACTGGCATTGAGTTGACTGGATGAACCTTCGGAGCGACGGGCGCAGCAGAATCCTTTACGTTTGGCGATTTTGTGGAATTCGATGGCGCTGGACTACCGGTCGTCGTGGCATTCTCCGATTCCGGCTGAGTCCGCACGAGCATGACGATCGTTATGGTCAGCGTAAGGGTGATCAATCCTGCGAGAATACCCAGACCCAACTGCTTGGGCGATTTCAATACCGAATGCGTTTGGCCCCACGTCGCTCCGGTTGCCTCAGAAAATGCGGTTATGGGCTGCTCGGAGCTCGATCCTCGGATGGACGGACGGGTTGGACTGTTTGTCGGATTGGCAGGGGCGACTGGGAGTCGTGGAACATCGGTTCTCGAATCCGCAAGTCGTGGAGATGATTGTAGATTGTTTGCGCCGGAACCAAGTGGCGGCGGTATTGGTATACGCGATGGGGGAGGTGGAGGAGGCTGCAATTCGAAGCCGCTGGGCAACCCCTCGACAAAGCTCGGCCGTCGCGTCATACGTCGACGGGGATTGACGGTTGCGCCGGAATGACTCGAATGCGACGTTTCATTTGCCGATTCGCTCTGGTGGTTGGAAATTCCCGGTCGAGGCGTGAAGTCTGCCGCGCTTGACGGAGTCGTTGGCATCAGAATCGTCGACAAACTCTCGTCGCCGGAACGTGGACCAGAACCCATCGTAAATGGCTCGAGGTCTCGCATCAATTGGGCGACAGATTCATAACGAAGGGCAGGATTCTTCTCGAGACACCGGAGGATGATCGTTTCGACGTCCGGTGAAATATCGGGACGAAAAACCGTCGGTCGGGTGATTTTGGTTGTCGACAACAATTCAGCGAAGAGTTCCGCAGGCGAGGGAGCTTGAATGGGCGCTCGTCCGGTGAGCAATTTGTACAGAATGGCCCCAAGTGCCCAAATATCCGAACGAGGTGAAGCATTTCGTGCCGCTTTCGCCAATTCTGGGGGCATGTACAAAGGCGAGCCCATCACGTCCTGGGTTCCGGTGATTTCGATATCGGCCGAATCTTCACCTTCCGCGACATGCTTGGAAATGCCGAAATCAAGCACCTTGATGCATGGCGAGCCATCCGAACGGCGCGTCAAAAACAAATTAGCCGGTTTTAGATCGCGGTGAATGATACCCAATTGGTGAGCAGCATCGAGCGCGCGGCATGCGTGAAGTACGTACATACACGCGTGCGCAATCGACAAAACACCCTGCTTCGCGAGCAGGTCATTGAGGTCTTGGCCGTCGAGCATTTCCATGACGATGTACGGTTCGCCTGATCCAATCCGTCCTACATCGAACACTTGCACGATGTGCTCGGTTTTCGATCGCAATCGCACGGCCGCGCGGGCTTCGCGTAAGAAACGTTCGACCGCGCGCGCATTGGAGAATTCTCGGCCCTGCATGAGCTTGATAGCAAAAGGCTCGTGCAGTTCCACGTGTTCCACGGCAAAAACCACGCCCATGCCGCCTTGACCCAAAAGTCGCTCGATGCGGTATTTGCCCGCAAAAACGCGTCCAATTTTGATTTCCGGATGCGCTACTTCCATGGCCATGGCATATCCTCGTCAGTCGAATTCACGCCCCAATGGACCACAACTCGTGCCTAGAATCGGCCTTGAAGGCCAAACCCGATATGGGAAAACCCGGTTCGAATCTCAGGGCTTATGGGCGTGGGCGTTGCCGTTAGATAGATTGACACGCCCGAAATCAAGGCTCCGGTGCCAGCGCCAAAGCATGCTGCCGTGAAAATTTCTCGCGTGGGGTCATCGGGATGATGATCCATGGCTGCGTAAATGCCAATACCAGCCACGGCAAAAATGACTGCTGGAATGATAAACGCCAGCGGCTTGACCGGATTTTCCGACTTGAGCGGAGGTTGTTTGGGCGTATTGCTTGCAGGTGGATTGATGGTGATCGCATAACGCTTTTCAGGAACGAGCGTCGTTAAGGTCTGGGGCGTCCATCCGTGTTGCGAGGCGCGTATTTTTACGACGTGTTTGCCCAAATTGACCGCGTAACATACTCTGCTCCAGGAATCGCGAGGGACACTTTGCCCATCCAAATCGATTTCCAAATCGAGTATATTTCTTTCACTCTCGTTCACGTCAATGGTGATACAGGGTGCAGAAGCCAATATTTCTTTCACTCGGCCATTGGCCCATTTTTGGGCAGCCGGGTCCGTCGGCGGCACCTTTTTTGCGACGGTAACCATCCGTTGGTGAGCATCCGCGTATTGCCCAAGCTTGACGAGGCATTCCACGAGCGCCAATTCGGTTTTCAACTCCGGAACTAGCTCGTTCGCCAAATCATACAATCTACATGCTTCGATGTATTGCCCTTTTGCCACCAATTCGTCGGCTTCATCGACCTTCTTCTGCGCAATGTCGAGCTTCGCGGCTTCGGCTACCAAGTCGCTTGCTGTTTGAGCGCCCGCGATTTCCGGAAAAACCAATGCAACCAACCCAATGGCCCACCCCCACGTCGATTTTCCGTACCTCATTGGAAACACCTTTCCCCTCGGACACCATGTCCGGCGCCGCCTTCTCGTCCTGACCAACTCACCCACCATCAACGAACACTGTGCGCGTTTGGCGCAATCAACCACCTCTCGGCCAAACCCATGCCGGCGTTTGGCAAGACGTCGAGCACACATCACGGCCCATGCTCGGCAATTCTAGCTCGCATGGGCATCAGAGACAAACAAATTTTGTGCAAAGACGAACCTCATGGAAAAACCACGCGTTTCGCCGAGGGCTCCATGGCAAACTGCCACACGCAAAGACAAACGCATGCGGATCCGTCAGGTGATCCGCGTTGTCAATCCGTCAAATATCGTAGGCTCGCGTGCACGGTTTGGTCAAACACGTGTTGCGTCATTCGCGCAACGTGGGTCGCGCATGAGGAGGGAAAATCGTGGTTATGGGTATACGATCAGAAAATGAGGACTTGTCGCTTGATCGTGATCGGAGGAGCGCCCGCGTTGCGGCCGATTAAGCGATTGTCGGGATCGAGAATGACGCTCGTAATGGGTTCATTGAGTGTCGCTGACGCTGTCGCTATGGCCTTGGATGGCGCAACGCCGAAATCAATCATCGCGCGGGTCGATGACGTTGCGCCCCGAAGTTCAACCTCCACCACGCAGCCGTAGATTTTTCCCGAAGCATTTTGTTGCGTCACCGTGACGGTGACGTCGCCACCGACTTGATCCGTCTTGACCGCGAATGTTGGCCATTCGGGTTTTCCTTGACCGAATACCCACGCGTCGAAATAGGCGTCCAGGTTTTTCCCAGATGCTTGCGCCAAGGCGTCCTTGAGCTCGTTGACGCTGCGGCCGCCCGATGTCGCCAAAAATGTTTGTATGCCTTTGAGCACCGCTGGTCGCCCAATGAGCGGCTCGAGCTGCAAATACAAAACCATGGGACCGGGGCCGTACACATCGCCGTAAAACAATTGCACGTCGGGCGCCGGCATATCCGTGGGCCTGGGCCAATAACTCGATTGTTGCCAAATGCTGTCCCAGTATGTTCGTGTTGCAATCGCTTCTTGCGCGGGGCGATTTTCCTCTTCGAACACATACGCCAAGTATTCGGCGGTCGCTTCTTTCCAAACGAAATCAGTAGCCGATGCCAATGTCGTATGATCTCCTGCCCATTGATGAATGATTTCATGCATCAAAACGTGCATCGACGTATTGGGCATGGGATCATGAATCGTATCGATCTTTTCCGTCAAAATGATATTCGCCGGATGCTCGAATCCGAGCCACGCCGTCCGGGCTCCCGCAAATCGCAATTCTTGGCCATAAGGAAACGGTCCCAAAAGTCCCGTAATCCAATCCATGAACGCGCCGACGCTGGGTTTTTCCAAGGACGACGATATGCCGCCTCCTGGTACCTCGTAAAACACGAAATCGACGCCGCCAAACTTGCCAAACGGTGCGGCAACCCAAGACGTATCGGCTGCAATCGCAAATGCCGAATATGTTGGCGCATTCTGGACATCACACGTCGTGCTCCCGCCGTCCACCGTACGCGTGCCCGGGCACAACACGACCGTATCCGGTGGGTGCGTGACCTCGAAATGAAACGCCGTCATGCGTGAGGGATCATCGTCACAAGGTCCAAAGCGATCGCACCCGCCAACCCAGCTCAAAAGATACGAGAACGTCCCTCCAGCCATGTTTTTGCGTCGGGAAAAACCAACATCGAGACCGAACCACAGTTCCTGATCGAGCTTGATATCACCGCCGAGCGCAAGGGTTGGTCCTTCCGCAACACCCGGACCACACGCGCGAAGTTTGCCATTCGAAACCGCGGCACTCGTCGCCGCGCCCTCGTTCCACTTGACGTTCGACACGTTGTCGCGTTCGCACGAAACGTCCCAGCAATTGCCTCCAGGCGGCGCAACGTCCAAGTCGAGCTGCGTGGTGCCCTGGGCTGTCTCGACGTCGAACTTGTAGTTGTACTTCGTGACGTTGGCGAGCAAGTCGCCTTCGGGGCCTTTGCTGCCAGAACTGCTCGAACCGTTTGAGCACGAAGGATTGTTCGTGCATGAGGATGGTTTGTCTTCACCACATGCAAGCAAGGCGAAGGAACAACCGAACGCGAGTACCTGGACGATCGTGGAAGCTGGCAAGCGCATTCGGACATCGTACAGAAAAGGGCGTGCACGGCGAGATGCATCGCGTGCGGCGAAAGGAACTTCCGTTCATGCGGCGAGTTGACGTAGCCTTTCGCCGATGCCCTACAAGAGCCTATCTGCTCCTCGTCGTGTCGAGTCGCTCGATGCCGAAGTTTGCGGCGCAGCAGCGTTCGACGGTGCCGGCCTCGTGGCCATGGTTTCGAGTTCACCTGCGCGCTGTGGCTTCGTGCCTGTCAACGCCGGGACGAACCGCGTGATCAATTTGTCGCTCGATCGCGGTGACGAGATTGCCTTCTTGTCGCGCGATGCGGCCGTCGTACGGAGCGATGGTGATCTCTGGGCGGTGCTCGACATTCACCACCGCGCGAAGTTCGAGCGCGTCGCGACAAACGTGCGCTCGTTGTCTGGTCGCTCCACGGGTGAACGCGCGCTTGCGCTCACCTGGGATGGAACGGCCCATGAGCTCACGATGTCGGGACATGAAGTCGACGCGCGGCAGTTCGCACTTCGTGGCTCGGTCACGCTTGTCGATATCGGCTCATCGGATGCGTTTGTCGTGGTCGAAGTTCCTGGAGGGCTCGAGCTGCGCATGCATCCAGGTGCAACGCCTGAACCTGGGGCGAATGGTCGCGCTTCGCTTCCGTCCGATGCGAAGAAGCTCGATCGTTTGAAGGGTGGTGTCGCGCTCAGCGTGCTCTACAAACGAGGCGTCAGTGAAGCGTGCATCGTGTCGCAATCTGGTGGACGTTTGCAGGCCAAGATGATTGACGTGGGCGGACCGATTGCGTGTGCCGCGACGAGTGAAACGAGTTTGGTCGTTGGTTATGACGACGGTCGAATCGCCTTGTTCACTGGCGACGTTTTGAAAGCCGCCGAGTATTCCGTGACGCCGACCCATTCTCTTTCGTGTGGCGCACGTGGTGAACCGACGACGATGCTCATTACGTCCAAAGGATCGGCCAACGTGTGGATTGGCACGACCAACGGCGAAGTCATTCGCATCTCGCTTCCCCGCAAGTAATTCCCGCATTCGTCGACGACGAACCTCTTCGCCACTTTGGTGGAGGGCACTTTGTCGTCGCTTGCAAATTCTCCAGAAGAGCGACACATTACGACCCCAATCGGGCGGGTGCAGAACCTTCGTCCGAACAAGAATGGCGATTGACCATTCAAAAAATATGGGGCTTCGGATCATCACGCAAGTTTGGCGCGGACGGCCATTGTTCGTCTAGAAAAAACTTCGATTCGTACCCTTGCGACGTTTTGAATTCGGAACACGCCGTTTCCGTGCCTTGTTTGCGCGGAATTCGTGCGTGTCGTTTTCCTATTTCTCGGAAGGCATCATGGCGAAATTGGAGGCAATCAAAAGCGTTGCGGTTGGCGATGTTCTCGCCGGCAAATACCGTGTGGAAAAAATCCTCGGTATGGGCGGCATGGGCATCGTCGTCGCGGCAATGCATTTGGATTTGCGTGAAATGCGGGCGATCAAATTGATTCGTCCCGACGCACGGAATGACCAGTCCATCGAACGATTTTTGCGTGAAGCTCGGGCGGTCGTTCGTTTACGTAGTGAGCACGTGGCGGAAGTATACGACGTAGGTCGCCTCGAATCTGGCGCTCCCTATATCGTTATGGAGCTGCTCGAGGGGCAAGATTTGTCCGCGATCCTCAAGGCGCGCGGGCCTTTGCCCGTGGATGAAGCTGTCCTTTATGTCACGCAGGCTTGTCATGCATTGGCGGAAGCGCACGCTGCGGGCATTGTGCATCGTGATTTGAAACCTGGCAATTTATTCCGCACGCATCGTGCAGATGGTTCTGTCTGTATCAAGGTCCTCGATTTCGGCATTTCGAAAAATACAAAAATGGAACAATTCGATCCGGAAATGACCGGGGCCAAAGATATCGTCGGTTCGCCCATGTATATGTCGCCCGAACAAATGCGGTCGGCGCGGAAGGTCGATCCGCGTGCCGACGTTTGGGCGCTCGGCGCGATTCTGTACAAATTGCTCACCGGGCGGCCGCCATTTCATGCGCCGACGGTGCCCGAAATTTTCGCGCTCACCTTGGGCAAACAAGTTCGTCCGCCTTCGGCATTACGTCCGGAAATCCCCAATGAACTCGAACGGATCATTTTGTGTTGCTTGGACAAAACGCTGCATCATCGTTATGCAACCGCCGCGGAACTCGGCGCAGAGCTCGTTCCGCACGGACCGTGGGAAGGAGCAAACGTCGAAGCGCCAATGCAATTGTTTGCCCGTACGCGCCGCACGAGCGTTCCGCCTGCGCCTCTCTCCACCAACATCGACGCGGACGAACCCGAACAACGTTTGTCCGAGCCGCCTTTGACGGTCCAAGGCATCGATGCCAGTGATCCGATGATGGGTTTGGCACGGAGTCACAAAATCGTTCGATCCGGCCCGATTCCAACGTGGAGTGCTTCACGCATCGTGCATCCGCCTCGTCCCGCATGGCTTGGCTTGGTGGTGATATTGTCGATTTTATCGGCACTCATAGGCGCAAGTGTTGTGTTGATTTTCGTCCGGACCGCGGGCACGATGGTCGCCAATCAACCGCCCGAAAAAACGACAGGAAGTGAATTGCATGCGCCCAGCGCCTTCGTGATTCCCGCTCCGTCTGCAGCGTTGGCGCAAAGAATCGATGTGAACGCGTCGGCCAATTCGGCGCCTACGGCACCGCCGGTCTTGTGTTCTGCGCCGAAAGACACGCAGAAATGGCAAGAGCCAAAACGTGCTTTACCGACATCCACGGTGGATATTGCGGCTCGTCCGTTGCCAACCTGGCGGAAGAGAGTTCCGGTGCGTGTCCCCGCCAAACCAGAAAATGCGCACGCCACACCGCAAGATCCGATTCCGTATCGAGAATGATGATTTTTGCTCCGGACGCTGCTAAGCTTGCACGCCTACGAATCGGAGATCATCGTCATGCGTAACCTCACGCTCGCGGACTTGGGTGAAGGTCTTGCAGATTTGCTCGATCATCGTGCGAAATCATTGGAAGTGACCCAAACGGGTAAACTTTATGGCCCTATCTTGGCCGCGAAACGAAAGGCCATCGATCACGCGCTCAAGGTCGCGCTCGAAACAAAAGCGGGTGATTTGAGCGAAACCGATGCACAACACGATGGTTTGGGCGGAGCCATTTGGCACTTCACCGAAGCGGTTCTTTGTCAGCCGTTTGTCTCCGTCGAACGACGCGACGCCGCTCGACGCATTCGTGAAGCTTTCATTCCTGACCTGAGCATGCTCAGTGACAGTTATGCGGATGAAGCGGCAGCGGCCAAAGCGAATCGGCCGAAGCTTCAAGCGTTCGAGGCGGACTTGCGTATGTTGCCGACGCCCGATGGTCACACGTTGTACGAATGGGCGCTGGCGTTCGTGGATAAGGGCGATGAGTTGGCTCGGAAATTGGCGGCACGTACGCAAGGTTCGGCGCTCGATGCTTTTCGTCAACAAACGGCATTACGCGTGACGACGATTGGGCTCTTGGGACGATTTCGCGCGTCATTACGGGACGAACTCAAGGATAATCCCGCATTGCCGGCGACGATTGAAACGGACGTGTTTTCGGGCATTGATGCCTTGTCGCAACGTCGAGCGGAAACGAATCCGGGGGGTTGAAAAGTTCGTCTTTGTGTAACCAATCGTGAGATGTAAAGGGCCATCTCAATGGTCGTCATGACGCATGGGCCCATCACTCTCTTCTTTGGGCTTCGGGTCTTTCGGCGTGACGAGTTTCGCGTAGTCTCGCGCTTGTTTTGCCATTTCGGGTTCTTTGAGTTTGTCGTACCCTTTCGCCAATGCCTCGTAAAGTTCGGCTTTTTTCGCCATGTCTGGCTCGGCCAATACGGCGCTGTTCAATTCGTAAATGGCTGAAACTTGTTTACCCGCATGCGCGAGCGCCTTTGCGTACAGCCGATGTGTGCGCGGGTTCATCACGTCCACGTAAATGGCGCTTTCGCCAACTTTGACGGCTTCGTCATACAGTCCCTTGGTGACGAGCGCGTCGAGAAGTCGGAACCATACCCGTCGATCGTGTTGGTCCACCAGCGCGAGTTTTCGCAAAGCATTGATTTCCGCGTCTTTGTCGCCAATTCGATGCGCCATGTCATAAAGCGCTTGCAATGGTTCGGCCTGGGACGGGTCGAACTTGTGCGCGGCTTCCATGTGTTGACGTGCCCGTACCGTGTCTTTGCGCCCGTCCGCCAAATCGGCCGCTTTGATTCGCACTTGGTAACCATCGTGCCCGTCGGCAATCATTTTATCGATGATCTTCGCGGCATCGTCGAATTTCTTGTGTTCAATCGCCAAACGCGCGCGAATGTAATGCACGTCGGGGTTTTTCGGATCGAGCTGCGCGGCTTCTTCGAGCACTGCCAAGGCTTCGGCATCTTCGCCCGAGGCAAACAACGAAAGCGACAGTTTTACTAATTTTTTAGGATTTTTGGGATCCGACCGCAATGCCTTGCGCGCTTCGGCCAAGGGTTGCGCGTGCAAATCTGGGATGTATTGACCTTCATACCGCGCCAAACGTTTTTTCAGCCAAACACGAAACTGTTTGTCCACTTCTTCGTGGGATACTCCCAATGCGCCTTGCACGACGTCTGGCGTGCGTTGACCTTTGCCCCAACGCGGCAACATATCGACAACTTTGGCAAACCCATATTGGTCCGCCATGAAGACGACGAGCTGGCTGGCCGCATAATACGCCATCGTCACATCGGCGACGGAATCGACATGCGTGAAGGCTCGATTGAATCCTTCGAGCGGTGGAATACGCCCGCCATTGAGCCCGGCAAACAGCGCCGGCTCTTCTTCTCGACGCCATTCGGGACGCGCAATGATTGTCTCGTATTCGGAAAGCCCTTCCGTAAACCATCGCGGCACGTGGTTTTTTGATTGCTGAATGGCAAAAACGTGTCCGAGCTCGTGCCACAACACGTTGCCCCAATTGAAGGGACCCGCTCCAGGCGACAATGCAGCGAGCGATTGACCAAAACAAACGCCTTGAATGCCCACGTTCGGCAAGCCGCTCGTGCGAATGCTGAAGTCTTCGGAATCCGCATAAAGTTCAATGGAAACCGGCATTTTCGGCGTAAAACCATACCGCTTCACCATGGATTCCCAAGCTTGGTCCAGCATCTTGGGCACATACCGTTCGAGCACCGCTTTTTCGGCCTTGTGGTAACGAATGCGAAAACGTGTGCCATCCGTGGTCAAGTAATCGCGCGGAATGGTTTTTTCAAAAAGATTCAGCGTATTGTGCGCGCGAACGTTGAAGGGATCCTTTTTCCACGACTTGTTCAGCGCATCGATTCCGCCTTTGTCGTCACCAAGGCGAATACGATTGAGCCCCAACGTCGAATACGCTTTCATGTCTTGGGAATCGATCGTAATGGCTTCTTCCATCATTTTGACGATATCTTCGTAACGATGTTCCCATTCCGCATATTCGGTCACGATTTGAAAAAACGTCGAATATTGCGGATTCAGCGACAGCACCTGCTTTTTCGCCGCTTCATACCCAGGCAAATCGTCCGCCAAGTATCGCGTTGCCGCTTTCATGGATAACATTTCGAGGTCCGTTGGATCAATCGCGAGACCTTTGGCAATGGCGGCATCTGCTGCCGCAATGTCCATGGTTCGTAAAGCCAAACCCACGCGAATGGCATAGGCACTCACGAGGTTTGGATTGACCTCCAAGGCTTCTTTGATTTCACTCTCCGCGGCCGCGAAGTCCATGCTGCTTTCGAGCTTGATGTGGGCCATCGCCACGTGAACGCGCGGATCCTTGGGCGCGAGCTTCAACGCATCTCTGACGGAGACACCAGCGTTGCCCGGATCGTATTTGTCCAGGAACAACTCGCCGTGCCACAAGAGCGTTTCGACGCTTTTGTTTCCGCCTGCTGCGAGCGCTTCTTTGAACGCTTCGTTCGCATCACGCGGTACGCGCAAGAGATGTGCCGCGCGCGCAACGATCGCCAATCCTTCTGGGTTTTTCTCGTTGATCGTGTCGTCGTTATACGCTTCGGCGATCTTGTGCAGTGGCACGGATGCTTCGCCGCGTTTGCCCGTGCGAATGAGCAGTTCGCCCAGGACCAACCTTGCGCGATGCGCTTCATCTTCGTCGCTGACGTCTTTGACCGCTTCGATCGCTTCCTTCACTTTGCCCTGCGAAGCAAGGGCTTCCGCGATGATCGGAGCTGCTTCAATCTTGGACTTCTTGCCAAGGGATGACGCCTTGGAAGCCGTTTTTACGGCGTCTGCGTAACGACCCGTGAGCACCTGCAAACGAGCTTTGGCCAGCAACGCATCGGCTTGCTCGGGACCGGAAGTCACAGTGTCGAGTTCTTTTTCCGCGGCGGCGTAGTCGCCCTTTTGTTCGAGTAGTGTGGCACGACCAACCGCACTTGGGCCTGCGGCATCAGCGTCGGGCATGTGCGCGATGGTTGACAAGACAAACAGCGAAGCGGCGATCAGTTTGAGCGTACGCATGGGCCGTGACGAGCATGTCCGGCATCGGGCGAGAACGCTAGAGCGTTGGTGCGAGAAGGCTTCGTTGCGGGGTTTTTGTCAGCTCTTGCGCTGAAGGGCCGCGAGCTGCGCGCGTAACTGCGCAAGCTCCGCTTCTGCTTCTGCCGCGCGTCGAGCTTGTTGGTCAGCACGTTGTGCTTCGAGGCTCGCACGTTGTGCTTCGAGGCTCGCACGTTGTGCTTCGAGGCTCGCACGTTGTGCTTCGCGTTCGGCGAGCTGCGCAAGCTCCTCGTCCTTCGTTGGAAACAGAGTCTCGCCGTTTGGCCCGGTAGCGATGCGTAACTTTTGCAAGTTGCCGTGACCGACGACGCGCAGGTGGGCATCGAGCGCTTCGGACCATATGACGGTGTCGTTGGTCTGCTCGACGAGAACAAGATCGCCGCGAAAATTCCTCCGGAAGATGCGGAACCGCGTTCGCCGACGCATGCGAAATGATTTGTCCGCGTACGGATCGAGCACGATCAATTCTTTGGTGCCCAAAGTATCGTGGCGTGCCGGCGACTTGCGATCATCTTTCTGCTTCTTGTTCTCCGAGGACATGATCTCGAGCGCGAAGAGGGGCACGACGCCGCATTCCCATTTCTTCCAGCTCCCGATGCGCCCCTCCATGTCCTCGCCAATACCCCATGTGCCGGGCATGACGTAGACGTCCGGCGACACGCAAGCGGAAGCATCGTATTGCGTGTAGTAGATCATCTGATCGGCCCCGACAAACGCCGCGACCTTTCGTTCGTCCATGTAGCGCTGCAACAACGGTCGGAACGACTCGACGATCAAGGACTGAGCGACGTCCTCACCCAAGTGTTCCTCCACGGGGTAATACGTCGGGTCGTTGTCCAGCGCCAGTTTCAAAGCCGCAGCAGGTGCCATCTCCATCCACATATACCACGTTGTCACCCTGCTGAGAAGACGTGTCGTCCATGTCGAACGTAGTCACAGCCAACCTCTACCATGGCCCGGACCAACCGCAAACAAAGAGTTTGTCTTTGTCGCCATCGAGGTTCGGCATAACGAACGGCCACGTTTTCGGCAGATTTGGGGCCCAGGGTTGTTCGGCAAGCCGAACTCGGACGTGACGCTTGGCGGGCCCATGCTCTTCGCGTCGGGACGTGCTAGGTTCGCGCGCCGCGTGGTTCGGCAGGAGTGACTTTCGTGGGTGTACGAGTATTGGAAGACAAACACGACGAAACGCGCAAGACGTTGCGTCGTGCCGAAGATCTCGTCGAAGAGGGCCTTGTTGAACGGACCGAGCTCGATGTTTTGAAGCGCGTTGCCGATCGTTTCGACGTGGCGATCACACCGGACCTTGTGGAGCTGATGACGCCTGGGGACGCGCACGATCCCATTACGCGTCAGTTTGTCCCAACGAAACGAGAACTCACGGTTCTTCCAGAAGAACGGATCGATCCCATTGGGGATGATCCGCACACGCCCATCAAAGGCATTACGCATCGGTATCCGGATCGCTTGTTGCTCAAGCCGGTGCATGTGTGCGCGGCGTATTGTCGATTCTGTTTTCGGCGTGAAAAGGTTGGTCCGGGCAGTGAATCGTTGTCCCGAGACGAACTGCGGGCTGCCTTCGATTACATTCGGTCGCACCGTGAAGTGTGGGAAGTCATCTTGAGCGGCGGGGATCCTTTGGTGCTCCCGCCGCGTAAAATGGCCGAAATCGTTGAAGCGCTGGGCGCCATCGAGCATGTTCGGGTTTTACGGGTCCACACGCGTATGCCCGTGATGGATGCCGATCATATCGACGCGGCGATGATTGCAGCGCTGCGCCATCCACGGCTCACGACGTACATCGTTTTGCATACGAATCACGTGCGCGAATTGAGCGAACAAGCGCGGCGCGTTTGCACGCGTATCGTGGACGCGGGAATTCCCATGCTTTCGCAAACCGTATTGCTTCGCGGAGTCAACGACGACGCGGAAACGCTCGAAGCCTTGTTTCGCGAGCTTGTGGTATTACGTGTAAAACCATATTATTTGCACCATGGTGATTTGGCCGTAGGAACAGGGCATTTCCGAACGACATTGGCCGAAGGTCAAACCATCATGCGGCAGTTGCGCCAGCGTTTGTCAGGGATTGCTCAGCCCACGTATGTGCTCGACATTCCGGGTGGGTTTGGCAAGGTACCCGCAGGGCCGAGTTATGTCGGGGCGGAAGATACGAACGGGTCACGTGAGGTCGAAGATCCTTGGGGCAAGCGGCATGTGTATCCGCCCGTGCGCGACGAGTGACCTGGGCGTTTTCGGGGTCACAGGATCTCGCTTATGTCTCGAGAGATAGTTTCGGAACTCGGAACCATTTGTCATTCCGCACCGACGCGTGGGGTTAATGATGCCGTCTCAGAACTCGACACATCGTTTGTCATGTCCGCCCGCGCGGGGTTAAAACCCCGCGCTATACAACAAGAAGTCCTCCACTGCCGTTCCGGAATTACAACTTAGTGTTTTCTTTAAATAAAGAGTTTTTGCCACGTTTATAGAATTAA
>JBGAOI010001240.1:0-2130 GCA_044221885.1 Polyangium sp. (in: bacteria)
ATCGTCACGAAAAACGAATTCTTCTTGCCCAGCGAAGCGGAACAACGAGCCACGCGTGGAAATGGTGCACGCCCGGCGGAAAGGTCGAAAGCGGCGAATCTCAATACGAAGCCCTTGTCCGCGAGCTTCGAGAAGAGCTTGGCATCGAAGATGTGGCCAATTTTAAGGCAAAGAACGTGTACTCGCATTCGATAACGTCCACGCGCACGGGCGAACCTGTAGAGGTGTTTTGCTGGCGAATCGACCATGATGCTATCATTGGCTCAATATCGCCCAAAGACGGGACTGTGGGTGTAGGCTGGTTCGATGTGATGATGCTTTATCGACTCGTGCTCGCGCCCGCTGACGAAGCAAACCTTGACGCCTTGATCGAGCTTGTGAGGTAAGCCCATGACCGACTACATCGCTTTCGAGGCGCCCGCGTGGCTCTGGTTCCTCGCGTGCGCCGCTCTTCTCGTGGCAGGCGTTGCCTTTGGTGCTCTCGCGGCGTACGTGCTCCGAATCAGGCAAGCCCTCGACCGGATCGACGATTATGAGGCCCTTGCAGCGCCTCGAGCCGACGTTCAGCGGGCGTTTGCGACGATAGACGAGCGCCTCTTGAGGCTCGAAAAGCCGGAGTCATTCCCCGTGCGGATCGAGGGGCCGTCAACGATACGTGATTCGAAGCCGATTGAGCTGCCTCCCGACGGCGACACCTCGCCAGGATTCCCCTGGTATACGTCCGTGCGCTCGTGACCTTGCGTGCCTTTCTGCTACACTTTCCACCCGTGCTCGCCTCCCCGACGCTCGCCCTTGTCCTCCTCTGTCTTGCGCTCGTGTTCACGGTCTCCGTTGTGCTCCTCGTGGCCCTCGGCTTCGAGCATCGCACCCGTCTTGGCGAGATTCAGCGCGACCAAAAACGCAACGCAAGGCGAGTTGAGGAACGTCTTGGCCAAGACCGCGCTTGTGTTCTGCGCGACGTAACCCACGGTGCACCCAAGCAAGAATCCGACGTCCCGACTAGTGACGATTTCGCTTGACATCGCGAAAACGCCTAGAAAACAAGCCGAATTAAAAATCGTCACACGGTCGAAATTATTTCTTGCACGTTCGGCGAACATGCTGTAGGATGGTCTTATCAGGTGGCGGTTGACGCCAGGAAGGTGGATGTGAGGATGGCTGCGGTTCTTTTTACACAGGCAATGATCGCTAAGATCGAAAAGCTATGGTCTGAATATGCGGGCGAAACGGTCAAGTGCTTTGACGATATGGTTGGCCGAGTCGTTGGAGTAGACGCGATCTGTGTTTGGGGCTCTGAGCTTGCATGTCTTCGACTGCATTATCGGCTTGGCTCAAATGGTCTGATCGCCAAATCGCATGATGGGCGCTGGTACTTTCGCAGCAAGAAATGATTGCGAGCCAATAGACACTTAGCCCTCCCGGCGCAAGCTCGGAGGGCTTTTGAGGTAGGAGGATGATGTAAATGAAACCATTTGGTCAGTACCGTGCGATGGCTGGAGACATTGTTGACTTTATCGATACTGGAGAAGGGCCACACGGGGTTCGCTGCCGTGGCAAGGTGCTATCCGTGGATGAGACGGATCCGTGGTCGATTCTTGTCGCCGATTGTTTGTCGCTGGAAGATGGTTTGCCGATGCGTGGCAAACGTTTCGCGTTCGGGTCTGACATTTGGCGCGCAAAGCGTGGTGATTCTGAATGGGGCGCCCCGTGAGCGCACCCGCCTGCACCTGCAAAGACCGACCACCGCGCCGGCCACACTATTTCTCGTGTCCTCTTGTTGGGGCATACGCGGGACGAAAGCAGCCCTCGAAGACCATGACCGCCAAACAAGTTGAGCAACGCAAGGCGTTCGACGCGCGTCGAGTTGTTCCGCCGGAAAGCATCGCGGCAGAGGTTAGGGCTATCATAGCTCACGTCACGGAACATCCCGTCGAAGGTGAGCAAGTCGCGAAGCGTTTGCGCGATGTGTTCCCGTTCGCCTTCAGGACCCAAATTAGCTCTTGACCGTTCGGCGAACGTGTGCATCTAGCTGGTTCGTCCGGTGAAACCTCAAGTTTCCCGGCCAAAAAGCGGCAAGAAAACTTTTTCGAGGGGCATGCGTTTTTTATGTTGCACGTTCGACGAATGTGC
>JBGAOI010001241.1:0-2122 GCA_044221885.1 Polyangium sp. (in: bacteria)
ACTTCGCCATGCCGTGGGTACTCCCACCGGTGACATGGTGTCGTGGAAGACCGCAGTTGTTGAGCAAACCGGATTTGCCGGCGCGTTCTCGCACGTCTTCTTGGTCGACGGAGCCCTCACGTTGGCCAATTGGTGGCGCGTGGGCGGCGAAGAACCCAAAGGTGACGTGAACATCCTCATCCCGTGATGAGGTTTCGGTGCGGGTCGGGACGATACCTAGCGATCGTCCCGGCCTCGCTTCACGCCGCGATCTCGGTCGCCTTTTCCAGCAAAACATCTCGCGTCGCCGGACCATTCACGTTTGCCCGGACAGACGCTACGAGCTCCAACAATTCTTGGCGCGTGGCGAGGCCGCCATCCAAAAGCGCGCGCATATAGCCATCGACGGCACCTTGGAGCTTGGCGAGTTTCGAGTAATTCGCGCCTTTGGCTTGGGCACTGAGCGATTCGTTCAACATCCGCTCGAGCTCGACCAACATATCTCCCTTGCGTCGCATGACACACCACTCCCTATCCGGCACAGCCGTCCTACGAGCACCGCCCCACGCGGTACGTCCGAGGCTCGGGTCTTCGTCGTGCACACTGAACAAGGGCACGTCGCGCCGGCAATTCGGTCCTTATCCAAGGCGATGATGAAGGGCCAAAATTTTGGTGAAGATTTTTTTACGAGGTGGGCAACAGCTTCTGCAACAACGCATCCGCAAGCTTCGGATCGACCTCGCCCATCGCCAACGCCGCACCTTTGTTCGGCGTGATGAGCACGCGGCAACGACCTTTGCCAACGGGCACCACGTTCGCCAAGACGAAGTCGAGCGCCACGCCAAGCGCCACGATGAGCGCTCCCATGCCGAGCAAGTCCGGTGAACCCGCACGCGCTCCATCCACGAACAGCGACATGCCGATGTAGCTGCCAAACGCGAGCGCAAAGAGCCCCGCGTACAACGCCAACCGCGGATAACGAATGTCGCGCGAGATGCTCGTCAGTTGGTCCAAAGGAACGATGACTTCACGTTCACGCACTGTTCGTCCGAGCAGCTCCGTCTTCGAAGCCACCGTGAGCGACGTCCCGGACAAACGCAGTTCCGCAGGTGCGCGGTAACGCAAGAAGATGCGTCCAAACCATCGCGCCGCAGGAACGATCAACAACAGACCCGTGATCGCCATGAGCACGAGCGCAACGGGACCTCGTGGTGCCGCAATCATCTCGCCCGACGCTGACGAACCTTCGCCCGATCGCACCGCGTTTGCGAGCAACACTTGCACGATCGAGTCGTTCGTTTCCTTGCCCAAGGACTTCGCTTCTTCGAGCGCCACACCCGAGCTGCTCGAGGCCAGCGCAGCCGCCGCCACGAGAGCCCCTGCACGTCCGACGTTCGACGAACCATCTTCGACACGCCGAATCAAGGCCGACGTTTGTCGCCACAAACCATCCGCTTTGGAACCCAATGCTGCATCGATGGACGTCAGTGCATCGATGGACGTATGTGCAGCGACCCAGACGAGCGCTTCCACGACACGTCGTTCAGCATCCACGCCTTCGGGAAACGACAAGGCCACTCCACGTGCAAGCAGCACTGAGAGCAGGAGGCGGGTTTCCGGTTTGGTTTGCGAAGACGAACCCGGTCGAAGCGCAGTGATGACGTTGCCAAACGGCGTATCGGCGTCTTTGTCCGACAACGACAGTTGAGCCGCAGCATCTTGAACGCCATCGGGAAGCGATATTTTCCGCTCATCCGCACACGTGAATGCGACGGCGTGAACGAGTCGAGCCAGTTCGTCACCGCGTGGATGACGAGCGAGTTCTGCGAGGACAGCTTGGGGCGTTTGGTCGGCAGACATGTTGGTCGTACGTGGCGCTCGCGCCTCTGGGCGCTCCGATTAGTCCAACGCTCGCGGCGAGGCCAGTAATCCGCAGAAATCGTTGGGCGCGTTATTTGCGGGGAGCCGCACTACCGGCCGGTTTTGCTTGAGCTTCCACGTGTTTCTTCGCCATGCCCAGAATCAGCAGCAGTTGTTTTCGGCTCACGCCCGGCGGTCCCAGCCGCGCCAGGCGGAGGTCGAGCAGCGCGTCGTGGACTACTGGGCGCACCAGGCCCGTCAGGAGGCCACCGTCCGCAACCGG
>JBGAOI010001242.1:0-2122 GCA_044221885.1 Polyangium sp. (in: bacteria)
AATTCACGTTCCGGTACGCTCTGCAGAAACTCATACAATCGCCGATGCCCCTCGCGCCACGCATCGAGATTGTCGCGTTTCAAGAGTTCGCCGAAATGCTGCCGAACCAGCGGATGGACGTCGATTGCGTTCGCTGATTCCGACGGAACCAAACCGATTCGTCGTAGTTTTGAAACAGCCTTGTTCCAATCGCGTCCGGTTACGCCCGTCAGCGAATCGTTCAGCCCAAACACGACCGGATCTGCTTTTAATGCCGCGATTTCGCCCTCGCTTGCCGGTCGATCGAAGAGCCCCAGCATTCGCAATATCGCGCGTTCAGTTTTGCCAAGCCACGGATCGTACGCCACCATGACGCGCCGTGCATGGCCGCCTTCTCTTTCGTCGTAGATCAGCGGACCAATCTCATTTCGCCGACGAATATCGCTTTCTCCAACGTCTTCCAAATACGACGCAAGCAGCGTCAACGCGAGCGCATGTCCTTTGTACTCGTCTGCCGCCTCCCGCAATTCCTGCTCTGTTCCTTTTGCACCACGCGCTCGCAACAACTGCGCACCCGCCTCGGCCGGCAAATGCTCCAACGCTTGCGCCCGCACCTTTGCGCCGGACAAACCGTCCAAATCGCGTAACCGAAGACGACTCGTAATAAGCAACAAGCCATTGTTGTTCGACGCCAATTCCTTCACGAGCGTCTGCAATGCCGGATCCTTGAATTGTCCTTCCTGCTCGCCCGGACCGTATTGCATCGGCTCAAGGCCGTCCAGCACGAGCAGCGTTCTTTTTTGCCGCACGAGTTTGGCCAGACGCTCGCCCTTGTCCCACGGCGAGCCTTTCGTCGGATCGGGATCCCCAAATCTGGCCAAGGCATCTGCGAAAAACGTGTCCGAGGATCCCGCCGTATTCGTCCCTTGGCGATAAAATGACCAATCAAAAATCCGCTCGGCTCCGCGCCAATCGTCGTCCCGCATTCCCGCGAGCCATTTTGTTACGAGCGACGTCTTCCCGACCCCACCCCACGCCACAATGGTCGCAACGAACACGCGATCACGCCAGCACCTGTCGAGCCATGCCAGCTCAGCATCGCGCCCGAACAGCTCAGCGTTCGTCAAAGGCAGGTGCTTGACGGCCCCCTCGATCATCAGCAACTCGCCTTTCCGCGCTCTTTGTGCTCTGCTTGTGCAAACGCCCCGAACATGCGGCCACTGTACTCCAGAACGCGCGGTGAGATCAACAACTTGGCGCTTGGCAACCCGTTGATTTTCGCATCTCCTCGGATGGTACGGATGGTAAGTGGGGACCGTGCGGCTTGCCCAACTGATTAAGGGTTTGCCTTTGCCTTTGCCTTTTGGTCCCATTATCCCGTTAACATGCACATCGTCGTTCAGCTCGCAGCCGCCCCAAATAGCCCATGCAGCGTGCTCACAACCTCGTGAACACGCTCTCGCGGGGCATCGATTTCAGCCACACTGTCCTTCCGTGTTATCCCCGCCACTTCCCCACCTCATCCCCCACTTACCTACCCCCACAAATCCCCTGCGAACCAGAAATCGTCATCCAGCCTGAAAAAATTTTTCTCTTCTCATGAACATTTCACCCCGACGGGCAACCAATACCCCGAGCGACGGAAATGCTTCTACCCGACAACGCGATTCGCGTTTGGC
Source organism: Polyangium sp. (in: bacteria) (assembly GCA_044221885.1). Taxonomy (GTDB): domain Bacteria; phylum Myxococcota_A; class Polyangia; order Polyangiales; family Polyangiaceae; genus Polyangium. The sequence goes on from JBGAOI010001242.1 coordinate 1,659, forward strand.
AGGGTGATCCATTGCCACGCGTTTTCACAGATCCCCTTTCCATAAAGGAGGCTTCGTCATGGCCCTCATCGAAGGAACTGCGTACACCGGCTCGATCACTGTGGATCTCGCGAACGTCAAAGACGCCCTCGTGGATCTCCCGCCTGGAGCCTTGCAAGGTGTTCGTCGTGAACAACCAGGCATCGCTGGAGTGCTCGCTGAATTGGCCCACGCTTTGCCGCAATATGGCAACGAAGCCGAAGTGCACGGGGCCTTTCATGCACGCATCATGCAAGCCTCCCTCGATATCCAGAAACTCTCCGAACACGAAATCGTTCTGGAAAAACTGCTCGAAGTGGTACAAGAAACGAAAGCGCAGTTGATGAACAATCGCGAATACGACCTCAGTGCCGTGACCGCGAAAGTCGTCGAAAGCGCCACGCGTCAGAAAAAACCGGAACTGATGGCCCATTTCGAGAAAACCC
>JBGAOI010001243.1:0-2120 GCA_044221885.1 Polyangium sp. (in: bacteria)
CGTCATTGTTATCGTCGCGGCGGGTTCGCAGCGATACTGCGATGACGGGCGAATGCACATTGCGGGGACGTGTGTTACCTGTTGGAGGAATCAAAGCGAAGGTGATGGCGGCGCATCGTGCGGGCATCAAACGCGTGATTTTGCCGCATCGTAATGCTCGAGATGTGGAAGAAGTGCCGGAAGAAGTGCGCAAGAGCTTGGAATTCATCTTCGCGGAAGACATGAGCCAAGTGCTCGCCGCGGCGCTCGAAGTCATACCGACGGAAAACGCCATTCCGAGTTCGCTGGGTGTATCCACGAATCTCGGAACGCCATCGGTCAGCGCAACGCATTGAGCGCGGTAAAAAATGACGCGGCTGGGCAATGGTCTCGCCGCGTCATTTGCGTCATTCAGGTGCGAAAAACGTCGCCCGCAACGTGTGTAAAGCGTGTGACGGAAAATAAAATGATGCCGATGCAAGCGCCGGATGGCTGACATGCCTCGACCGTGGTAGATGGCCGGCCGTGTCGCAACATCACCCTTCGTCCGACGCACTGGCTGCACCCTCGTCATCCAAAGATTCGACGCACGCAGCAACAGCCAAAGTTCCCACCCATTTGCGACGCCTTTACACGGCAACCGTTCTTTTTGGCGTTGGTTGCGGTGTATCGCTGGGGCTCACGCCATTGTACCTGGATGGTCTGGGCCTGACCAAGCAGGACATCGGTACGCTGTCGTTGTTCTTTGCTGGGGCTTTGGTGCTTTTCTCGCTCCCGGTTGGCATGCTCATTCGGCGGTTTTCGGCGGAGCGGATTCTGACGATTTGTTTATTCGGTTATGCCCTGAGCCTCTTGGGTTTTCCGCATATGAAAACCTACGAATCCGTCGCGTTCATTCGCGTATTCGACGGGCTCAGCACCATTGGCGTGTGGGTCGCTTCGGAAACCGTGCTCTTGGCCCAGGCGCAAAAAGCATACAAAGCCTATTTGACGACGTTATATGCCATTTTTCTGGCGCTCGGTTACGTGATTGGGCCGTTTCTGGCTCGAGGCTTGGCGTTTGTCACGTCCGATGCACGCATCTCGTTTGCCGTGGGTTCGCTTGCAGCCATCGCGGCGGGGCTCTTCGTCCTCTTGAGAATGCCCGCGTCACCTCCGCTGCAAGGAGTTTCTTCGGACGAATCAGCGACGGGCGCATCCGACGCTGCGCAGCAGACACCTGCGATGACGATCGCGTGGAAAATCAAAACATCCTCTTTCGCTGCATTTTCGTACGGGTATTTCCAAGCGTCCGTGGTGCTGTTCCTGCCGCTCTACCTCATCGAGGACAAACACATTGCGCGTGAACAGACGATCATTTTTCCGGGGCTGTTTTGCCTCGGCATGCTGCTCTGTTCAAACATCGTCGGACGGATTGCGGATCGAGTTGGGCACTTGAAAACGGTGCGCGCATTGTCGTCGGTGGGCCTCTTGTCGATCTTTGGCTTCGTGGTGCTCGACAGCTATTGGTCCATGTGCGTGGCGGTGTTTGTCGGTGGTGCGACGTTCGCGTCGATGTCGCCCGTTGCGCTCGCCCTGACAGGTGTTGTCACCAAGCCGCAGGACTACAGTCGGGCAAACGCGATCTACAACTTGTTCTACGCCACCGGGATTTTGCTTGGACCGCCCATCTCGAGCGTGATCTTTCAACGTTATGGTGGCGTGCGCATGATCGAACACATCGCCGTGATTTGGATCGTGTTCGTGCTCTTCACGATGGTGTTCATTCACGACGATCCGGCGAGTCGACGGACGAAAGCCGTGGCATCGGCCTAGGACAAACCATCCACGTCCCTGTTGGCAATTGCCGACACGAACCGCTTGTGTTGGCTGCGATTTGGCAGCTCTCGTTCGTCTCGGCCGTACGCCCCGGGTTTAAGAGGCTGTCTCACAACTCCGTTTGCCCCATGCTTCTCATGACCCCGCCCACGGTTAAAACCGTGGGCTATTCAATAAAAAGTCCTCCGCTGCCGCTCCGGACTGGCCTTGTGGTTTCACCGCGAGAAGTCGTTTCATTCGGTCAACGAGGGCAAATCTCGATCATGAAAGAAAAACGAAGATGGTAGTCCGGAACGGCAGTGAAGGACTTTTTATTATGTAGC
>JBGAOI010001244.1:0-2117 GCA_044221885.1 Polyangium sp. (in: bacteria)
TACCACAACTTCCCGCGCCTGGTACAAATTTTCCTCAGCGTAGGGTTCGTCCAAGTAGAAGCTACTCCCCCGCCACCGGATCTTTCCGCTTCAAGATTTGCTCGGGCGAAAACCCCGCATTGCGCAACGCCACGACGTCCGGATCCTCGGGCAACGCCGCCGGAGCCGGTTCGTCCGCAGGATCCCGCACTCCTTCGAGCTGCGCATTGACTTCACATCCCACAAGAACCGACAACGAAATCAACCACAACCAAAACATCAAAACCGCAACGCTCGCCAAGTTGCCATAAAGCGTCGCGTATTGCGCCAAGGTACCCACGTAATACGTAAACAACGTCGAAACGGCTGCCCACAAAAACACCGTAATGATGGCGCCCGGCCAAACTCGCCGCTTGACGTTTGCCGGCCTGCGAATCGTTAACCGGTAAAACGCTGCCACCATCCCTGTCACAATAAGGGCCGGTGCTGCCGCGGCAATGAAGCGACCCAAGAACGACCCGGCCACACGTGCAAGCAAAATACCCACCGTCGTGGCCAAGGCCACCGCCGGAATCGATCCAATCACCAGCGCCATGCCCAAAAGCCGACGCTTCCACCACGGCCGGTGTGGAGTGACAAACATCGTCTCGAACACGCCAATCGCCGTCGACGCCCCTGCCGACGAAATCCATAAGAACGCGCCCAAAAACAATGGTGCCAAGACAATCACGCTGTCGTCCGACATCCGGAAAAACTCAGCCCCAAGCCCCGCTCGTACCGCCGGCGGTGCCGCTCGCAACACCGAAGCAAGCACCGTCGCGACATCGTTGCGCAATCGATGCAGCGCCCAACCTGCCACTGCAAAGAGCGGAATGATGCTCAAGAACGCATCAAACGCCATTGCACTCGCCGCTCGTGACGCATCGTGCAAATCCAGATAATGGAAAAGCCGCTTCAGAGATCGATAGGCCGAGCCTACGACTCTTGCTCCCTGGGTGGGGTCGAGCGGCGATGACACGTTGGATACTTTAGCGCGCTCCGTTCGAATAGCGCGCTGCATCGTTGCCCAAGATGGAAGAAAAAAGGCCGACCCTCCGTTGAACGTGGGGGCCGGCCTCTCTCAGCGTTTCTTTACGCTGTGTGTGAAGCGATCAGAAGTCGTGGTTGTGGCCCGCATGCGCGCCACCGCCCGCCGCCTTCTCCTCCTTCGGACGCTCCGCAATCATCGCCTCGGTCGTGAGCATCAAGCTCGCGACGCTCGCGGCGTTTTGCAGAGCCGAACGCACGACCTTCACGGGATCGATGACGCCCATCGCGAGCAAGTCACCGAACTCGTTTGTCGCTGCGTTGTACCCGAACGAACCCTGACCATCACGCACGCGTTGCACGATGATCGAGCCTTCTTCGCCGGCGTTCGCCGAGATCTGACGAAGAGGTTCTTCCATCGCGCGACGGATGATGTTCACGCCAAACCGTTGCTCGTCGTTGACTTCGAGCTTCGCGAGAGCCTCTTGCGCACGGATGAGCGCAACGCCACCGCCAGCCACGATGCCTTCTTCGACCGCAGCACGCGTCGCATGCAGCGCGTCTTCCACGCGAGCCTTCTTCTCCTTCATCTCGGTTTCCGTTGCAGCACCAACCTTGATGACGGCAACACCACCGACGAGTTTGGCGAGACGCTCCTGGAGTTTTTCCCGGTCGTAGTCGCTCGTCGTGTGCTCGATCTGCGCGCGGATCTCTTGTTGACGCGCCTTGATCTTGTCCTTCTTGCCTTGGCCACCAACGATCGTCGCGTTGTCCTTGTCGATGATGACCGTCTTGGCACGGCCGAGATCGCTGATCGTGACGTTCTCGAGCTTGAGGCCGAGTTCTTCCGCGATCACCTGTCCGTCCGTCAAAACCGCGATGTCCTTCAACATCTCCTTGCGACGATCACCAAAGCCCGGCGCCTTCACGGCCGCGCAGTGGAGCGTGCCACGGAGCTTGTTGACGACGAGCGTCGCAAGAGCTTCGCCTTCGATGTCTTCGGCGATGATGAGCAGTTGCTTCTGGCTCTTCGCAATCGCTTCGAGAACCGGGAGAAGATCCTTCATGTTCGAGATCTTCTTCTCGGAGATGAGGAGGTAGCAGTCCTCCAT
>JBGAOI010001245.1:0-2116 GCA_044221885.1 Polyangium sp. (in: bacteria)
CCTTGCGGAGGATCTGGAGGAGCAGCGAGTTCTGTCGTCATGACAGAGCACCGTACACGCGCAAAAAGCCGATTTCAAGCGAAACTCATCGGCACACCGTCTCGCAACACTCGGATCGTCCTGGACACACCCCAGGGCTGCACGAGCGCATTTTCATGGGGCAGATCCCAGAGCACGACATCGGCACGAAGACCTTTCCTCAGCATTCCGCATTCGTGCCCAAGCGACAAACTCGATGCGGCATGGGCCGTCACGCCAAGAAGACATTCGTTAATGGACAAACCATAGGTCCGAACAGCCAACGCCATGGCCAAAGACAAACTTTCGGTCGGCGCAGTTCCTGGATTCGCATCACTGGCAACAACAAGCGGAATTCCCGCTGCGCGTAATGCGGCAATGGGCGGAGGTGATTGTCCAAGCGTAAGGCTCGCAATGGGCAAAAGAACCGCGTGTACGCCTTCTCGAGCCAATGCGTCGATTCCCGAAGGACCTATGTTTTCAACGTGATCGACGGACGATGCACCAACCTCGGCCGCAAGTTCGGCTCCACCCACATCGGCAAATTGCCCGACGTGCAAACGCAATCCAAGCCCAGCTTCTCGAGCGCGACGCAAAACAGGACCGGCTTCGTCGACTGAAAATGCCGCACGATCGACATACACGTCAACGAAACGCGCCAAACCTTCAGCAGCAATCGTTGGAACACAAATGGATTCGACATTGTGCACGTAAGCCGCTCGATCGGACCGAGCTTCCGGGGGCACAGCATGCAAAGCGAGGTACGTCGGGACAAGCCGTGGGACGTTGGTCGCCATCGATGCTTGCAAAGTCGCTTCGAGTTGTTTTCGTTCGGATGGGAGATCCAAACCATAACCACTTTTGCATTCGACTGTAGTCACGCCCATGGCCAACATACGACGTATTCTCGCCAATAGCGTTTTCTCGATTTGCTCGGTCGTTGCTGCGCGGATGGCCCGCATACTGGCAACGATTCCACCACCATTGGCGGCGATTTCTTCATATCCAGCGCCGGCCATGCGCAATGCATATTCGCCATCACGCGACCCTACCCACGGAGCATGTGTATGCGCATCGATGAGCCCGGGCGTCACGAGTGCTGGCGCGTCGATTTCGTCGTTATCGAGGTCGGCTGCCACTTCGATATTTGGAAATAGAGACGAAACTTCGTCGCGAGGACCAACATGGGCAATGCGCGTGCCGTCAATGACGAGACCACCATGATCGATGATCCCCAGCGGACCTTGGGCATTGGGCGCATCGGGATCACATGTGACCAGGCGCTTGGCGAAGATGGCAAACACGTTCGTGATACCTCAAGCCGCTTTTTCAGTCAAAACCGGATCGGACGCAAGCGGTTTTTGATCATCGCGTAATCGCTCGACAAAGATGCGGTGAATGTCTTCGGCGTGTTGACGGGCTGTTTCAGCGCGCCAATCGGTGGTGGAAATGGGATCGAGCACGTCAATTTCAATGGCTGTCGGTTCGACATAGGCGGTTCCCTTGACCCAAGTCTTGTGTGCGCCGTGAATTACGATGGGCACAATGGGCAAACCCGTCGCCAGAGCAATGTGGACAAACCCAAGCTTGAATGGCAAGAGGCGCCCGTCGCGACTTCGTGTCCCTTCTGGCATGATCCAAATGGAAATGCGGTGTTTTTTGACCACCTGGACAATGTCGTCGATTCCCGCAATCGCCTTGGATTTGTCTTCGCGATTGAGAGCCAAATGTCCCGAAAGCATGTAAAGCTGCCCGAAAAAGGGAACTTTGTATACTTGGCGCTTCATCACGCCCGAACCGCCGATCGGACACATCCAAATCGACAAGAAAGCATCGAGCGTCGAGGCATGGTTCGCCACGTAAATCGCCGGGTGTGTGCGATTGATGCGTTCCATACTACGCAACACCGGATTGACGCCGGCAATCCGCACAATGGTGTAACCGATGACTTTCCCGTAATAGTTGCAAAGCTTGATGCGAAGAATGCGCCACGGCAAGAGGATGATGCACATCGCCATCGTAATGGTCGACGCAATCGCGACCAGCGAAAATCCCACGACGAAGCGCAATGCCGACGAGATTGTTGCGACAATCGAAC
>JBGAOI010001246.1:0-2112 GCA_044221885.1 Polyangium sp. (in: bacteria)
CGCTTTATGTTGCACGATTGCACAAATTGAATTTGCTTGCGTGCTCGATCATGACGCGTTTGTCGCTCGAACGCGGGCTCGCTCCGGATGGATATCCGTTTGGCATGTACGGCACGATGATCACGCATTTTGGGGATGCTCGGCGTGGGTACGATTTCAGTCTGCTGGGCGTCGAATTGTCGCGGCGTTTTGGACGGCAAGCGGACATGTGTCGTGGTTGTTTCAATTTGGCCGTCAACGTGCAGCATTGGGTCAAACCGCTCGCCGATGGGGATGCCGTCATGCGTGACGGTTATCGCGCAGCCCTCGATGGTGGCGAAATTCAGTTTGGCGGGTACATCCTCATTTATTTGGTGCTCAATCCGCTGTTCCGGGGCGCGAACGTGTACACGTTGACGGACGAATTGCCTGGATATTTGGCTTTCGCGCGGCGCACGAGCCACACATTGGCGCTGGATTGTCTCGAAGGACAAGTTTTCATTTTGCGTGAGCTCACTGGCCGGTCCGATATTTTACCGGAAGAACAGGCCGACGAATCTGCGTATGTCGCGCATTGCCATAGCGAAGTGCTCAAATACGCGCTCTGCGTATACATGATTTGCAAAACCATGACGGCATGTCTCCATCGTGAACCAAGCAAAGCGATGGAATATGCGGCGGTGGCTCATTCGACGCTCGATACGATCCCCGGCAAATTTCAAGCTGCTGCGCTCGTGTATTATGAAATGCTGGCCATGGCGTCGACCATGTCCGCACCTGAACCAGGAAGCGTGGTGCGTGACGCTGAGTTCTGGCGGATTGGCCATGAAAAACTCGTTGCGTCGAGTGAACGTTGTCCGGAGAACTTCGCCCACAAGCGGGCCCATATAGAAGCGGAAATGGCCCGCGTGCGCGGGCAATACGATGCAGCCGCACGATTGTACGACGAAGCCATTCGTTTGGCCCGGGAACACGGATTCATCAATGTGGAAGCGATGGCCAGTGAATCGGCCGGGCGTTTTTGGCTCGAACGCGGGCGAACTCGGATTGGTTTGGATTATTTGCACGACGCTGTGGGCGCTTATCGATCCTGGGGAACGGAACACAAAGTTGCTCTGCTTCTGCAGGAATTTCCGGGACTCGATACGGCACAACGAAAACAACGTTCGTTGAATCCTGATGCGTTCGACATTGAAGCCGTCTTCAAGGCGTCGCGTGTTCTTTCGCGGCAATTGGTTTTACCAAGGCTCCTTGGGCAAATGGTCGAAGTGCTCATGGAAAATGCCGGCGCGGAAGTGGGAACCCTTTTGCTGATGCGTGATTCGGAATTGGCCATCGTGGCTCACGGAGACGCTCACGCACGCCATTACGAGGCCACGAATTCACGCGCGCTCGCGGAACACGAACACGAAGTGTGTGCGACCGCCATTCGCCTCGTGACTCGTACGGAAACCACGGTCCTGGCGGCCGATGCGCTCTTGGATCCGGTGTTGCGCAAAGATTCGTACGTCCTGCGTCGTGGCGTGCGTTCACTTTTATGCGCGCCCATTACGTACGCGGGAAGAATCATCGGTGTCGTGCATTTGGAAAACAATGCGTTGCCAGGTTTGTTTGGTCCTGAACGCGTCGAAATTGTTCAGCTTCTCGCCGCGCAAGCCGCCGTCTCGTTGGAAAATGCGTTAATGTACGAGGATTTGGAAAAACTCGTCGAGGACAGAACCCAAAAACTTCGCGCCGCTCAGGAAAAACTCGTAGATGCAGCGCGTTTGGCCGGACGAGCCGACATTGCGAGCGGCGCCATGCACAACGTTGGCAATGCACTGAATAGTGTCGCCGTCTTACGCGCGGAAATCCACCAACGGACAAGTTCCTTACGCGCCGAACGTGTGATGCAACTCGCCGAAATGCTCGAAAAAAACCAAGCCACCCTGGGACCGTTTTTCACATCGGATCCCAAAGGCCAACGCGTCGTTCCGTACATGAAGGAGTTGGCGCACCGATTCATGCGTGATCGCGAAGCGTTGCTCGCGGAAATCGCGGAACTTGGCAATGTGCTCGAACGCATTCAAGAGATTGTTCGGAGTCAACTGCAAGATTCTGGCGCGCCCCTGAGCCTCGAGCAGGTCAATATCG
>JBGAOI010001247.1:0-2111 GCA_044221885.1 Polyangium sp. (in: bacteria)
GTCGTCAAGCCTACACCGGCCTTCGGAGCAAGCTGATTGACTTGGCGAACTTGGCGCTGAAGCATCAATTGCAATGGGTTTTGCAACCCGATTGGAAGTACCTCGAAGCTGCGCGCCTTTATGAAGACATGCAAACCATGGCCAATACGGGCGGGAAAAACGTATTTCGATACCTACGTGAAGACCTGAAGGTCGTCATTGATCCGCATTCGCATGAAAACGGCGGATACAATTACACCGACGTGGCCCATCTGCTGACGTTGCTCGAAGTGGGAGGAAGCACGGTCATTGGTGGACACATCTGGGATCCCGCATTGCCGCAATTCCAAGAATGGGATCGATTTCGCATGCCGGTCAAAGGTATCAAATATCCTACGGCCGAGTGGCGAGGTGACATTCTCATGGGCGCAGGCACGCCCAACCATGTCAATGATCCGCTCGTGAGCGGTGCTTGGCATCCGAAAGACCGGAACAATTATTTCGTGGATGATCCTGCCGGAAACATTCTGGCCTTCGGCGCTTGGCACAATGAAGTTGCCGGCGTTCAAGAATTGGTGGATTTACGGGCCAAAGGCACGATTGCGCCGGACGTCATTCTGACAGCATCGTGGAACATTCGCCCCACGGACATCATGGCTCCCGATGGCTTGACGCAGATTGAAATGACCACGTTCATCCCCATTGCGCAATTGCGGGATGCGGGCTCCATTGTCGTGACGGACTTCACGTCATTGGCCAAAACGTTTGCCGATCAATATGGCGGCAAAGCGTTCTTGTATCAGCCGTAATTCATCACACCTACGACTCCTCCACCACGCTCACCACCAGATCCCCACCTGCCCTAACCCTCGTCGTTCACGCTTCGATGTAATCTGGACATGGTCGAAGGCTCGTCGACGAGGCTTCGGGCAGGTCATGACTTGCTCCAAAGCCTCGTCAATCAGGCTTGCAAGCTGGTCGGAACCTGCACGACGTGTGGTCGACCACGCTTCATGGCAGGGTTGGATGTGGTCCAAACGTCGTTTTCGAGGGATCAGGCAGGTAGCGAGAAGCTCGAAGTCTCGCGAACGAAGCTTCAGGCAGCGCGTCAGGTGGGTTCAGCAGGCGGCGGCATCTGCGAGGGCCTCCTTCGAGCTGCGGCGGCGTCTGCGGCCATCTGGTCGAGTTCATCGAAATAACCAAAAATCTGGGCTTCCAAATCGGCGGGCAGGTCGGGATTGACCGACATTTCATCCGCCAATGCGGCTCGTAGGCGTCCCAGCGTTCCGACGGTTGCCGCGCGAATTTTGCTGGCTTCGACGCGGCTGATGGCGCTCAGATCGGCGCGTTGGCTGAGCAATTGGCCGAGTTGTTCGCCTTTGTTTATGAATCCGACGCACCAATCATAAAGGGTTTTTCCTTCGGCGAGCGGAATGGCTTTCAGGTCGGATTCGAATTCGGCGAGATCATTCTTGTTACGTAATGCAGCCTCGACTTCGTCGGCATATGGCGCACGAATGACTTCGAGTTCGGGGATGAATACCGAACGGATACGCTCGATGATTTTGCGCGTATGGGTAGAGACGTCGGGACAGCGTAGATAGGCTTCGGTGATATACCACAAAGCGGCGCCAAACCCGTCGTGTTGGTCGTCGAGTTCGGTCATGGCTTCGGCCAAAGGCCGGCCACCGGTCATGGCTTCGGGCAATGCATCGATACGGTCTTTTTTGTCGCGCAAGACGGGTTCGTACGTTTTGCCGGCATTGGAAGCGAGCAAGGCGTCGATGCGCTTATCGAAGAGGTCGGCGAGGGCAATTTTGAGAGCGGGCAATGAAATGTGGCGCATGAGGCCGGGGTACAATGGAATGGGAGCGGATGCAAGGGGGAGGTGGGGATTTGGCGCCGGAAAAGTCAACGGCGACGATGTTGATTCTGAAGTTCTGATCGTTCAGCGGGCCCAACACTTTCAACGAGGCCTTCGCGTCAAAAGGGAATATCGTCCCCCCGTCACGAAGAGATATGCGGCCGCGATGCTCGATAAAAAGAAGCCGGCGGCATTGCACGCGTGAGCGTTCCGATAGAGAAACGACAGAGCACACTATTGGAATGATGTCTTGGCTCGAGCAGACACG
>JBGAOI010001248.1:0-2106 GCA_044221885.1 Polyangium sp. (in: bacteria)
TCGAACCAAGCGTCCTGCTCCGGGTCGAAAAATGGCTCGGCAGACGCCAGAACCAGCGGCGAATGCGTCGCGGCAATGAGCTGAATGTTCGCCGACTGATGCATCGCGTGCGTCAAATCCAAGAGGGATTTCAAAATCGAGCGCTGCCAGCGGGGGTGCAAGTGATTCTCGAGTTCGTCGAACAACATGACGACTCGTTGTGTCGGTTCCTCACCGAGCTCTTCGGCGGCGCGATGATGTTCGCTCCAGGACCACATCAGCATGTACGCAAGGCCGACGATTCGCTTGACCGCGGACGACGCGTGGATAATGGGAACGGATTGACCATAAGGCATTTGAAGCGATGGAATGTCGCGCGCGTCATTCAACGACAGTCGATGTAATGGTCCAATTCCCCGAAATTCGCCTCGAGGAAAAAGGTCGGCGAGCACCACGGCCATATTGCTAGCATCGACGCCGTTTTCACGAATCCAAACCGACCAATCTTCGATCAAGCCTTTGCATACCAGCGTCGGCTTGCGGTCAATCAAGACCGAAAGACCCTCCCACACTTCTCGTTGCGAAAACACATACCCTGGCACTCGCTCTTGTACATCGACACCATTTTTCGTTCTCCAATAATTGCGCGCCGGGTCCCATACGGAAAAACCGCCGTCGGAATGCGCGTAGATCACGAGTCCCGGATTCCATGGACGCCCGGATTTGCCTTGCCACGCTTGGTCCCGCGCAACATAGGTGCTCGCATAGTCAACGCTTTTGACTTTCGTCTCCACACGAAAATGGATATGTGCCGGCTTTTTTCGATCCGTCGGGCGCGCCGGATACCCTGACGTCAACTCGGGATTCAGATCATGCGGCCATTTCCGCGTCAACGCCCACCACGCCACGTCCAAAAGAAAACTCTTCCCAAGCCCATTGTCGCCTGTGATGAGGTTCAACCGCCGCCCGAGTTCCATCTCCATCTTCGGCGCCGGACCCACGTTTTCCAGTCGCAACGTTTCAAGCATCGTTCGATTCCTTCACTTCGGCAAACCCGTGGACGGGGAAAACTGCGACGAAGAGGCGTAGTTTGGAGGCAGAATCATTCGAATGAGCGCATCGTACCGTACGGCAGTGACGTTGGGCAAGAAAATCGACGCTGTTTCGTCTGGACTGCCACCAAGGCCGATCGTGCGTCATGGACGATCGACCATCGCGAGCCTTGGCAGCCCCAAGGGGTTCGTCGAGGGAAGGGGCGATGTCCAACTTGGTTGCACTTCACCCCGCCCCCTACGCGTCACAACCCCGACCACGTCGATTCCCCTGTTCATCGCGACGCTCGTTGAGGTATCCTGCGGCAAGACAAACCTTCGCGAGCACCTTATGGCCAAACCTGAAACCGTTCCCAGCCGAGTGCACATCATCTTGGCCCGAAAAGCCCCCGTGGCCATTGCGATTCGTCGCGGTCCTTCAAAACAAGTTTGCACTGTGGGTTGGGACCGAACGAAAGACACATTCCAAGTCGGCCAGTGGATCAAAGGGCGCATCTACGAACGACGTTGCGATCTTTCTCCGAATGGACGCCATTTCATTTATTTCGCGATGAATGGCAAGTGGAAATCCGAGGTCAAGGGCTCGTGGACCGCTATCTCCAATGCGCCTTATCTGAAGGCCGTCGGGTTATGGGCCAATGGCAGCGGCTGGAACGGTGGGGGATTGTTCACGTCCGACAAACAGTTTTGGCTGAATGCGTTTCCGTTTGGGCACGCAGAACTTCGCAAACCGAAAGGTGTGGAGCAAGACGCGTTTCCCTTTTACGAAAGTTACGGTGGCGAATGCCCGGGCGTTTATTACGTGCGTCTGCAACGTGATGGTTGGCAACTCATGCGGCGCGAAAAACACGGCGTGGACCATCCGACGATATTCGAGAAACAAGTCGCGGTACGCTGGATCTTGGAAAAAACCGCGCACGAGACGACATCGCACGCCATCGGCAAAGGCTGCTATTACGACACGCATCGATTAAAGACGCTCGATGGCTCGACGGTGTTCGATTTGCCCGATTGGGAATGGGCGGACGTCGATGGAACACGATTGGTATGGGTCTCGGGCGGCGTTTTGCATGCC
>JBGAOI010001249.1:0-2103 GCA_044221885.1 Polyangium sp. (in: bacteria)
ACGTCAATGACTTGTCACTGTTGTTGAGAATCCGCAGCATTCGGCGGCGGGGCTTGCCAGCCGTCTTTGAACGCAGCTCGAATGGTCGTTTCATCGCCAAGGAGCATGAGGGTCGGATTGCCCTTCATACAATCTTTGAAATCCTGTTGCACGTCCTCGAGCGTCGTTTTATCCAGAAATGACGCAAAATGATCCAAATCCGCTGGTGAATATCCCAGCGAAATCATGGTCGCCAAGTGATCGGCAATCGATTCATTGGACATGAACCTTGCCGTATGTCGCCGTGCCAAACGCAATTTCATGCGCGCCAAGTCGCGTTCCGTTGCCGCGGACGCGCCGAGGTCTTCCAATGTTTTCTTGATGGCGGTTAATGCATACACCAATTTCGTTTGTTCCGCGGCCCCGGTTATCTCGAGACGCGTCGTGCCACCTCGACTGGTCCACGCCGACGCAGTGATATCGTATGCGACGCCTCCCTTGTTCCGCAAACTTTGACGCAGCCGTTCCTGCAACAATGCCGCTCCGACATCGTGGCGCGCGTCCAATGCCGCGGTTTTTGCAGGCGACAAAACGCACCCAAATCGAATTTTGGCCTGAGTCGCTCCAGGTTTGTGTACCGCGACAAACACCGGCTCACTCGCTTTTGTTCCCGGTCGAAGCGCCGCCGCTGGAGGAAACGTTCGCGAAGAAGCCGCCCATGCTCCAAACGATTCCCGCACACCACGCTCGACTTCACCAGGATCGAATTCCCCAGCAATCACGAGCACGGCGTTGTTCGGTGCGTGCGTCTCGGTCAACCATTGCTGCGCCCGCTCCACCGGCGTATTCACCCAACCGGATACCGGAAGCGTCCATGCAATGCCTTGCCCACGGAAAAACGCATCGAGGAATTTTCGGTCAGCAATGACTTGAGGTCGCAATTCAGCCACTTGTTGATGATGGATTTGTTTGCGGCGATATTCATCCCATTCGAATGGAACGATGGATTGTTGCGTCACCTGTTCAGCCAAGGCCCCCAACATGGTCCCCACATTGCCCGACGCCCCAAGGAGCGAATAAATCGGCCCATCTTTCGACAAATATCGCCCCGTTCGCGCCCCATACGTCGCTGGTGAGTCAAAATTCCCCTGGTGTACTCGCCCAACCGCTTGCGCAATTCGCGCCGCCCCCACTTGCTCGGGCTCCTGCAAGTTGACGAGAAAATGCAAATTCATGCTCACCAGCGGCAATCCAGGACGCTCGGCAAGAATCACTTCCAGCCCATTTTCGAGCGTCATGTGCCGAAAAAATCTCGCCCCCATACCGGGTGCCAATCGCGCCAGTTCGTCCGCGTCGGCCACAACCGGATCGGTGTCTTCATCCTCGATGGTTTCACCCCGAAAACCAATTTCGGACGGAGGCGGCGGAGCATCTTTTCGCGGATGAAGCAGCGCAATACGTGCCCGATCTCCGTTGATGTACGTTTTGACGAAATCAACCAATTGCGATCTTTCGAGGCCCGTGATTTCAGCATGCAGCTTGGAATACGCGTGGGCATCTCCGGTCACATGCGCCGTCGTGGCTCGTTTCACAGCGCGCTGAATCAAATTCTCCGCTTCGATGACCGAACCAATTTGCGCCGATTGTTTTTGACGCAAAAACGCATTCTGTTGGCTCCGGGCCCAAGCTTCGTTGCTTGGAACGATTGAATATTCATCGATTTGCCCGACGATCCTTCCTGCCGTCTTCGCCGGATGATCCCCTTTTTTCAATAGCGCCCGGCATATCAATACCGTGGCCTGATTGCCTCGAATCATCGATGTCCGAATGTCCGTAATGTCCGGATCCCATTGCCTCACGTCAGTCAATACGGATTCGACGACATTTCGCGCAAAATCCGCATACATCCGTGATCCAGCAAACGCGGGCGGCAACGTCCAACCCAACCACAACTCGGGCGTGGCCACCGACGCTTCCTTTTCGACAAACGCAAGCTTCGGAGGCGCAGGAGGCGCTTTGATCACACGCGACAAACGGGCGTCATTTGCCGCCGCCTCTTGTCCCTCTGCCCGCTCGAGCAATTCTTTCGGCAACGATTCGGCAATCACCTGCTCAATGGCCTTC
>JBGAOI010000124.1:0-14878 GCA_044221885.1 Polyangium sp. (in: bacteria)
CCACCGAGGACGGCAAACGGTAGCCACGTCATCTCGTACGTAGTGAATGCCCAGCCTCCTGCAAAGGTGTCCGACGCCATTTGGGCAACGGCACATTTGAATTTGCCCGCTTCGATGAAGTCCGAGGCCGAACTTTCTTTGCGCCCAAGATCAATGATCCACGCCGGATCGTCCTGAAGCGCGTTGCGTTGCGGAACTATCGCGCCTTCGAAGCCCCAACGCGCCGGAATCACCATCATGAGCGGCTTCAAGTGCGGCACCGTCGTCATCGGCACCATCAGTCCACCCAGCACGACTTGAGGGATCAGCGCGATCGGCGTGAGAGCCATCGCCGCTTCCGAAGAGGTGACGACCGTGGACAGGAGCAAACCAAGAGCTGCCGCCGACAAGGATGTTGCAACGAGCGATCCAAGTTGCAGCAAAAACGCCGCCGGACCTCCATGGAACCCAAGCGCGAAGAACACGATGCTGAGAAGCACGGTGCACTGAATGATGCAGAAGAACGAAAGCAGGATGTACTTGGAGAGCACGTAGTTGAGCAGGCCCAAGTTGACCATGCGCTCACGCAAGTAGATCGCTCGCTCTGCAACGATCTCACGAGCTGCGTTTGACGTTCCAAACCACACGGCGGCAACGACCAAGAAGAACACAGCGCCCGTGTGATCGCTTGTCGCCGTCATGCTCTTCATGATGTCGCCGCTCGACGTTCCCCCTCCGAACTTGCGCGACAACTCCTGCAACGCTCCAAGACACCACGCTGGGATCGCCTTCTCTTGCCAACCGAAAACGCCCGCCAAGAGCACGCCGATGATCGGTGCTTGAGCCAGCATGATCGCCGTGCCGCTCGTGTCTCTTATTTTGGTTTTGAAGTATCGGGACAAGAGCAAACCAAGTTGACCCGATGTCGTCGCGCGTCTTTCCGGAACGCCACGTTGACCTTGCCCGGTGCCAATCTCACGACGACCGGAATACATCTTCGAGTACGTCGCGTTGTTGTTGCTGTAGTACTCGCCGCGCCACTCGATCGCCGCTGCTTTACGCGCGTGACCACGGGGGATGTTCGGATTCGACGCCTTCATCCGATCGAACACCACTCGCTCGCGTTGCGCGATCATCTCGAACATGTCGCGCGGATTGTCGACATCGTTCGCTTGCCGGTTGCGTTCTTTCCACGTCCCGAAAAACCGATACGCGTCAGGCTTGTTTGGCCCGAAAAACATCGGCACGCCGCCGTATCCCATGATGAAACAGTGCGTGAACTTCTCGAACTCGTCCTTCGCCGGCTGATGGATCGTCATGACGATCGTCTTGCCGGTCGCTTTCGTCAGATCGTGAAGCAACGTGATGAGTGCTGTCGTGTCGTCTGCGGCGAGACCTGACGTCGGTTCGTCCAGGAACAAGATGACCGGATCGGTGACCAGCTCGAGCGCTATGTTCACGCGTTTGCGTTGACCACCCGAGAGGATCTTCTTTTCCGGTCGGCCGATTTGAAGGTTCTTCACGCCTTCGAGGCCCAGGTCTTTGATGGTCTGTTCAACACGCGCGTCGACCTCGGCTTCGGAGTAGTCCGGAGGAAGTCGGAACTTCGCGCTGTACTTCACAGCTTCGAAGACCGTGAGTTCGGGGTGCACGAGATCGTCTTGCGGGACGTACCCAATCGATCCGCGAAGGTTGTCGTAGATGTTGTAGAGGTCTTCGCCGTTGATACGAACAACCCCGCTAGTGGGGGGCAGGTATCCGTTGAGTGCGAGAAGCAGGGTGGTTTTACCTGCACCCGACGGACCCATGAGCGCGATCATGTCGCCCGGCAGTGCCTTGAACGAAACGTCGTCGAGCAAGCGTTTCATCTCGCTCGGGTTGTCGCGATCGGGCACTTCGAGCACCAAGCTCCAAGCTTCGATCTCGTACAGAGGTTTGCCCGCCCAACGATCGGCCGAGTACTCCTCTTGCACGACTTCAACGGCGCCCGATGCAGCCAGTTCGATCTGCAAAGGCATCGGGCCGATGAAGAACTTTTCACCGCTCTGAATCGCGATGCGTTGGCCCGGCGGAGCGCGATGGCCACGCACGTACGTGCCATTCGCACTGCCGCGATCTTCTACGAAGAGTTGTCCACCTTGGTTGTGAACCAGTGCATGACGACTCGAGACTTGCGGATGTTGAATGACGATGTCGTTGTCGGGTGTACGGCCGATGCTCTTGGTCGGACCTTTGTTCGAACTGAAATCGAGTTGTCCGAGAACCGTCTTGTTTTTCTTGCCTGGTGCACCCGCTTGTCCTGATGGAACACCTGAATGAACAGGCTGCTGCATCGATTGCATCGGAGCGGGCGATGGTTGAACAGGTGAAGGTTGCGCAGCGATCGGTGCTTGAGCCATCTGCGGCATGCTCGGGTTGGAGCTGCGCGAGGCTTGTGCAAGGCGCATGAGCAACTCGACGGGAATCGGAACAGGGCCGAAGGCAACGATGCCGTTGGGATCGATCGGTGTGGGTTGACCCGCAGCGATCTTCGTCGGTCCAACATAGGTGCCGCTCGTCGATCCGTTGTCGACGACGCTCATGCGATCGAGCATCACGGTGGCGTGTTGACTCGACACACTCGGATGCTGAATGACGAGTGATGCGCGGGTGGGATCACGACCGATGATGTGATGACCTGGTGGAGCAGCAACGGTGCCCACGGTCATGATCGACATGACGATCGCGGGGTGACTGAGCGGAACGGGGGCGTTTCCTACGACAAACTGTGTGCGGAAGTCGAAGGCGACTTCTTCACCTGGCTGGACGGGTCGGCCATTGGCCATGCTCGGGCCTGCGCCACCCATGAACACGAGTCGACCACCGCCTTGATGGACGATGCGCGCATGTTCGGGAAGAACGGAGCCATCAGGGATGACGACATCGCACGAAGGGGCGCTGCCAATGGTGACGATCTGCTTGCCAAAACCGGGAACCATGCGGGTCACCTTTCAACACGAACAGTCAGGGAGAGCAACATGCACGGCCAACTGAAAACGTGGCCACATTAGCGAAGCCATACAGCCCAAATGAGAAGCAAAAGTAGTACGGCGATCACCGCAGACATCGCGATGACGACGTACATGATTCCTGCTTGCGAAGGTCGACCGGCTTGCGACTTGGACACCGGAATGAGTGACGGATGCGCGGTTAATTGCGTCGGTGGAGGTTCCGGTGTTTGGACGCGTGTCGGCTGAAGTGGAGCGTGGGCCGGTGGCGCTTGCGGTATCGGAGTTTGTGCAGCCATCGCCGTTGTTCGGGGCATGGCGGCGCGTGCGTCCGATACCGTCGGCGATGGCGCGACCGGACGATCAATCGCTGTTGGTGCAACGGGCGCCCAAGCCGCAGGTGACGTCGACGGTGGTGCAGCGGGAGCGTTTGCCGAGACCAACGTTGTTGCAACGAGCGGCGGAGCCAGGCCGACCATCGTTTGTGGTTGTGGATGAGAATCTGCCGCGGTCATGGGCCGGGTTTCTCGCGGAGGCATTGGGCGCGCTTGCGCTGATCCAGCCATCGCGGGGCCTTCCGGAATTGTCTGCGATGCACGCGTCGGAGCATCAACGATGCGCACCATTTGCACCGTGATGTTGTCGTGTCCGCCGCGATCGTTCGCAAGCTCCACAAGCTGCCGACATGCTTGTGTAAACGTACTCGTCGACATGGTTTGTCGAACAGAACGAAGAATGTCCGGTGCCAGCACGAGGTCCGTGAGGCCATCGCTCGACTGCAGAAAGATGTCCCCAGGGAAAAGCTCCATCGGTTCTGGACGAACCTCGACGTCGACTTCCGGTGACATTCCGAGCGCTCGGGTGATCTTGTTGGCTTCGGGATGTCCGATCGCTTCGGCTTCGGAAATCATGCCCGAGTCGACCATGCTCTGAACGACCGAATGATCGCGCGTGAGTGGGTAAATCTGTCCCGCGCGAATGCAGTACGCGCGACTGTCACCAACGTGCGCGACGTCGAGTCCTCGGTCGCCGAAGAGCAATGCCACGACGGTAGAACCAGGCCGTCCGCGATTATCGGGAGGTCCCCCGAGAAGGAACACGCGACGTCCTGCTTCTTCGAGGGCGGTCTTCATCGCGGCGCTCGAGGGCGTGCCGGGAGGAGCTTGTTCGATGCACTCGAAGATCGTCGCGATGGCTGTGCGACTTGCTTCGCGTCCTCCGTAGTGCCCGCCCATTCCATCGCAAAGCACAACGAGATGTCCGAAGCGCGTTTGCTGATAACCGCACGAGTCTTCGTTGATTTGTTTTGCGGGATCACGCCCCGGATCGGTCGCTTCGGCGTATTCGATGCGGACGCGTGTTCCGGGGGCGGGTGCGTGTTGCATGGGCGGGAAGAAGGAAAAGGCGTACTTCGAGCCGGGAAGCTCTCAGCCTACTCCAATCGCACGTTGAACTCGATGGGACCGAAACGAAGAATGGCTCCTGGAGGAACAACCGTCCAAACCAGCGGCGGAATGCGGTTTTGGTTGATGTTCGTGCCGTTGTTCGAGTTCTCGTCGCGTACGAACACTTGACCGTTTTCGAACTTGATTACGGCGTGATTTCCACTCACACGGGGTTCGTTGATGACGATTTGGCATGACGAACCATCGCGACCAACGCGCATCTCTGTTCCAGGCATGAACGTGAACACGCCGATCGAGCTTGAAAGAACAGCGCGATTGGCAGGACCACCCATTCCTGGAGGAGGACCATAACCGCCTCCGCCGAAGTCTTGTCCCGGCATGGGTGCGGGCGGGCCAAACCCTCCGCTTTGCACCATCGAAGGACCAGCAACGACAGGGCGCGGAGCTTGCGCCGGAGATGCTCCACGACGCTTGTTGCCGCCGCCGCGGAAGATCGACACGACGAGAAGAATCAACACGACACCACCGAACGTGATGCCACCAATGAGCAAGTACGGCAGCGGAGCTTCCTTCGCTTTGACCGTGACGATCTTGTCGGCCGTGATCGCGCTCGTGCGTTTCGCTTGGTTGTCATAAACGATGAGCCGCGCGGTCATCGCTTCGCCTTTGCCCGAAAGGAATTTGTCGGACTTGGGCAACTCGAACTCGACCATGCTTTCGCCAGCAGTGATGGCTTTGCCGCGCATGCCTTGTTCGATCAGCGACTTCTGAGCTTTCTTTGCATCATCAATGCCGCCGCCTTGAAGCGATGCCGGCGCGGGTTGGTTCTTTGGAACCATGTAGAGCTCGGCGCGTTGCGCATTTCCGCCCCAGCAGAAGTTGCCATAGACCTTCAACGTTCCACCGGGGAACGCGGGCTCTTTGGCTGCGGCCCGTTCCGTTGCTTCGCGATCGATGTCGAGTGGCCACTGCGAAGGATCGATACCGACAGGCACGTTTTGGAACGTGGCATCACCAGCGATCGGAGGGTCTGTCGCCAAGAACGCGAGTCGCAAGGTTTGCGTGAGGCTCAACGCGACACACGACACCCGCCACTTGACGATGTGCATCTTGTTGAAGCGCGTACGCACGACGTTGACGATGTTCGCCGCGCGGGCTTCTTGTTTGTCGCGGAGGATGCTGTAAAACCCACCAATTTCGGGGTTTGACATGCCCTCCATGAACTCACGAGCTTGAGCACCGAACTCTTCGATCAGTTTGTTCGGGAACCAGATCGAGATGACCGGCACGGGGGTCTTCGGAAGAACTTCGTTGTTCTCGGGAAAACGACCCTTCGTCAGGTAGTCCTTGAGGAGGTTGGCTGCAGCCGCGTTGGAACTCGGATCCGCACCGGCTGAACCGTTCGACAGAACGACCATCGCTTGGTGCATCGGAACAACGACGTTCGTGCCGACGTTGCCAAGCTCTTTGAATCCATCCGTCGCTGCCGTCTTGATGATGTTGAACAACGGACGCGTGCGGCCTTGTGTCGGGAACGTATTGCGTACGTTCGCGATCGCTTGGAGTGCGGCCTGCTTGTTGTTCACCCACTTCGAGTCTTCGACGACGCTCTTGTCGTTGAAGAACATGACGTTGACGATGTCGTTCGGTCCCATCGCGTTGACGAATGCGCTCGCGACGGCCTTCGCTTCGTCGAAGCGTGAACCCATCGACGACGCGGCATCGACCAAGATGAGCCACGCCGTACCAACACCGGGTTGGCTGACGCTGTCACCCCATCGCGCCTTCGATTCGAATCGGGCAGCCGTGTCAGAGCCATCGACAACAACCGTGAGAATCGCGTTCTTCTCGGGGAAGTCGAATGACGCATACAACGCATTGGGTTGCTCGACCGCGTTGGCCACACAGTCGTGAAAAGCGTCGCCGTTGAGCGCCGCACATGGACGCGTTGCGTCCGACATGCGCTTGTTCTGCACGAGGTCGATGACCGTCGTGAGCACGGGGGCTCCATCAACGGTACTCGTGCGTGGATCGATGCGCAGAATCTTCGCTTCAGGAGCAGCGAACGACGAAGCTGGAATGAGGAAGAACGCAACGATCGCTGCAAGCACGGCGAGCGCGAACGATGGAGCCTTGCCACGTGCTCGTGTGGAGTGAATGGCGGCTGCGGTGCGGTGCGGTGTCATGGAATAAGCCTCCAGGGGTCGTGATGCTCGGCGCGACAAACCCGTCGTCGACTGCACGCGACGAGGCATCGCATGCGTTTGTCTTGATGAAACATGGATCGTTTCGTGGGTTTTGTGAGCAACGAACGGTGTATTGCGCCGGCTGCGTTCGGTACGCGAGTGTTCGACCTGGCGACGCGAACGCAGAGAGGACGTCATCTCTTCGAGGATCCGTGATGAGAGAAAAAGGCGTTTCGCACGGTTTGTCTTCGCGCGATCGCTAGGTGCGAGCCGTGACGATGATCGTGATGACGCTAAAGCCGCCGAAGCGGATCTTGTCGCCATCGCGAAGCTCGCGCCGACCTTTGAAACCAATGGCATCTTCATTGTGGAAGGTGCCGTTCGTCGAACCGAGGTCATGCAGGACAAACCGTCCACCTTCGCAGTCGATTGCTGCGTGATGTGTGGACGTTGTTCCGTGCGCGATCTCGATGTCGCACTTCTGACCCGTATCGGCGCGCCCGATGCTGTTGCGGCCTTGCCAAAGCGGCCAGAACTTGCCGAGCGGGTCGTCTTGGTAACTCACGAGAAACCCAGCCAAAGCTCGACGCTCGCCAGGTCCCGTTGCGCCACCACGTGCATGCGCTCCAGCCGCGGATGTCGACGCACTTTGTGGACGTGGTGGACGCGGAGGATCGTAGCCATCCGCTGCCGGTGGCGGTGGACCGAATCCACCATCACCACCCATCGGCGGTGGCGGTGGTGGCGGGCCAAACCCTCCTTGTGGCGCTGCCGGATAACCACCAGACGCGTTGGGCGGTGGTCCAAATCCCGGGGCTGGTGGCGGTGGTCCAAAGCCAGGAGGAGCAGGCGGTGGCTCAGGAGGCGGGCCAAACCCTTGTGCAGGAGGTGGCGGGCCAAACCCCGGAGGACCACCTGGTGGCGGGCCAAATGCCGGCGGTGGCGGTGGCGCGCCAAACCCCGGAGGACCACCTGGAGGCGGGCCAAACCCTGGAGGCGGACCAAATCCTCCTCCTGGCGGAGGGCCAAACCCCGGCGGCTCAGGCGGTGCGCCAAACCCCGGGGGACCCGGTGGCTTGCCAAATGCCGGAGGCGGCGGCGGAGCTCCAAATCCTGGAGGCCCTGCGGGCGCGCCAAGAGGAGAGGCACAAATCGCACAGAACTTGTCGGCGGGCGTCGCTGGTGCGCCACAACGAGGGCAGTTCATGGTCTCCTTCGCGTGATGTCGGACCTCATCAGCGTCCGCATCGGCGGCAGCATATCGTGCTGTCCACACCCAGGATCAAGATCGAAGTGATTTCGTTCATCGACGACCCCACTCATCGGCATTCCTCATCGGAAATCCTCGTAGGGCCACACGACGATGTGCGCATCGAACAAGCTTCGAAACAAATCGACATCGCGAGGCGCCATCGAGGAGCTCCTGCGCGATGTCGATAGTTCACTTGGTCTCGGCGATGCACTCAGGATAGAGCCGGGTTTGGCACTGTGAAACACCTGGAGAGAGGTGAACCATGACAAACCTGGCTCATGCGTTGGAGGACTTCGCAGTCCTCCCGTGGATCAGCTATCCTTCGCGTCGCGAACACGAGCAGCCTTGCCCGTGAGCGAACGAAGGTAGAAGAGACGCGAGCGACGTACGATGCCGCGCGACACGACTTCGATCTTGTCGATACGTGGCGAGTGCAACGGGAAGACGCGCTCGACGCCCACATTGAAGCTGACCTTGCGCACGGTGAAGGTGCTGCGCGCACCAGCTCGGTGACGCTTCAACACAACACCCTGAAAGACCTGAATGCGCTCTTTCTCGCCTTCGACGATGCGGTAGTGGACACGAAGAGTGTCACCCACCCGGAACTCCGGGAGACCCTCACGAATCTGCGGGGTTTCGATTTTCGCAAGTACGTTCGACGTGAGCATGGTGTGTCTTTCGCGGCAGGAGGTTCCCGTCGGGCGATCGCACTGGGCGTCGCGATTCTGGGACGACGGGGAGCGGCATTATGCATACCGACATGGCGGTGTCAACTGGATCGACAGACCCTTCGCCTCGAAACGAAGCGAAGGGTAAAACTTGGTGCGTCAGGGGGAAACGAGCGGAGGGGTAGGGAGGGGATGTCAGCGACGAACGGGGATGATCTGCACGCGACGTGCATCTCCCTCGCCGTCACTCTTGGTCACAACGCCAGGGAACTTGGAGAGCGCCAAGTGCACCACACGTCGATCCTGAGGGTTCATCGGTTCGAACGTGATGATCTTGCCTTCTTCCACAGCTTGTTTGCCCAAGCGTCGAGCCATCGTCGTCAGCGTGTCTTCGCGACGTGCTCGATAACCTTCCGCGTCGATGATCACGTGCCGACGCTGACGCCCCGGTCGATTGATCACACGGTTGGTTAGGAATTGAAGCGCAGAGAGCGTCGTACCTTTCTTGCCAATGATACGCCCGGCATCGTTGCCTTCGATCTCGAGCCGAATCTCCTCGGGAGGATCTTCAGGCTCGTTCTCGAGCAAGTCGACGGTGCAATCCATGCCCATCGCAGCCAGCGTATCGATCACGAAATCGAGCGCTTGATCGGCGCGACCGTCCTCGACAAACGGTTCGGCTTCGACAACGCGTGCATCGGTTTCATCGCCTGGTGCATCCGCGTTGAGAGTGGTTTTTCCGGGAGATCCATTATCCACGGACACGTGCTTTTCCCTTTCCAAGAGCAGGCGTCGATTTCGCTTCGTCGCCCGAAGACTTCACTGGCTTCTCGCGTACCTCGATGGTGGCCGGACCTTGAATTTTGGCCTGGAGGTAGCGTTCGACCGCGACCTGTTGCGCGATGCCGAGCCACGTGTTGGTCAGCATGTATACGCCAAGGCCGGCCGGTAGGTAGAGCATCATCACAATGAAAATGCCCGGAAGCATGTACTGCATCATTTTCTGCTGCATCGGATCGCCCTGCGGCGGCATCAGCTTCTGCTGAAAGAAACTCGACGCACCCAAGATCGCCGGGATCACGAAGTACTCACCCTTGTCCGACAAGTCCGGAATGATCCGCGCTGACAAAAACGGCACGTGGTACAGCTCCACCGCCGTTTGCAGCGTTTGATACAGGGCAAACCACACCGGCATCTGCAAAAGCACCGGAATACAACCGCTCATCGCTGCCATCGGATTGAGCCCGTGCTTGCGATAAAGCTCCTGGATCGCCAACGCCTTCTGCGTCGGATCATCCTTGTAGCGGGTGTTGATCTCGTCCATCTCGGGCTTGAGACGACGCATCTGCGCGGTGCTCTTGATCTGCGCAAACATCAACGGGAAGAGCAACAAGCGCACGGTGATCGTAAGCAGCGCGATCGACCAACCCCAACTCCCTACGGACCGATAGAGCTGGCCAAGATACGCAACGAGCACCTTCGCGATCGGCGAGAAAGTGCCCAGGTTGATCACTTCGCCAACGCCTGCACTGGCCTCTTTCTTCTGCGCGGTTTCATCCGAGGTTTGTCCAACCAGCGCGAGCAGATCGCGCTCCTTCGGACCCGCAAAACTCAAGACCTTGTACGATCGTGTCTCTTGTGGCTTCAGCTCTTGCTCGGGATATCCAAGACGCGCACGGAACACATATCCATGGTTTGCCGTGTCCTTCGTTCGGTTGGCGGCTGGAAAAGCGTCTCGATTCCAGTCTTCTTCGGCAACCGTTTCCGCTGCCGGCATCGGGCCCTCGAGCGGCACCACGACCTTCGTGAAGTACACGCTGCTCACGCTCACCCACTTCGCATCGCCAGGTGTACGTCGCCAATGCTCGCTCGTGAACTCCTTCTCCGCGAAGTCCTTAGGCTCGAATGCATCCGGTCCAAGACGGTCGATCTTGTCGTTTGTCTTGGCAATCACCTCGGTCATCTGTTCCGAGATACGACCAAGGCTGCCTTCCATCTCCTTGGCCGTACGCCATGACGTCTGCTCGACCGTGAGACGATGCTTCAGCGGTTCGGACGAAAGGTTCGTCACGTCCAGCGATACTTCGAGCTCAAAAGGTTTGCCCGTTTGTCGAACGACCTTGGTGAGTTTCGTGTTCGCGTCCGAATATTCAAACGTGCACGATTCGCCATTCTCCGCAGTGATTTTCCAGTCGAGGTTGTCGGCGGGAACTTGCTGCTTGTCACCACTCGGCAGACGTAAATTCGTCTTGAGCGGGCTGCGCCATTCGCGAGAGGTCGTGACGAGATCGATCGGTTTGCCGTTCCGTTGGGCGTAGTTGGGATCGTCCTTCGGCAGTCGTGCGATGTATTTCGGATCAGTCAAACGCAAGTGGCGAAGCGAAGCGCCCTGCGTCGATAGTTCCGCTTCGAAGCGTGCACCTTTGATCGTGCACAACTTTTCCTCGGCTCGTTGAGCATTGGCGGCGGGAAGATCCGTCAGCAAGTTGGGCTGCACATCGGCGCCTCCCTTGCCAAACATGCTTCCGCCAAACTGCCACAACAGAAGGGCAGCCAAGCCGACGAACAGCCACTGAGCGATTTTCCCGCGTTCCATGAAATCCTTCGGCACCTCGATGCGCCGTCAAACCTACTCGTTCTCGGTTCGCCTGGACGCTCGTCGTTGGAGCTCAAAACGAATCGATGCGCGTGTGCGCGTGATGGGGTGGGAAGTTAGCGGGCTTTTTTGAGCACGCCATCATCCGGAAGGCAAAACCCCTGCGTGATCCGTCGAATGATTCCGGCACTGATGGTCATCACCATGCGAGCCGTCGATCACTGTCGAGATTCCTGTCGGCTCCGCCATGTTCGATTCAGAAGTTCCATCGTTTTTGAGTCGAGGAGGAGGTGGCGGGTCGTATCCCCCAGGATGAAACGGGTGGCACTTACTCAGGCGCTTCATCGAAAGCAAGCTTCCGCGAAACGCTCCATGATTCGTAATGCAAGCCGCCGCATAACGCGAACAAGACGGTTCAAAACGACAGACAGGACCCACCGTCGCCAAGATCAGCTTCGACAGCGTCAACTGGTAGATACGAATCGAGAAGAGGAGGAGTTTGGCCAGCATGACGTGAAAAGCGGCGACGTCAGATGACTCGCTAGCTTGGGAGCACCCTCCGCCTGAAGCAAGCTCTCCTGCGAGGTCAACCGCGAGGTTTTTCGCGCGAAGGAGCCGAGCTACGTTCTCTGTTCGTCGAAGTCGTCGAGGACGTCTTTGCGGAAGACTTCGCTTGGGCCCGTTTCCGAAGCAGCCCCGCCACCCCAACGATCTCGGCTTCAACGTCGGCTTGTGACAACGTGTCGATGCCTGGACGAACAATCACCACGACGTCAAACCCTCGTGGAAAAAGATTCGTGTTGCAACGAAACGTTTCGCGCACCAGCCGCTTGGCACGGTTTCTTTGAACTGCGCCGCCGATCTTTCGAGATGCAACGATTCCCAGACGGGCCGCCGGGTCATCCCCAGATCCGTCCTCACGCGGTTCGAGCAAGATCAACATGTGTCTTGTCGTCACACGTGCGCCCCCCTCTTGGATACGCACAAAATCGCTACGTCGGCGAATGCGACGCGAACGAGGCAGCGTATTGAGAGGAGGGCCGGTCCCGTTGGTCGGGAGCAACGGTGCTACTTCTTGTAAATCGTCGGTGCGAGACGGGCGCGACCCTTGCGCCGGCGATTGTTGATGACCTTGCGGCCGCCCGCTGTCGACATCCGATTACGGAAACCATGCGTGCGAACACGCCGCGTGTTGTGAGGCTGATACGTGCGCTTCATCGGTAAAACCCTTGATTCTTCGGGGCGCGGAAAGAAAGCACAGGACAATCGACAGGTCAACAGAAAGCGCGATCCAACCTTTCATGACCTCTCTTGTCGGCAGACTGCATCATCACAAAAGCTTCGTTTCGTCGCGCGGTGCCGGTTCCATGACGCCGATCGGATGGTGTAGCCTCGACGGCCAAGTCGGGGAGGGAAGTGCCCATCCCCAAAGCGCTGACGTCAGGACGCCACGTCGAACTGCACGGATCCGCAGCACCACGAGCCACGTCCAAACTCACGGTTCTGCCGAGGAGATGCCGAAACATCATGGCCCACGTTGATCATCGCCGACCACGACCGAGCGCGGACAAACCCTCGGAGACGTCGTCAGGCCCGCAGGAAAACGCGCGTAAACGATCGTCGAATCGCCGAAGCATCTTCGCGCTCGTCTCGACTGCCATCGCTTCCGCTCTCTTCTTCGCCCCCGCCGCTGCCGAAGCTCAGTCGACGACGATGTACCTCGACCGCGTCTTCATTGGTGGTGCACCCGAAGACGCAATCGGTTTGTGGCGGCCTTATTGGAACCCGAAAACTCGCTTCTTCGGACAACTCGGAATGGGCTTCGCGCTCAATCCGTTTCGTACCGAGAACAACTTCGATGACCCAGCCAAACAAGCCATCCTGAATCGTGATGCCGGCGGACCTCCCGTTCGGGCACAAGTCATCACCTACCTTGGCGTTGGCGCAGAGATTCTCGATCGCGTTTCCATCCAAGCCAACTTCCCCATCATCCTGTTTCAATCGACGAACCCCACCGCCGTGTCTGCTGTTGGCGGTGATCTCGTTGCTGCCGAAACCGCTGCACCCATGGACCTGCGCCTCGATGCGCGCGTGAAAGTGTTCCAATCATCGGATCGCAATTTCACGCTCGGCATCCAAGGCGGCGTGTGGATTCCAACCGGCAATCACTACTCGTACGGTAGCGACAACAAGGCCGCGGGGTTGATTGGTGTCGCCGGCGAGTACCACCTCAAATCTGTCTTCTTCGTCTTCAACACGGGCGTGCAATTCCGTCCTGTCAACGGCATCAACGAGTTCAGCTCCGATGACGAATGGCGTTGGGGTGTCGGTGCATTCTTGCCCTTGCGTGGAGGTGCATTGCGCCTCGGTGCACAGATTTTTGGATCAACGGGCATCACCGGTGACACGTTCTTCGATGGCGACAACACGCCACTCGAGTGGATGGCGGAAGCTCGGTTTGCGCTCGATCGCAAGAAGCGCGCGTGGGTAGGCGCTGGCGGAGGCACGCGCCTCACGCCTGGATACGCACCCGATGTGCGCGTGATGGCGACTGTTGGGTACGCGTTCGGTTTGTCCGACGTGAACCCACCGTCCCCACCAAAACGCTTCAAGTTCAAGTACGAAGGTCAAGCCGATACGGACAAGGATGGATTGCCGGACGACATCGATCTTTGCCCGACCGAGCCCGAGGACAACAAGCCACCGAATCCGAGCGACGGTTGTCCTGGTTTGCCCGATCGTGACGGCGACGGTATTCCGGACTCGAAAGATCAGTGCCCGGACGAACCCGAAGATTTCGACAAGGTGGATGACCGAGACGGCTGCCCCGAAGACGATCCCGACAAGGACGGCATCGGAGATGCCAAGGACGCTTGTCCGAAAGAACCCGGTGATCAAAACGCCGACGCAGCCAAGAACGGATGCCCGAACTTCATCCGAAGAATTTCGGGCTCAAACGAAATTCAGATCTTGAAGAAGGTCGAATTCGCAACGGGCAAGTCGACGATTCTCCAAAAGAGCTATCCGATCCTCGACGAAGTCATCCGTCTCTTGAAGGTCAACCCGGACATCAAACTGCTGTCGATCGAAGGTCACACGGACAATCGCGGCTCCGACGATCTCAACGAGAAACTCTCTGCAGATCGTGCGAAAGCCGTGCTCGATTACCTCGTCACCAAGGGCGGCATCGAAGCATCGCGCCTTGCGTCCGCAGGCTTCGGTCCACAACGTCCCATCGCGGACAACGCCACCGAAGACGGACGACAACGCAATCGTCGCGTCGAGTTCCTCATCAAAGAACGTTCCGGCTCTGCCAACTGAAATGCGACGCTTCGCGTCGTCAGCGCTTGCCGTGTTCATGTTGATCGGCTGCTCGAAAGAGCAAGGTCACATGTACGCGTGTAAGTGCACGTTCCTCACGGACTTCGACGACGGTTCTTCGATAGATGTCGACGTGTGTTCTCCCTCCTATGAACGGCTCGATGGATTTGTACGTGGCTGCGCCCAACAAGCCGCGCCCGCGCCGATCGAGGCATGCTTGTGCGGGACGGAGCACTCCTCCGTTCCGTGCGATGTGGGGTCGTGCCGTCTCCGTGTGAACCCTCCGTGAAAATCCTTTGCATCAGAAGTCGACCGCGTCCGTTTATTGCGCGGTACACTGAGCATCATGAAGACCAGGAGCCTTTCGATTCTCGCCGCATTGGGTCTCGTAGCCGCCTCGGCTTCCGCGGAATCGGGGAAAACCCCGCCCAAGGCTGCACCCGCTCCCGCTCCTGCAGCGGCCAAAGGTGCCTTCAACATCGT
>JBGAOI010001250.1:0-2097 GCA_044221885.1 Polyangium sp. (in: bacteria)
CCGAGACAAACACCGCACGAGGACTGCGTCAGCCAGTGTCGAGTGACGTGGCGTCGATGCCCCACAGGATGGCGTCGGTAAGGCGCTGGTTTGTCGTTCGCAACCGTTTCGCGACCTCTTTGAGAAGGGCCAGCAGAAACTTTGACTGCAAACGACTGTTGCGTTCGAGCTCGCGGTAGAGCGTTTCACGACCGATGGTGTAGAAGAGACAATCCGTTTCGGTCTGAACGTTCGCCGATGCAGATTGATCGTCGATGACATCGAGTTCACCGAAGAAATCACCTGCATGCAGGCGACAGATGACGGTCTCGACATCCCCCTTGAGCTTGCGGGAGACGACAACGCTGCCTTGCGCGATCATGTACAGAACGTCGCCAGCATCGCCTTCCCACAGCACCACCTCTTGCGCTGGACACGGCAAAAGTTGGATGTAGTTGGAGAACTCTTCGATTTCGTTTGAGCTCCAATCAGCGAAGAGCGTGATCCGCTGCAGCGAACGCACGCACTCTTTGACCTGATCTTTGCGTAGCGGTTTGGGCGAGAACAGCATCGAAACTCGACTGGTTCGTCCGGGCTAAACGTGCGCGAGGATCACGAGCACGACGAGAATGATGCTAGCACCGATGCTGGCGATGGAGGTGACGCCGTACGCCATGTAGATCCACTCGTCGCCGGTGAGTGGCCGTCGTGGCTTGCGTTTGACGATCGCTTGGAAGCGTTCTTGTGAGATGCGGCGAGCGTGTTCCTTGAGTGCGGGGATGCGCAACGCATCGCTGAGCAAATGGTACCCGTCCGATTCGATGAAGAGGCACGGATAAAGGTTTCCCAGGGACAACATCAAGGTGGCCAAGGCGTAGAGCCACAAGAAGGAAGACGCGGTGGGGAAGGGGAGAAGTCGAGCGATGATCGAAGCGATTGAAGCGAGGATCAATCCCGATGCTGGACCCGCGAAACTCACCGCAAGACGCGCCCTTCGGGTCGACATCCAGATGTCCGTGACGTCCGCGTACACAATGGGCACGAGACGGTTCAAGAAGGTAAAACCAAACCCTTTGACGCTGCGACCGAAGTGTTTGCACGCGAGCGCATGAGATAGTTCGTGAAAGACGAGCGTCAGGCCAAACATGATGAGCAAGAGCGGCAGGAGCATGAGGCGTTTGGCCCAACCGATCTCGACACCCGCCTGCACGTAGTGTTCAACCAAGAAAAAACAGCCGACCGCAAAAATCAGGGTGTAGATGGCATAAGCGGGGTTTGTGAAAAGAAACCACGTGCGCTTGTAGATCTTCGTGATGCGATCATCGACGTTCGACAAACGCCAATCGATCGTTCGGATCCGTTCGATGAGTTTGCCAATCCAGGTCGAGGGAAGCGTTGTATCGGCAAGCGACTTCCGCATCAGATCCGTTTCGGGGATGACGATGAGTTTGTCCTGGCGAGCGCGCTCGAGGAAACGCTGAATTTTTCCGAAATCGAACGAACCGAATTTCAAAAAGTACGCCGTCGCGACGTCGCGCAACGTGTGCATTCCGTCCATCTTCTGCCAAAGAAAATATTCTTCTTCGTTCAGGAAGAGGTACCGCTGCGATTCCATGTGGCGGATCACGTAGAAAACCTTTTGGTCTTTACGTGATTGCGCCTGCGCCTCGTACAACTCGTCTGAAATGCGCTTTGGCCGCACCGTCAAAGCGACTTGGTTGGCAACGTAGCGCTTGGTGACGAAAGCACCGCTCGATCCAGGGCTCGACCCCGGCGCACGGATGAGCAGTTCGAGTTCGGGCTTCGCCTTGTCATTCATTGCAGTGAACGCTCATGGAAGTGAGAAGCCCTCGGTCTGACGCTATCATGGTGGTTGATCGAAGCAAAGAAGGTGCGGTTCCGTTTCTTGACGGGACAGGGTGGGGCGTGTATTCAAACAATGGACCGCCGCCCGATCGCGACTGAGCTGTCATCGAGGGCGCGCAGACGGAAGGTGTCACCATGGCCGCCGATAAAAAGAAGAGCGTCGAAGATCTCATTGGGCATGCATTGAGCGACAAGGCTTTCAGAGATCGTTTGCTTGCCAATCCGGAAGCAACGCTTGACGCCGAGGGGTAC
>JBGAOI010001251.1:0-2089 GCA_044221885.1 Polyangium sp. (in: bacteria)
AGGAGCCGCATTTCGATGGGCACGCCCGCGTCGCCGGCCTTCTGGGCGATGATCTCGGGCACGGACATGTCCATAAAAACGTCTTGCATTTCTACGAGAGACCAGCGATGGGCGTGGGGGACCAGCGTGAGTTTGTAGGCGCGGTAGGCGACTTGCGTCTCGAAAAGGGTCTCCATGGCAGCCACCATGGTGTGGATGCGCCGAAGGACCGTGCCTTCCGGGGCAAGCGTGAATACCAGGGAAACGGCTGCACCAAGTACGTCTTGGGGATCGATGTCGGGTTCGTCGAGTACGATGAGGTCGACGTCGAAGCGGAACAGACGCGAGATACCTTCAACGCCGACGACTTCACGAACACGAGCGCTTTCCGAGGGAAAGGCATCGGATTCGAGGTGAACGTGGACGAATACGTTGCTTTTCGCGGCCATGACGTGTCGAGCACATCAGAAGAGGACATCGTTTGTCAAGCCATCGTGACGTCGTACGAAAAACGGGTGTATGGGAGAGGCACGTGGGAGGTTGTCCCTACGATGCATAAGCATTGAACCTGTGCGTGATTCCTGATAAAGGTGAGGTCGAACGTTTCTGCGGGGACAGATGTCGTGAACGAATCCAACCCATCCGCGCTTGTTACGGGCACCATTTTTCATGGGCGTTATCGTGTCATCCGTTGCATCAACGCGGGCAGTATGGGGGCCGTGTACGAGGTGCTCGATACGACGACGGACACGCCGCGGGCGATGAAAGTGATGCTACCAAGCATCGTGCAGGATGCCGATTTGCGCAATCGTTTCGAGCGCGAAGCGAAGGTAACGGGCGCGATCGAGAGCGATCACATCGTGCGCGTGTCCGATGCTGGTGTCGATTCGGAATCCGGGGCGCCGTTTCTCGTGATGGATCTGTTACGCGGTGACGAACTCGGTAAACTCGTGCGTACGCGCGGGCCGCTGCCTGCCGCCGAGGTGCTGACGTATTTGTCTCAGGCGGCGTTGGCGCTCGACAAAACGCACGCGCGCGGCATCGTGCATCGCGACTTGAAGCCTGAAAACATGTTCGTTACGCAGCGCGATGATGGTTCTCCGTGCATCAAGATTCTCGATTTCGGCATTGCGAAAGTCGTGGTCGACAGCAATCAAGCGGCGCAAGCGACACGGCCCATGGGAACGCCGGTTTACATGGCCCCGGAACAGATTCGAGGCGACCCGCTCATTGGACCCGCGGCAGACATTCACGCCTTGGGGCACATTGCATATACGTTGCTCGTGGGTGAGCCCTATTGGGCCGAAGAAGCCAATCGATCCGCGCTGTATGCGCTCATGTCCACGATTTTGGCCGGTATGAAGGAGTTGCCGACGACCCGAGCGCAAAGGCGCAATGGTATTTCGTTACCGCCAGCATTTGATGATTGGCATAAGAAAGCGGTAGCATTCGAGCCAGGGGCGAGATTCGAGCGGGCATCGATTGCGGTTGCCGAACTGCGGGCTGTATTCGGCATTCGCGCACCAAGTCCATCGGTTGCGCAGTTCGCCGACCCAGTGTTGCCTGTGCCCGTGAATTCCACATCAACTCCAATGGCCACGATACCTATGTCCGTTGAGGCGATAGCGCCTGCTGCATCGAGCGCGCCCGCGGCTGCGCCCGCACGTACAGTCGCGTCGCCGGCGCCTGTTTTTGGTGTGGCAGGACAAACGAATTCCGGCGTGAGCGGTACGACGCCGACGCTTGCGGCTTCGGGACCAGTCAAGAAGTCGCCTCTACCATTCGTGATGTTCGGTGTTATCGCTGTTGCGGCTGTGGGTATTGTTCTTCTGCGCAGCGCATCGGGGCCATCGACGGACAAACCCGTCGCCGCGCCCATGCCATCGGTCATTGCGCCGCTCGTGAGTGCGTCTTCGAATCCCGTGGTGGGCGAACCGGTGGTTTCAGCAACGACGACGGTACCGGTGGAGGTTCCAGCAACGTCCGCGTCGGCACCAGCTTCGGCGAAACCACTGCTGAAAACGACGCCTACGGGGACCAAGAAAAAGAAGAACGACGGGCACGAAGGGTTGTTCTAGTGTGGTGGGTCAGAAATTCGCGTACGAAGTCT
>JBGAOI010001252.1:0-2088 GCA_044221885.1 Polyangium sp. (in: bacteria)
ATAGAGCGCTTGGGACAGCCAGTCGAACGCGTAGGGCAGCTCGAGATCGCTGACCTCGTTGTTGAGGATCCGCCGAAATTGTGCCGCTTTTGTGGAATCAAGGTGCCCCTCATCCAGCAAGTGACGATGCCTCTCGTACGACTTGACTATCTGCGCCCGAATCCCCGCCATCACCCCTTGCAGCGTATCCGCTTTCACGTCCTTGAACGTCACCGAAATGACCGGATACCTCTGAAAATGCTTCCGCGCCCTATCGTCTTGCCAAACCGAAAGCCCCTCGAACAACGACGACAAATCCTCCTTCGACTTGCCCAAGAAATATCCGAGCATCGACAAACTTATCGTCTTGCCGAATCGGCGAGGTCTGGGGAACAGGAGCACCTTGGTCGAGTCGGCAAGGATGTCGCTGATGAGCCGCGACTTGTCGACGTAGCCATAACCAGCTTCGCGGAACGAGCGAAAGTCGGATTCACCAATGCCGGGGACAAACTTCTTCATGGGCGCAGCGCGCATCTTGGAGCGGTTGCGCACGCGTGTCAAGTTTTTTGTGCGGGTAACGCCGCGAAACGTGTGCTGGTTGGACGAACCCCACCGCGACCGTTCGGGGTTTTATGCCCTTGCGCTCATGACCGGACCCTCAAAAAATGTGCCCAATCTCCAGCAAACCCAAACTGTACGTCACACCCAGACCCGGCAAATCCGGCTTGATGCCAATGCCCAGTTCCAACACCGAAATCGTTCGCTGATTCTGCGTAAAACGTAGCGGCGCAAGCATAATGCCTCCCGTGACGATCGGACCCTTGCTCGGCCAAGGATGGTCGTTGGTTCGAAACGAAAAACGATCCCCAAATATCACCGATACCATCCCCAATGCCGCTGGTGACCATAACCCAGGCCGTTGAATGCCTCCGCCGAACCGCAATTCTCCCACGTGCCCAACGAGCGACAAATAATTGCAATCCGCTTGCGCGACCCAGCGATTCGCAAAAGAAAAACGTACGCCCGCGCCTCCGCCCAATCCGCCCGTTGATTGCGACGGCGCAACATGCACCGTCAACCCCGAACGCAAATACGCCGCCACTCGATAAGGCGGCGCAACATTCGGAGGCGACAAGGCCACCGAAGTCGCCAACAATGTCGCGAACATCGTCATGTCATCCTCCCGCCCAATACGCAATCAATGCCGCAGACAATTGCGTAACACCTTTCAGAAATTCCGGATCGAGCGTGCTTATGGTATCGGTCGGCTGGTGATAATGCGGATTGCGGAAATTCGCCGTATCGGTCAAAAACAACGCAGGTTTGTCTTGGAGCCAAAACGGAACGTGATCACTTCGCATGAGGTTACTGCCAGCCAAAGAATCGCTGGAGCCAGCCGAATCGATGCCTATCACTTTCACCACGTTCCATCGCTGCTGAATGAGCCACGCGTCATCGCTGAGATGCGCCGACGGAGCATTCGAGATGACAGCAATGAAATCACCTTGGCTCGGCGCGGGAAACCCAGGAATCGATTGTTGCGAATTGGGCTCGTCACTGCGATACCCAATGCAATCGAAAACGATCGCGCCCACGACGTTGTCCTGCGCCGCCATGGTCGTCGCATATCGCGTGCTTCCGACGAGCCCGAATTCTTCCAAGTCGAATCCCACAAAACGAATCGTGCGCGGAAAGTCGCGATCTCGAAGTACGCGCGCTATTTCCAAAACCGCCGCTACACCCGTGGAATTGTCATCCGCTCCTGAATCGAACGCGTCAAAATGCGCGCCGACGAAAACAATTTCTTCAGGTCGTTGCGAGCCCTTTTTTTCCGCGACAACGGTCGTCGTCGCGAATTCACCCGTCCCCTCGACGTGAGATTCAACCGGCAAACCCAACGCCTGAAAACGCGAGAACAAGACGTTGCCCGCATCCTTGCGCGTCAATCGACACAATCGATGTGTCGCGGGAAAACAACCGGAACGATCCTCGTTGTCGTGCGCATCCACCAAAGCTTGTACCGATTGCATCAGGTTGTCCTGGTTGACTTCGGTAATGACCGCATCGAGAATGCTCGCGCGGGCTTCATCCAACACGGGAGGCGCTGAG
>JBGAOI010001253.1:0-2067 GCA_044221885.1 Polyangium sp. (in: bacteria)
TTGATGGCTTGGCCCCAAGGCGTGTGGTGGTATTCGGAGAAATACGGGCCGAATTCCGCAAGATGATTTCCTTCTGGGCCCAGGTGATTGTAAACGACGTCCAAAATGACCGCCAAACCCAATGCGTGGCACGCCGTTGCAAAACGCCGCAAAGCATCCGGACCACCATATCCAGCGTGAACGGCAAAGGGATGCACGCCATCGTAACCCCAATTGCGCTGACCTGGGAATGCTGCCACAGGCATGATTTCAATGGCTGTGATGCCCAGCTCTTTTAATTCGGGCAAACGTCGAATCGCCGCATCGAAGGTTCCTTCGCGCGTGAACGCGCCAATATGCAACTCGTAGATGACGTAATCTTGCAACGGTCGTCCGGACCAACCAAACGCCGGATCGGGGACGCTCGGAACCACTTCGCTCGGCCCGGAGACGCCTTCGGGTTGCAATCGCGATGCAGGGTCGGGACGTAAGGTTCCAGCACCCAAATCATAGAAATATCGAGCTCCAGGGGCGACGCCGTCGACCACGCCGTGCCAATACCCATTTTCTTCCGGGCTGAGCGTGATGCGTCGTTCGACGGGGCTTGTAAGAACCAGTTCGA
Source organism: Polyangium sp. (in: bacteria) (assembly GCA_044221885.1). Classification (GTDB taxonomy): domain Bacteria; phylum Myxococcota_A; class Polyangia; order Polyangiales; family Polyangiaceae; genus Polyangium. The sequence continues at coordinate 602 of JBGAOI010001253.1, forward strand.
CGCGTTCTGCGACCGGTGCCCATACGCGGAAACTGGTGCGTTCGTCGCCAACGTACGTTGCACCCATGGGTTTTTCCGAAACGGCCAAGCCGGCGTGATGGTAAAAAACGGCGCCCAAGGGTGGAATCGTGATTTCCGCAGAATGTGGTCGATTGTGGTGGAGCCTCGTTTCTGCAAGAAAATCGCCTCCCCCGCTGATGCCACTGCCGCCGAATTCGACCGCGTCGCTCGAAAGCAGTTCGTGGTAACGACCGCCCCTCGGCAAACCAATGCGATATTTTTTGCGCGGCACGGGCGTGAAGTTGAACGCTACGAGAACAATGGCATCGGTGGACCTTGCGCGCCGGAAAAACACCACGACACTATGATCGGCATCGTTGCAATCGATCCATTGAAACCCATCGGGGCTCGTGTCGAGTTCATGCAAGGCGGGTTTTTCTTGGTACAATCGGTTCAGTGTTTGCACGAATTTCTGAATGCCGACATGATAGGGGCCTTGTTCGAGTGCCGCCCAATCGAGTTGCCCTTCGTGGGCCCATTCGCCTTTTTGTGCAATCTCGCCACCCATGAACAACAACTTCTTGCCCGGCTGCGTCCAAAAGTACGAATACAACGCGCGAAGATTGGCGAACTGTTGCCATTCATCGCCCTTCATTTTGCCGAGTAACGAACCTTTGAGATGCACCACTTCATCGTGCGACAAGGGCAATACGAAGTTTTCGCTGAAGGCGTACATCATGCGAAACGTGAGCTTGTTATGAATGAATTTGCGAAAAATCGGATCGCTCGACATGTATTCGAGTGTGTCGTGCATCCAGCCCATGTCCCATTTGTAGGCAAATCCCAACCCGCCAACATAGGCGGGCCGAGAAACCATCGGCCACGATGTCGATTCTTCGGCAATCGTATGGGCATCGGGAAATGTCCGGCCGATCGATTCATTGAGACGGCGCAAAAATGCAATGGCTTCGAGATTCTCGCGTCCACCGTATTTGTTCGGTTCCCATTCGCCATGTTTGCGCGAATAATCCAAGTAGAGCATGCTCGCGACTGCATCCACGCGTAATGCATCCGCACGATAACGATCGAGCCAAAAATGGGCGCTCGAAATCAGGAAACTGACGACTTCGCCGCGGCCATAATTAAAAATCAAACTCTTCCAGTCCGGGTGATACCCTTTTCGAGGATCAGCATGTTCGTACAGGTATGTCCCGTCGAAGTACCCCAAACCATGTTCATCCGATGGAAAATGCGACGGAACCCAATCGAGAATCACGCCGATTCCTGCGTCGTGCAAAGCATCGATCAAGGCGGCAAAGTCTTCCGGCGTTCCATACCGCGAGGTTGGCGCGAAAAACCCCGTCACTTGATAACCCCACGAACCTCCAAAAGGGTGCTCCATGACCGGCAAAAGTTCTACGTGGGTAAAACCCATGCGTGCCGCATATTCGGGCAGCTCTTTGGCT
>JBGAOI010001254.1:0-2062 GCA_044221885.1 Polyangium sp. (in: bacteria)
GAACCACTTAGCGAAACGTCGCCAGCACAACCCGCTCCGCAGCCGGCTGCCCCGGCCAAACCAGCGCCACCGGTGCAACCGGTCCAGGCGGTCAAACCGGTGCAACCGGCCAAACCCGCGCAGACAGCTCCGGTCGAGACGACGACCACGACGTACGACCGCACGACCAAGGTGACGACGACGACCAAGGCGTCGGGGACAACGACGGAAACGAGGCCGCGGGTCAAGGGAAAACCGGCTGAGGCGACGACGAGCAAACAGATGGTTGCACAACCATCAACGACGCCGACAACGTCTAGCGCTACAAATGGCCATCACCCGTGGCCCAAGTATCTGGGAGGACCCGCCAAACAAGATCTCGCCCAATTGTCAGAATCTCTGCACAAATCCTACCACAGCGGCCTCGACAAAATTCTTCCGCGCCAACGGGGAACTGCATATTACGATAACCTGAGTCCTCTGGCAAAACAGCAACTTATGCGCGATCTTGCGGCATACACCAAGGCATTCGACGCAAAGTATGGAACTCGCTTGTACGATTCCATGACCCGGAACGGATTTCCCATTACGCCATGAAAAACGTGAAACGCATAGAAGACCTCGATGCCCTCGACTTACAAGCGCATGCCGTTTGGCAATATGCCAATATCGATGAAGCTGGTGAGACGCTTGTGCGCCCAATAAAGCGATTGCCCGTGAATCGCTTGGCTGGGAAGGTTGTGGGAACGCACGTCCAGCTCGCAAATGGAAACGTTGTTTGGGCCTTGCTGGGCAACATGGACGAAAGCAATCCGCGACTTACGGAACACTTCCTGACGTTGTCGATTCTTCACGAACATCGGTGGTTCATGCTCGCCCGCTATCACGACATCAACTACGGCGAAAGTGGCCCGGATGCTTTGGCACAGTTCCTCTCCCTCCCGGTCGACGAAGTTTTTCCGATTGCATACGACATTCGAGCCATCGTGAAAGGCAACGCTGATGCACTGGTCGGCATCATTCCCAAACAGCCGCGCGAGCTTCTCTCACGTGCGGAAATCATCGCCCTTGCGGTGCCGTGATCTCGTGCGGCAATAGACAACGCTTTCGAAGGCGGTGCGACTGCGGAGAATCAGCGGCATATTCGCGTTATCTGCGCGACATGCAACAACAAGAAGAGCGACCTGATTCCATGACGAGGAAAGCCGTAAAAATAGTGTTTCCGTTGGATGTCGACGAAGATGGTTTAGAGGAACGCGAGCTGCTCAGCTACTCCGAACTTGCCATCTGAGAGCGCACGGCCAGCGCCAGAATCATCAAATCCTCACAGACGCCCATCAATCAAGCGAGAACAGGAAGCCCTCGACGATCTCAACAACCATAGCGAATATCCGACGGACTTTGTCCCATACGATAGGTTTGGGGCTTGAGGTTTTGGTCATGGATGGACCATGCGGAGGCGGTCATGCGTGCGATTCCTCCTGAATTGGCGTCGGCGACACGCAGACAAGTGGCGCAGCTCATGCATCGATTGTGCATGATGGCGGTTTTCCCATTGCGGCTCATCAAATCGAGTCCGTTGCCGAAGGGTTTCTTGCCCAAGGTTGGTCCGGGCAAAGCAAAAGGGTGGATTTATCCCGACGAAGACGCCACATTGATTGGCTCGCCAAACGTACCTTTGCCCTGGCGCATATTTTATGCATTTTTGCATCGAGAAGGACCTCGGCGAAGTGAGGCGGCGAAAATGGCGTGGAATGATTTCGACCTCGAGCGGGGAGCTGTCGCGCTTGACGAAAACAAGACGAACGATCCGCGCGCGTGGGCCTTGTCGCCGGGCACGGCGCAGGCATTGCGAGCGTGGCGTGAGGCTCGGGCGCGAGCGGGGGCGGACGTGAGCGATGACGCGCTCGTGTTTGTGGACGAGAATGGCCGGCCAATCGGAAAATGGCGTGCGGCGGCGATGTATCGCGAGCATTTGCAGGCGGCGGGCATAACGCGAGCGATTTTATTCGAGCGGAGTCGGTCTCGACAACCCATTCGATTACACGACACGCGGGCGACGTTCATTACGGTGTCACTGGCG
>JBGAOI010001255.1:0-2061 GCA_044221885.1 Polyangium sp. (in: bacteria)
CGCCGTCTGGCCGAAGGCCAGCCGGCGGTCAGGGAGCGGAGCCCCCCATCGAGAACCAAACTCTTCGCGGAGCGCCCTTGTTAGGGCGCGGAGCGAACGTTCAAATCACCGCGTGCGTTTTCACTACCTATGGCCAACAAATCACCGCGTGCGATCTCAATCCCCTGGCCCGCAATTCAACGGAACCTCTTTCAATTCCCCGCATTCAATTCGACGGAATTGTGCGCATGTCGCCGGGCACCATTCACGAATTGGCACGTCATTTCTTCAATTTGCCTTCGGCCTTGAGCTTGACGATTTCGCTGTTGCCGCCCACGAGAACACCATTGATGAAGACCATGGGGAATGTGGGAAAACCAGCCCAGAGCTTGATCGCGAGGCGTTCCTTCCACTTGGAAAAGTAGCTTCCGTATTCGAGGTACGTGTACGCGATGCCTTCTTGATCCAGCAATTTTCGAGCGTTTTTCACGACAGGGTTTTGCGCCATGCCAACGACGACAACAGCGTCGCGAGCAACCGTTGCGGCAACTTCGTCGACGATACCACGGTGAAAATTCCCAAGGATCGCATGAACTTCAGGAGAAACTTTGTCGTGTGCAAGCAGAGGTCGAGTTGTCATGAGCGGCGCTATAATCGTTCACCCCGGTAAGCGCAAGGAAGAACTGCAAGCGAGCAGCGCGTCATGAACGTTCGGCTTGTTCGCGTGGACGCATAAGGGTTTTGCATGCCCGGCGTGGGCCGTTTCACCGTGACCAAAATCGTGCACCCGGTGCGGAGAAAATCGTCTGGACGTTCGAGAAATGTCTATACAGGACGAAAAAAGTGTTGCATGGGTCAATCAGGAGGCTCGGATGATGCGATCTTGGTTCAAGGCCGTTGCCGGTGCGATCGTCGTGGCGGCAATCAGTGGTATCAGTGCGATGGCCGATGCGACGACGGCGTTGTTTCTCACGCGTGACGACTTGGTCCGCATGTCGGATGTCGTGGTGCGCGTAAAGGTGGGCAAGGCTGTTTACGGAGAGAACGAAGAAAAAACGGCGATTGTGACGCTGACCGATATGGAGGTCACGCAATTCCTCAAGGGAACGGGCGATACGCACATCAGGGTCCGACAGTTTGGCGGGAAATACAACGGTAAAACGCAAAAAGTCGTTGGCGACGGAAGGCTCGTACCGGGCGAAGACGCGGTGGTTTTTCTGAGGCGCGGTGAAAAAGGCATTTCGTTCCTCACCATTCTGTCTCAATCCGTGTATCACGTGGACGAGAAGGGAATGGCGCGAAGGGATTTTGCCGGTTTGACCTTGATGAAGCGTGTGGGCGACAAGATGGAGCCTGCCGTGGTCGTGGAGCAAGCCGAAACCGTGGAATCGCTGATGACGGATATCAAGCGCCTGTCGGGAGGCAAGTGAAATGAAACGTTTTCTTACTTGCCTCGGGGTTTCGGCGATTGCGTTGATCACGTCGAAAGCGGCCGCTTGGAAGTCCCTGGACGTGGGTGATCCACGCTGGAACAAGATGCCGGTCACGTATCGGATCAATGAGAAGACGGTTCCCCCGTCGATCGCGGCCATAGGAAAAGCGCGTCTCGATCAAGGTATGGCGTCGTGGTCCTCGCCGATGTGCACGTTTTGGAAGACGCAGAATCTGGGCGATACGGCGATCGAATACAATGCCAACGATGGGCAAAATATTTTCATGTGGGAGAGCGCAAGCTGGCCGCAGGAACTTGGTCCCGTCAATTCGGTCATTGGCGTGACGATGCCCGTATGGGATGGAAATAACGTCATTTATGACGCGGACATCGTCTACAACAACGTCGGTTTTTGCTGGAACGACAGCGGTCAGAACAATTGTGTCGACACCTTGTCGATTGCGACACACGAAGAAGGCCACTTTTTGGGCCTCGACCATAGCAACGTTGGCGGCGCGACGATGGAGCCGTATTACGGTGGTGGCAACTTGATCGCGAGCCTCGAACAGGACGACAAAGACGGCGTGTGCGCACTCTATCCGGTAGGGGGCACCGGAGTTTCCTCCGCCGGTACGGGGCCAGTCCAGGAT
>JBGAOI010001256.1:0-2050 GCA_044221885.1 Polyangium sp. (in: bacteria)
CGTCATTGGCGATAACACCGTCAAATTGCCTTTGATCGCGCCCGTGAATACATACATCTGCATACGCGGGGACGCTCCGTCCGCTGGCGTGCTCATGTTCGCGTTATCGGTTCCGCTGTAATCTTGAGCTTCCGCCAACAAACGATCGTTTTGCGCACCGCCACGACCAAAGTTATTGACCTGCGCATTACCAGCGGCCTCGTTGAAGCCGGAATTGTAGAAGTAGTCGTGCAGCCAGTTGTTCAAGAAAAACAACGACGTGACCGACGCATCCCGTTGCGCATTCGTGTTCGGTGCAGCCGAAGTGTCGTACGTGAAGTTGAAGTTTGTCCCCATCGCCGTCGGACGACGATCACCGTTGTTGAATCCGTCATTCGCAACAATGTCCGCGTAAGCATCGACGTTGTTGCCCGTCGTCGTCGTCGCGCCCGTTGCCAACCAGGGGTCAAACGTGCCACCAGGATTCGTATTGAGGCCGTCCACCGTAACCGCCACCGGCGAAATGAAGGGCGGCGACGTACCGTTCGGAACGCCCGCCGGATGCGGTGTCCAATCGGCAATGGGACCATCAAGCGGCGTGTATGGAGGCGTCGGGTCCGAATACACTCGGTACGAATACGCCGCGTCCTGTGTCAAATGGTCACGGTCGAGCAATTCTCCCGTTTCCGCCGAAACAACATATCCCCAAAGATCGCCCCCCGTCGACCCCACCTTGCTCATGTCGAGCTCGAGGTAATAGGCAGGAACCAAACGATCGGGCATCGCATAAAGAACTTTTTTCGCCCGAGCGTCGTTAGCAAAAACGATCCCTTGCTTTTTGGTCTCGAACGTTTCGCCCAGCTCAAAATATCGATATCCGTTTTCTTCACGGCCAGTGGCGAGCAGGTTTGTCTTTTGGATACGAATTCCAGTCCGATCCGCAAACGCCTGCGCAATCGCTTGGTCATCGGCAATCGAGAAAACCTGCTTTGCTCCACCCTGCGCCGTCGAAATCGCGTCGCCGTGAGGGTTTCCACCGACGGCAACCACGTCACCTTGCCGATCGAGTAGCACTTTCATTTCATTGCGCCAAACCTCGATACCATCGACCTTTTGGGCAAAGATCACAATAATGCCGCCCGTCCCCGTATCGTGCACTTCGCGGACGAACATCGTATCGAGCGCTGCGCTCGACAAATTGTACAAGTCGATGTTCTTTTTGACGAAATCACGAGCGATGTCCTCGGGCATCTGCGTCATGGGGCGTGAGGAAACATTGGCCGCATCGGGTGGAGCAACCCACAAAAACGTAGGTACTCCACGCAGCTCATCCATCGATGCGACGGTTCCGACGGGTGTTTCGATCCGTCGAGTTGCATTGGCGGTAGGCGCAGCATTCATCGCTTTGTGGATGTCGAGCTGCGGCCCCGCGGCATGAACACTCGATGCCCCTAGCAAAGCTAGGGCGAGCGGTATTGACCGAAGATGGCGCTTTATCACGTGTACAGGCTCCAAACGGAACGACTACGAACGAGGTTGTCCTGAATTCGAGGCTCCAGACCGGAACCGCAAACTCGAACCAAGACCCACGCTACGCGAAATCAATCGACGTGCGAAGCAATTTTTAAGAAATTCGCGCAACGACAAACACCTGGTCGCTCGAGTTTTCACACAGCGCGTCAATGTTTCGACACCACAGCATTGGGGGAAAGGACCTGCGGACGACAACCCGCGTTATCGACCTTTCTCCGGGCCCGAATAAACCTCGATCACCCGCTCCTCCGCTCCCATATCCACCGGCAATTTCAACACCAACGCTTCATATCGACGACGCAAATCCTGACGATCCGGCGCCGCATAAATAGCTTTCAATTGGATTTTTACGGCTTCCTCAATGTTCCCGCGCGCAGCAAATACATGCGCCAAGTCATCGAGGGTATTCGCGTGATTCGGTTCGAGCCCCAAAGCGGCCTCGTATGCCGATTGCGCTTCGGCCCATTGCTCGCGTTTTTCGTGAATCTTGCCGATACCAACCCACGCAGTCAACGTTGGCCACAAACCATTGCCCCGC
>JBGAOI010001257.1:0-2043 GCA_044221885.1 Polyangium sp. (in: bacteria)
GGTTCTTGGGGCGTGATGCATCACGCCCCTTCAAGACAAACCGCCGCAACCCCTTATCAACGCCTTCCAAAAGTCCGACCATCCAACCCATTTCCCGTTGGGCCATGGGCACGTGATGCTCCATCAAACCATTTTTGTCTACAAGGGGAGAGTTTGGATAAAACTGAGCTGGACGGCGCGCGAGCGACCGGGTTAGTCTGTGAAAACTGGAAAGGCTAACCGCCACTGGGTACAAAAACATGGGAGGGCTGGCGCTTTGTGCAAGCTTGCGAAATGACGCAGGAATGTGCAAAAAGCACTCCATTGCGGGGGTGTGATCTGGGTGGCTGAGCGTGCCGTGAAGGTGGGGTGAGCGATTCCAGATTTCGAAGGCTACAAAACAAGCCAGTTGCGAGGAGTCCCGAAGGGGGTCTCCCGCAACGGGTTCGCCCGTTCAAAGTGCATTGAAACAGAAAATGAAGGTGCCAGAAGTTCAAACCACGAGTATCACCCGCAACGTGGCAAATGCGCCAATCGCGCAACGCAGTAAAATTCCATTTGTTTTTGTTTGTCACGTGCTACGTCGTTGGCCCATGCCTTCGATGCAGCATGAAATCCTGGTCGAACTTTTCAAGAATCGTCCGTCGCTTGCCGCGGAACTGCTCCACGAAGTGTTTGACGAGACGATACCTCCGTACGACGAGGCAACAGTCGTATCGGCAAATATCACAGAGATTCAGCCGGCCGAGTATCGCGCGGATTTGGTCGTCACGCTTTTGCAAGACGGCGTCGTTGTGTTTGTCACCGTCGTGGAAGTGCAGTTGGCGATCGACCCAGCCAAACGTTTTACCTGGCCCGCGTATGTCGCCGTGACGCGGGAAGAGTATCGATGTCCCGTGGATTTGTTGGTGATTGCGCCGGATCCCGAGGTTGCGAAATGGTGCGAAGAACCCATTCCGCTGGGTGTTCGCAGGTTTGTCCTCGAACCGCCCGTCTTGAAGCGTGAGAGGATTCCCATGGTCAAGGATGCTGGAGAAGCATCGCGCCGCCCTGAGTTGGCCCTGATTTCCGCGATGGCATTCGGCGATTCGGACGAAGCCGAGGAGATTGGTCGGGCAGCGCTCGAAGGTTTTTCCACGCTCGACCAAAAACTTGGTGCGTTCTACTCCGACCTGCTCTACAATGCTATCAACGAAGCCGCTCGCCGTGTTTTGGAGGCCAAGATGAGAGGTTACGTGTTCACAAGTCCGTTTGCAGTCGAACTCATCCAGGAAGGACGCGATGAAGGCTTCGTCGAAGCGTTGCTCGTTCTATTGCGCGCGCGTAACATCGACGTCCCCCGAGCGACGCGCGAACGGATGCTTGCCGAGCGAGACCATGCACGGCTGCAACGATGGTTCGAACGCGCCATCACCGCCACCACACTCGACGAGGTACTTGAAGAGTTGCACTGAGCCATGAGCAAGTCCCTGATAATTGCCCCTACCACCAGGCATCGGGCAATTCCCGGACAAACGTATCCCCAATCAACGTACGCGAACCGCACGTCGATGCGTTCTGCAGCCCGTCCCTAAATTCCCCTTGACAGTCTCGCCCAAATTTGGTTGCATGGCTCTATGCCTGACGATCTCGTCCACGTGCGCCTCGAATCCGACGATTTCCCTTGCAGCGACGTCCAAATCTACGAGATTGCTGGACGCGAACGTTTGGGACAACTCTTCGAGATCGCCATTGGCATTGTAATAACTTCTCCCGAAGGACTGGATCTTTCCGCTGTTGAAGGAGCCACCGCAACCCTGGTGTTTCAAGTCGAGCAGCAGGATGTGCGTCGTATCCACGGAATGATCGCCATTATCGACGATTATCTCGATACACAACCGGATACGCGTTCCTATCGTCTCGTGCTCGTCCCGCGTGCACATCGCCTGACGCTGGTACGGACCCAAGAGATATTCATGGATTTGTCCACACCGGACATCATCAAAAAGAAACTCGAATTGGTTGGTCTCGGAACAGACGACGTCGAATTTCGTTTGTCGAACACGTACACACCGCGCGAATATG
>JBGAOI010001258.1:0-2034 GCA_044221885.1 Polyangium sp. (in: bacteria)
GCTTCATCGAAAAAGATGACCCATGGCTTGTCGCTTTGCTCGGCAAGCTGAGACAAAGCTCGGACGAGCGCCCGCGCAGGATCCTTCAGCAAAGGTTCGAGATCGAGTCGCGGTATGTCGGGATGAACTCGTGCACAGACATCGAGCAATTTTCCAACGATCGTCCGAAACGCCTTGGCCAGATCCGGTTGCTCGCGCGCGGTTTCCAAATCGACCCACAAGGCGCGCCATTGACCACTTGCATTGAGGTGGTCTTGGAGCCATTTGGCGCAGGTGGTTTTTCCGATCTGCCACCCGCCGGTGAGCGTAAAATACTTGCGGCGCCGAATCAGCTCCAAGATCTCGCCGAGCCGTCGTTCGGGCGGGAGCATGTAGTGAATCGAGGGATCACACGGGCCGGCGATGTTGAACTCGAGCTCCATGCGCGCGACTTTGGCACGGCACGGGAGCCGTTGTCAACATGAAACTGGTTTGGCGCACGAAAGCGCGGAAGCTGTGTTCGCATCGGCCGACATGAACGAATACGGATTCCCGGAGGTTGTTCCAGTGGACTTCGCGGGAACATCGAATTCGCTGTAACCGATGTGCACCGAAAGGATGCGCCTGTTTGCACGACTCCGCCAGACGATTCGAAGCGTTGCCCGGAGAGTGCTTGATTTCTCGGCGGAGCGGGCGAGTTTGGGGCGCCGCGAATGCCGAGAAATCAAGCCTCGACGAGCGTAACAAACGAAGTGGCAGAGTCGTGCTAACGATCGAGCACCACACGATAGCGGGCTTTTCCGCTTCGGAGATGCGCAATCGCGTCGTTGACTCGGTCCATGGGGAAGTGTTCGGTTACGGGTGTGATCGCATGACGTCCGGCAAAGTCCAGCATCTTGACGATATCCGATGGGCTCCCGGCTGGCGAACTGGACACCGAACGGTGCTGTACCATCAATGAAGGTGTCATGATGGCCAGTGGCTCCATGACCGCACCCAAAACATGCAACCGCCCACGAGGTACCAGCGTGCCGATGTAGCTGCCCCAGTCCAGGCTCACGTTGACCGTGGACAAAAGCAGATCAAAGCGGCGCGCCGCTCCTTTGATCGCCGTGGCATCGCGCGAGTTCAAAACCTCGTGGGCTCCCATGGCAAGCGCCTCGTCGCTTTTTGCATCGTTCGGAAAGCCCAACGCAGTTCAGCCGCGAATATGCGCGGAAATTCGGCGCGTCCCCGCGCAACGATATCGCCACGGCCGGGTAACGATCGGGGGTGGGGGCGCATAAGCGTTAACTCATTCTTCGGCATCGACGTCCACAACGTGGAAATCATTGCCAACGAACCGACATTCCACGATCATGCCCGTCAATGATTTCTAGCCAATCGCCAAGGTTTGTCGATGTAACACGTCAACTCGAACAAACCGCGCTGGAACACGCGTCACGAATTGCATTCGAATTCTTGGACGACGGCCGTCTCGACGGACAACGTTCGCGCCGAACCTACGGCCAACTCGATCGACGTGCGCGCACCATTGCGGCAAGCTTGCTTCAAAGGGTTTCGCCCGGCGAACGGGCACTGCTTCTGTTTCCACCAGGGCTCGAGTTCATCGACGCGTTTTTCGGCTGCCTCTACGCAGGCGTCATCGCAGTTCCAGCGTATCCGCCCGACCCCGCCCGTCTCGACCGAACGTTGCCCAGGCTCGAACGAATGGCAAACCAAGCGGATGTGTCGCTCGTCCTGACAAACAGTCTCCTGGCGGCGATGAAAACCGCGTTGCCGTCACTGCCCGAATCACTCGCCCGATGCCCGTGGCTGACCATGGATGACATCGAAGACAAACCCGAAACAGGTCCCCTGCCCCGATCCCCAGACGACATCGCCTTCATTCAATACACGTCAGGCTCAACCGAGCACCCTCGGGGCGTCATCGTGACCCACGGCAACTTGGTCGCCAATGGCGACATGATCGCGTCGGCAATGGCGCTCGAATCCGAGTTGGTGGTTGGCGTGAGCTGGTTGCCCCTTTATCACGATATGGGCTTGATCGGCACG
>JBGAOI010001259.1:0-2029 GCA_044221885.1 Polyangium sp. (in: bacteria)
ACTTGAGTACGAAGTGATGTGTGGGTGGGCTATTTTGCCTCGGCGAACCAAAGCCAAAGACCGCTCAATTGCACAAATTGACCGGCTATCCGTCGAACCCAATTGATTCACGCATCCTACCTATCATGTGGGCAGGAGTTTCGGATGCCGAGCATCGGCGGATTGATGCGTCCTACAGGTAAAGGTAATGGCCAAACGGAGCGGAAAACAAGTGAGCTGTGGAGACCCAAAGGGCTTGAATAGTGGTGCATGGCCTGGGATTAGAATGTACAGACCTCATTTCGACATTTGACTGGAAAGCGCCAAATGAAATCCATCCGCGGTTTTACCCTAATCGAACTTTTGATTGTTGTCGCAATCATCGGAATACTCGCTTCAATCGCTATTCCCAATTATTCGGATTATGTCACTCGTGGGAAGTTGGCGGAAGCAACTTCCGGGCTAGCGGACGGACGAATCCGGATGGAACAGTTTTTTCAAGACAATCGGACCTACGCCGGCGGGCCCGCACCAGTGGCGTCGACGAACTTCACCTTCGCCACAAGCAACTTGACAGCCAGCACCTATACCCTGACAGCGACCGGCTCGGGCAGCATGGCGAGCTTTAGCTACACGATCAATGAGGCCAATGTCCGTGGGTCGGCAACCCCTTGGGGAAACAACGCAACGTGTTGGGTGATCAAGAAGGGCGGCGTGTGTTGATGCCATTTAACAAGGCGCGCGTATCCGGCATGTCGATCATCGAACTGATGATCGGCATTACCATATTGGCGATTTTGATAATGCTTGCGGCGCCAAGTTTCGCAAGATATAGCCGCAATCTTGAGGTTCGCAACGCTGCCGAATCAGTTAGCAACGGTGTGCAGAAAGCCCGCATCGAGGCGATTTCACGCAATACGAACGTTCAGTTTTTCTTGAGTTCGGACAGCTCCTGGACGGTCAGCGTGGTAAATCCATCGACCCAAATTGAGTCGAGGTCGGAGACTGAGGGGTCACAGAATGCATCGTTGGCCATTCTGCCAGCGGGTGCGACGACGCTGACCTTTAACAATATTGGATTGGTCATTGCAAATGCCGACGCATCGCCCTCGCTGACGCAGGTGGATGTTTCTGCATCCGGCGGAGATAAGACGATGCGTGTCGTGATTGGCGTTGGGGGTAGCGCAAAGCTTTGTGATCCCGGCCTCGCCCCGGGCTCGAACGCGCGTGCATGTTGATCGGAGGATCGAAATGACAAGGGTTCAATTCAATCGACAGTCGCAGGAAGGCGTGATCCTTTTGGAGGCGCTCATTTCCATCCTTATTTTTTCCTTGGGCGTGTTGGCTTTGGTGGGTTTGCAAGGCGCCATGATCAAGAACACCACGGAGTCCAGGTATCGCGCGGAGGCCAGCTACATTGCGCAGCAACGAATTGGTCAACTGTGGGCTGCCAATCCGGCAGACCTCAGTACCTACCTTGAAAGCAATACGAACATTTCGGCGTTGCTGCCGGCCGGGCGACGCTCCGTTACCCAGCCTTCCCCCGGCCAGTTTTTGGTGACCGTCAACTGGCAGTTGCCGGGTGAACCCGTTCGCAATCTGGTCATGATTGCCAACATCAGCGGGGGCTAAGGCAAATGAATTTGATCTCTCGCCCGCATCTGCCTCGGCAATCCGGCTTCACTTTGATTGAAATTCTGGTGGGCATGGCCATTGGCATGTTGTTGACCGTGGTCATTTTGCAAGTGATGTCGGTCTTCGACAACCAACGTCGCACCACGTCCGGTACCGTAGACGCGCAAACGAATGGCAATATCGCGCTCTACGCCATTACCCGTGAAATGCAGTCCGCAGGATATGGATTGTTTCCTGCGGCCCTGTCTCCGCAAGAGTGCACGGCGCTGAATGTCAATGGCGTTGCCGATACAACAACCCCCAATCGTTTGACTCCGGTCACCATTGCCAATGGTACGACGGCGGCGGGTGACACGCTCACCATTCGCTTCTCCAGCGGAGGCATGGGGGGGATTCCCACCACGATCAATTCGGT
>JBGAOI010000125.1:0-253 GCA_044221885.1 Polyangium sp. (in: bacteria)
ATGGATTGAGCAAGTCCAAATGGTGGGCAAAGATGGCTATTTTCGTGATCGAGGACGACCCTCAAGGTGGCTTTGACCATGTGGATGGCCATCGATCGCTCGCATTCGTCATCAGTCCGTATGCAAAACGGGGGCTCTTGGTGCCGAATTTCTACAATCAGACGTCCGTGATTCACACGATTTTTCGTATCCTGGGCATTGCACCGACGACGGATATCGTGGCGTTATCGCCGCTCATGAGCGACTGTTTTGT
>JBGAOI010000125.1:263-14692 GCA_044221885.1 Polyangium sp. (in: bacteria)
CCGGACTTGACCCCTTATGACTACAAGCCTGCGAAATACCCGATTGATGAGCTCAATCCGCCAATGGCCTCGATGTCACCTACGGCGCAGGAGTGGGCGAAACGAACGGCGGACCAAGATTTGTCGCAACCTGATGCGATTGAAGATGACCTGATGAATCGCATTGTTTGGTATTCCGTCAGGGGCGACAAACCATATCCGACGCAATGGGCAGGAGCTCACGGGCGAGGGTTGGCGAAAAAGGGACTCGAGCTGGTTCACGACGTAGACGACGATTGATGAGTGCTTTGGAAGTACACAGATTTGTTGGCAATACAGAACGGAATCGACCTTGTGGGCACTCGAATTTGCCGCCACGCTGGTTTGAAATGTTTGACTTGTCAAGGCGCGACAATTGCTGTAGACAAGAGAGCACCATGAAATATGAATCGCTTGCGGTCGTCTCGATCCTGACGCTCGGTTTTGGTGGCTGTTTGACTCTTCCCGATACGCTGGAGGAGGCGACGCAAAATGAAGTCGCTCTCAAGGGAAATGCGACCAAGCTGGGAATCAATCCTGCGCCTCCACCCGGCGGTTCCATTGGCGGCTGGCCTGCCCCCGGCAGTTCCACAGCGCTCTATATGGCGCGGCTTTGGGATATGGACGTGACGTGGGCGCAAATTGAACCGAGCCCGCCTATCGACGGCGTGCATACGTATGTGTGGGATAGACTCGACAAACTCATGGATCAAATCATTGCGTCTGATATGCGACCCATGGTTGTGCTTTACGGGACGCCACCCTGGGCGGCTGCCGGTTGTAAACCGAATTATACGGGTGCATGCATCGTTTATCCGGACAATCCCGACCATTGGTCGGCGTTTGTGACCGCTGTCGCGCAGCGTTATGTCAATAAGCGCACGTCGCGGGGCGAAGCGCCCGTGTATGAAGTATGGAACGAGCCAAACCTTGGGCCGTCGGCACCGATTGCGTATTGGGACGGGAGCGACGACCAGCTTTTCGATTTGCACAAACGCGCTTGGAATTCAGTCAAAGCTGTTGCGCAGGGCAAACTTGGGACGGTGCTTTGTTGCGGGTGGAATCGATTGGCGGCGAATTTGGCGACAGGCCCCGTCGATGCATGGCTTTCACGCGGCGGCGGAAAGTTTGTCGATGCGATTTCGTACCATCCGTATCCGAAAAATTGGAAACCATCGACCGCGTCGGAAATTACCGCACTCTTCCGAAAAGCAATGGTGCGTCATAACGTAACCAAACCGCTTTGGGCCACCGAAGTGGGGATACTCAATGCCTTGAGCGGCTCGGGTCGCGCGCTTTCGCATAAAGAACAAGCGACGCTCGTGTCGCAAACCATTTTGGCCCTACGTGCTGACGAAATTCCGGTCATTCTTTGGTATGCATGGGACGAGACCCACGTGGGTTTTGCTGATAGCAATCTTGCCGGATTGCACCGCGTCGTCGAAGAAGCGGTTGCGGCGGCAGGAGGCAAAGCAACGGCGGGACCGTCGGTTACGTGTGATCCGGTCACGCAACCGGCGCCATTATGGGGCGTCAAATCGGGCGCGTGCGTGCCGGCGTGTGGCGTGCTTGGAGGAACGGTCGCATCGACGACGCCTTGCGCGCAAAATGGCCAGGTGGACGTGGGAAAAGCCTATGATGTCGATTATTGCTGCAAAGACGGCACGACGAGTGCATGTGATCCGGTTACGCAGCCAGCTCCGGTATGGGGAGAAAAAGGTGGGCAATGCCTGGCTTCTTGTGGTCAAGTCGGAGGAACGTCAGCATTTGCGACACCTTGCGCGCAAAATGGCAAAGTCGACGCTGGGCCTGCGTACGATGTCGCGTATTGCTGTTGGGATGGGGTAGCGCCTCCTCCTCCAGGGTGTAATCCGGTGAGTCAACCGTCACCGCAATGGGGCATGAAAAATGGGCAATGCCTTCAAGGGTGCGGGTTGATTGGTGGAACGTCGGCGTTTACAACGCCTTGTTCACAACATGGCAAAGTGGATGCTGGCGCAGCGTACGATGTGGATTATTGTTGTAAGGACCCCGCGTCGGCGTGTGATCCCGTGAGTCAGCCGTCGCCGCAATGGGGCGTGAAAAATGGCCAATGCCTTCCTGCGTGTGGCGTTGCCGGTGGAACGTCGGCGTTTACGACGCCTTGCTCGCAAAACGGAAAACTCGATGCAGGACCCGCGTATGACGTGGCTTATTGTTGCAAAGAGATTTGCGATCCGGCGAATCAACCGTCGCCGCAATGGGGTGTGAAAAATGGCCAATGCCTTCAAGCTTGCGGATTGATCGGCGGCACAGCCGCATATACGACACCGTGTTCCCAGCATGGAATGGTCGACGCTGGTGCAGCGTATGACGTTGCGTATTGTTGCAAGTAGAGGGAATTGGCATCAGGCTGGGATTTGTCTGCTGATTCTGCGGCCAATTTTTGCCTGATTGCGTGCACTTAGGTGTTTTTCACACCGTGTTCCGCAATGAGCTTGTGCAGGAATTGTCGAGAAACGCCCATGGCCTTTGCCGCTGCTGTCACGCTTGCCCCGTGTGCACGGAGCTGTGCGGTGATATAACGCCGCTCGAAGTCTGCGACCAATGCATTTCGTGCTTCATGGAAGGGGATATTGAGCGGTACAGGGTTTGGCGTGGATACGGACGCTTGTTCTCCAGAATCGAGCAAGGAGAGAGCGTTGGCGGATTGAAACAACAATATCCGCGACAGGGTGTTTCGAAGTTCCCGCACATTTCCAGGCCAAACATGGGCCATCAGCATGTCCAGTGTATTCGGAGGCAAGTCCGCCAATGTGCAAGGAGGATTTCGCGCAGTAAGCATGTGTTCGACGAGCAATGGAATGTCATCCCGACGTTCCCGCAATGGCGGAATGTTCACTTCGACAACCGCCAATCGATAGTACAAGTCTTGACGAAATTCGCCCGTCGTCATTTTTTGTCGAACATCTCGATGCGTTGCGACCACAATACGCACGTCGACCGGAATCGTTTGATTGCTTCCGACCGGTCGAACCGTGCGACTTTCCAGAACACGGAGCAATTTGGGTTGCAAATCCAGCGGCAGTTCGCCGAGTTCGTCCAAAAATAACGTACCTCTGTGAGCAGCTTGTACGAGCCCCGTTCGCGAGGTATGTGCTCCACTGAAAGCGCCCTTTTCATGCCCGAACAATTCGGTTTCCACGAGCGACGGGGCGACTGCACCGCAATCGAAGATGACAAAAGGTCCTTTGCTTCGTGTGCTTGCATGGTGAATCGCTTGGGCCAGAAGTTCTTTTCCGGTACCAGATTCTCCGAGCATGAGAATGGGTTCATTCGTTTGAGCGGCCTTTTCGAGCACCGCAAAAAGTGCCCGCATGACGACGCTTTTCCCAATAGCCTCGCCAAAGCGATGGCTTTGTGAAAGCGCAACTCGTACCGGGTCTGTTTGGGTTTCCAAGGTGAGCGTTATGTTGCCCAAAGTCACGTTTCCACCGGGCGCGACGATCGCTTCAAGGAGCCGTGTCGTCTGCATCCACACGCCATTTCGGCTTCCCAAATCCCGCACCATCACACCTCGTGGTGTCCGGACAAACTCACAATGTCGGCGCGATACGTAAGGTTCGTCGACCACGATGTCACATTCCGGCGATGTGCCCACGACGACGGGAGCCAGGCCAAGATCGAAACAGATATCTTGGCGATCGGGGCCTCGTAATCGAATACGCGCCGCGGGCATTTCGACACATTCGCGTTCGGATTCACGGATCAATGTCAGCGTAGGAGCATCGCTATTCTTCGCCATTGAGTCTTGCTACCATGCCCTGGTTGCGAACGTAAAGCTCTTGATCGAACAAGGTACATCTTGCGATGGCTGCGCTGACGATTCAAGCGGTTTCGTGTTTAGCTCGGTTGCGGTTATGGGTATGTAATGGAGTCGAGAAGAATCCGAAGCGCCTGTTGCCGGCGGGCGAGACGGGTCGAGATTCATTCGTGCTGTCGGACGTTGTCCTTCGGACGGGGAAATCTCATAGCGAGCTGGTTTTCATGGACGTCGCTTGGCATTTGTTGCATGGTGTACTCATGACGGGAATCGAGTGGACGTGAAAGACATCGTATCTCGCAAGGCAAGACGGTCTCTTTGTCGGTCTACCTCTCGCCGGAACGCAGAGGCGGGCGATGGCTGATCGTAATGAACCTAGAATCACAGCCGAATTCGTAGATTGGTCAAGTCAACCCGAATCCGAAGGCAAACATGCGAGTGAGCGTGGATCGGCTGCATTCGCCATAGCGGACACATTATCCAACGGAAATTTGTACGTGCACGAGTTGCCGGATGCGGCTCCGGTCCAAGCGGGAATGATTGTCAAGCATTACGAGATCATTCGACCGATTGGTTCAGGGGGTATGGGTACCGTATATTTGGCGCGCGATACTCGCCTCGGTCGTCTCGTGGCCATGAAGTTTTTGCTGGAGACGTCCGAAGACGCCAGGCGACGATTTGTCGCGGAGGCTCGGACGACTGCACAATGCCGCCACGAAAATATCGTTGTGATTCACGACGTTGACGAAATCGAGGGTCGACCGTACATGGTGCTCGAATACCTCGAAGGGCGCACATTACGGGATATCATCGCGTCGGTGACTCAACCCAATGTAGCGATGATTGTAGACTGGATGTTGCCTGTAGCTCGAGCGCTCGCGTGTGCGCACGGGATGGGTATCGTGCATCGGGACTTAAAGCCTGAAAACATATTTCTTTCGGAAAACGGACAAATCAAGGTGCTCGATTTTGGTATTGCCAAACGCATGCGTCTGAAGTGGCCGAAATCTTCAGGCGGACAAACGAATTTGTCTTCCTTGCCCGAAGGGTTCACCCAACATGGTGCGATTGTCGGAACCATACCGTACATGGCGCCGGAGCAATGGTTGGAATTGCCTTTGGATGGTCAATGCGATATTTGGGCCGCGGGCATTATCTTGTTCGAACTCGCTACAGGGCACCATCCCTTGGCGCCGCTCAATGCCAATTCCTGGAGCCGGCTATCGAATCCGGACGAACCCATGCCGAGCGCGCAATTGGAGCTAGCACATGCGCCCGAACTTGCAGACATCATTGATGATTGCTTGAAAAAACCACGCGATCAACGATTGGCGTCTGCTATTGCCTTGGCCGAGGCGCTCGAAACATTGCGCGCGCAGAAGGAGCTCGGAGTACGCGAGGAAGACGAAAACCCTTATGCTGGGTTATCGGCGTTTCAAGAAAGCGATGCTCATCGATTTTTTGGACGGGATGACGATATCTCCGCAATCGTAGGTCGACTCCGACAACAACCGCTTGTTGCCATTGCGGGAGCATCGGGGGCTGGAAAGTCGTCGTTGGTACGTGCGGGCGTCGTTCCTGCATTCAAACGGGCGTATCGTACGGTTGAGACGTTTGTGGTTCGTCCGGGTCGACAACCGCTGGCGGCATTGGCGGACGTTCTTGCATTTCTTGTCGATTCTGCAGGTGACACGACCCACGCCGACGCGCGGGTCATTGCCGAGACGCTGCGAACTGAACCTGGGTATTTGGGGGCCACATTGCGAGCTCGTTGTCGACGGCGGAGCGCGGAACATCGCGTTCTGCTTTTTATCGATCAATTGGAAGAGCTGTATACGCAAGGCATCGAGGCGACAGAGCGTGCGGCATTTTGCGCGTGTGTTGAAGGGGTGGCGGACGATGCGTCATCGCCGCTTCGTGTGGTGATGACGATTCGCGCTGATTTTTTGGATCGAGTGGCTGATGAACATCGATTTCTGACGCTCATGACACGCGGATTGTTATTTTTGCCCCCAGTGTCACCTCATGGATTGCGCAATGCTTTGGAAAAACCACTCCAAAGAGCCGGATATCAATTCGAAGATGAGAATCTTTGTCATCAGATATTGGATGATCTTGCTGGCACGAAAAGCCCTTTGCCCTTGCTGCAATTCGCAGCCGCGAAATTATGGGAAGAGCGGGATCGTCAGGCCAAACGCGTGACTCGTTCCGCGTATGCCGCGTTGGGTGGCGTAGCTGGAGCGTTGTCGAGTCATGCGGACGCGACTTTGGTGGGCATGAGTTCCGTGGAAAAACAAATGGCACAGTTGATTCTTCTGCGCCTTGTCACACCTGAGAGAACCCGAGCTGTGGTGCGTCTGGAAGAACTCCAGTTGGTGAATCGCGAAGCCTCCGAGGTTGGACATGTGGTGCAACGATTGGCGGAAGCTCGGCTCGTGACGATTGAAGCGGGTGGCGATCGGGAAGAAAAGACCGTAGAGTTGACGCATGAGTCGTTGATTGACAAATGGTCGAAGTTAAAAGGATGGTTGGACGAGAGTGCAAAAGATGCTTCATTTTTAGCGGAATTGCGTCAAGTGGCAGCGCAATGGGACAAGAATGGCCAGGCGGAAGGTCTTCTTTGGCGCGACCGGGCAGCAGAAAGCGCCGGACAATGGCTCAAGCAATACAGGACAGACGCGCGATCGACAGATTCGGCGAGGATTGGACCGCGCGAATTGGCCTATCTGGAAGCAGTTGTCGAACTTTCGGAACGAGCAGCGCGAAGAAAGTTGCAATGGATTGGGGCCTTGGTTGGCGCGGCAATCATGGTCGTTATCGTCGTGGGGCTGTTGGCTCTTGATGCGCGCGCTCAGGCCCGACGTGCTGACGAGCAAGCTCGGTTGGCCGACGAGCAAGCTCGAAATGCGCAGACGCATGCGCAACATGCAGAGACAGAAGCGTTGCGGGCCCGCAATGCGACGCGAATGGCGGCAGCTCGCGCATTGCAGGAGAAAGATCCCACGATGGTTTTGGCCTTGCTCCGGGAAATCGAGCCGGAATCGATTCCCGCTGGATGGGCCATGCTGGCAATGAATGCCCTCACGTCCCATGTTTCGGAATTCATCCTGCATCACGAAGACGAAGTTGCCGAGGCATCGTGGAGTTCCGATGGGGAATACCTGGCGACGAGTACGAATAAACAATTGCGCGTGTGGAAAAAGAATCGCCTCGTGTTCAATGCAATGCATGACGAACCCATTGTGTCAATTGCGTTTCGCCCCGATGGGCGCCGCATCATGTCTGCGTCTTTTGACAAGATTCAGATTTGGAATGTAGATGGGCAAGAAAAACCTATCGTGCTCGACGGACATCAGGATCGAATTCTTCATGCGGCGTGGAGTCCCGATGGCCAACGCATTGCATCGGCGTCGCACGACAAGACGGCGCGAATATGGGATCCATACGGAAAGGGCGCCGGCGTCATCCTTCGCGGACATTCCGACGCTGTGACGCGAGTCGAATTCAGTCCCGATGGACAACGTGTCGTGACGGTTTCACCCGACAAAACGATTCGTATCTGGAAGACAGACGGTTCGAATGAATCCATTGTTCTCGAAGGACACGAAGGCGCCATTTTTTCTACAACCATGAGTCCCGATGGGCGGCGAATTCTTTCCACTTCTGCGGACAATACGTTGCGAATATGGAACACGGACGGTTCGGGCTCTTCCACCATCGTTCAGCGTGGTGAACGCATTTATCTGGCGACGTGGAATTCGACCGGACGCCGAATATTCACGCCCGCTCCTGCCTCGAGCAAAGTGCACATGTGGGATCTCGACAATCGAAGTGAATCGGTTGTATTTCAGGAATCCGAGGACGCTGTCGGACGTGCGGCGTTTAGCCCTGACGAACGACGTATTGCACTCCTGCGGAACAACAGAATCATCGTGGTTCGTAATGTTGATCAAACTGGGGATGCCTATACATTCGAGGGGCACGAGGAGGGAACGCGTATTGGTTCGATTCAATTCAGTCCTGACGGTGAACGAATTGCTTCGGCGGCCCGCGACAAAACGGTTCGGGTGTGGAAAGTCCGTCGGCCAGGTACGACGCGCATATTTGAAGGCCACACGGAGCCGATTCTCGATGCGGTCATGAGCGCCGATGGGCGGCGTATTGTTTCCGGATCCGACGACAAAACCGTACGCATCTGGAACAGTGACGGGACAGGAAAAACGATTGTGTTAAGAGGTCACACAGGAGCGGTTTTCCGGGTTCTATTCAGTCCCGACGGGCAACGAGTGCTCTCTATCGCGGACGACAATACGATTCGCATTTGGAATGCAGACGGCACGGGTGACTCCATTGTATTCGATGGCGAAGGCGTACCATTTCATTCCGCCGCTTTCAGTGCGGATGGTCAACGCGTTGCAGCGGCCTCTGAAGATCGTATGATTCGCATTTGGTACGGCAATGGGGAGGGAAATCCACGCGTGTTCCAAGGACATCGCGATGGTGTTTTGATGGTGAATTTCAGTGCGGATGGCCAACACATCGTATCTGCATCTCGAGATAAAACCGTCCGGGTTTGGAATGTCGATGGTACGGGTGAACCGATGGTATTCGAGGGGCATACGAATGACGTCATACAGGCGACGTTCAGCCCTGATGGTCGTAAAATCGTTTCCTTGTCGAAGGATCGGACGATACGCGTCTGGGACGCCAAGGGAAAGAATTCCCCGGTTGTGTTCAAGGTGAATGGTTTTATCAATGCCGTAGTATTTAGTCCGGATAGCCAGCGCATTGCTTATTTTGCAGGTGATGAACTCGTACTTTGTAATGCGGATGGTTCGGGAAAGCCCACAGTATTTCCGAAACTAGATTCGCAAACGGGCGTCGATATGTTTCATCCCGATGGTCGTCGCCTTCTTTCGAGTGGCAATGACGGATTGGTGCGAGTATGGAAAACGGATGCAAATGAGGAGCCCCTTCTATTGCGATTGCCGAATCCGCACATTGTGGTTGCTGCATTTAGTCCCGACGGTCAACGAGTCATGGCCGTTTCGGATGACAAAGCCATTCATCTCTTTGAAGATCTCGTGCCGTTGCGGGGCCCCGAAGATCGCCGTTTGTGGGGGGCGAGCGCCTATTGCATGCCGCTCGATGTTCGAAAAAGGTGGCTTGGATTTGGTGAAGAACAAGCGCGTAAAGACTTGGAACGTTGCGAGCTGCACGTGGCAGCAAGGCAGTAACTAGCGCATTTCGACACGATGTCGCCATTTGGTGACGAATGTCGTCAAGTGGCGACATCTTCGACGATGGAGTGTCGTCAAGTGACGACACTCGCCAAATTTTACGCGAGAAATGCGCGAACATGGTGTCGTGAGTGACGGCATGCTCATTGCGTACTGCCGTTGGGAAAGATCCCACGAGGAGATTGGCATGAGCAGCATATTCGATGATGACGAGGCACAATTCGACGTGGTCGTCAATCACGAGGAGCAATATTCCATTTGGCCGATAGATCGTGATGTACCGGCCGGTTGGCGCAAAGTGGGCAAAAGCGGCAAGAAGAACTTTTGTCTGGCCTATATCGAAGAAGTTTGGACCGACATGCGACCGCTCAGTTTGCGTAAGAAAATGGCGGACAACAGCATCAACTGAGCATTGCGAGAAAAACAGCATCTTTGGTGATTCGAGCGCGAGCTCCGATTGTGACGTTCGTGATGGGGCGAGAAATGAAACATACGGATGATATCGAGAACGGGATCGCAGAACCCAAGAGCGTTCACGAATTATTTTCCCGGCAAGCCGAGCGAACACCGGAGGCGATTGCGTTGGTCTTCGAGGATCAGCGAATGACCTACGGCGAACTCGAAGCCCGTTCGAATCAGCTTGCGCATTACTTGCAATCAATGAGCGTTGGCCCCGAGGTCCTCGTAGGCATTTGCATCGATCGCTCCATTGAAATGGTCGTTGGCTTGCTGGGTATCTTGAAAGCCGGCGGCGCGTATCTTCCTCTCGACCCCAACGATCCCAAGGAACGCTTGGCATTTGTTCTTGGCGACGCGGCGCCGCCGATTGTATTGACCGATCGCAAAAGCTTGACCTCGCTACCCGCACATGAAGGCGTGCAATTCTTATGTTTCGACGAATGTCAGGATTTTGGAACTGAATCTGTGGCGTCGGTGAAGTTGCGGGAACGCTTAGCCGCGCAATTGGCTTATGTCATTTACACATCCGGCTCCACCGGCAAACCCAAAGGCGTACAGATTCCGCACGCCGCATTGGCGAATTTTTTGTGGGCCATGCAGAATGAACTGCGCATTGAATCGACCGATGCATTGCTTGCCGTTACAACCATTTCGTTCGATATCGCGGGGCTGGAAATTTATTTGCCGCTCATGGTTGGAGCGCGCGTCGTTCTGGCCGCTCGTGCAACGGCAATGGATGGTGCGTCCTTGGTTCGGGCTCTGGACAAACATCACACTACACTGATGCAGGCCACTCCGTCGACGTGGCATTTGCTGCTGGCCGCCGGATGGCGGGGCAATCCTCGGTTGCGTGTATTTTGCGGTGGCGAAGCATTGTTGACCAAATTGGCTGATCAGCTTCAGCCGCGATGTGCCGAACTTTGGAACATGTACGGACCGACAGAAACGACGATATGGTCAACCATGGCGCACGTTTCGAGAGAACACCCTGAAATGACCATTGGCCTACCTATTGCCAATACCCAAGCCTACATCCTCGATGACCAACTTGTGCCGGTGCCTCTAGGTGAGCCAGGCGAATTGTATCTTGGTGGTGATGGCCTGGCCCGGGGTTACCTACGCCGTCCAAGATTAACCGCGGAACGATTCATTCCGAATGCCTGGGGTGCCAATCGGGGCACGCGCCTGTATCGTACAGGGGATTGGGTGCGACAACGACCTGATGGTCGTATCGAGCATTTGGGGCGCCGTGACCATCAGATAAAGCTCCGCGGATACCGCATTGAACTCGGTGAAATTGAAAATGTTCTCGAAAACCATGCAACGATCCAAACATCCGTGGTGGCGGTACATGAAGACAATGACGGCGACAAACGCATCGTCGCCTATGTTGTGCCACTTGTATCGGACGTGGAAGCAGCAAACAATACGCCGATTGCACGACAAACCTCCGTCAAACATGATGCAACCGAACAATCCGTCGTTACGTCATTGGATACGTCGACCGATTGGCGAGCAATATGGGATCGAATGTACCATCAACGCGAAGGCGTGGATCCCACGTTGAATTATAGCGGTTGGCTGAGCAGCTACACGGGATTGACGTTCTCCGAAGCCGAAGTGCGCGAAGCGGTGGGTAGTGCCGTAGGCCGAATTCTCGAGCACAACCCGAACCACGTGCTCGAACTTGGTTGTGGTACAGGCATGCTGCTCTATCGTATTGCGCCGCGATGCGAACGATATATTGGTACGGACATTTCCGAGGCCGGCGTCCATTTGATTGCTGAGACTTTGAAAAGCGGTATCATTCATCTGCCGCAGGTTGAACTGTATTGTCGAGCAGCGACAGATTTGGCGGAATTCGCGCCACGAAGCCTGGATACGGTGATCATCAATTCGGTCATTCAATATTTTCCGTCCGTTTCGTATGCGATCGACGTTCTCAGGGGAGCTATCGATCTCGTTGAAGCAGGCGGTCGCGTATTCATTGGCGACGTGCGAAATTTGCTGCTCGTCGAAGCATTTCATGCTTCGGTGCAATCGTATCAAGCCTCGCCTGCATTGCCCGTTTCGCACTTGCAGCAACGGGTTTTGCGCAATTTCGACCGCGAAGAGGCTCTGACATTCACGCCCGAATTTTTCGTCGCCTTGAAGGCGCGAATTCCTAGAATCACTTACGTTGACGTTCAATTAAAGCGGGGAATCCATCCCAACGAAAACGTTCGGTTTCGATACGACGTGACGTTATTCATCGATCAATCCGTGGACGTCATTCAATCGGACATGAACTGGAGTTGGGAAGACGATCGTTTGTCACTGCATACCATTCGCACAAGATTGGCGCAAGACAATCCCGATGTCGTGTGCATAACGAATGTGCCGAATGCGCGTGTCGCTGTGGATGTTCGCGCATTGTCGATTCTCTGGGCAAATGACGCACCAGCGACGACCCATGAATTGCGCGAGAAGTCCCGCGAAGCCGAAGGACAAGACCCGGAAGCGTTTTGGGCCCTGGCGAATGCGTTTCCGTATGCGGTGACGATTCGTTGGTCGACGAATTGCCGCGAGGGTCGCTTTGATGTTTGGCTGGTCAAAACATCACAAGCTGACAAACGCCGCTTTCCGCCCGAAGCCCGGCAAACATCACTTGTACGCGAAAAACCATTGCATCAGCTTGCCAGCCGACCGTTGCGAAACAAATGGTCCCATGTCCTGGTACCACAGTGGCGAAAACACGTCAGTGAGCAATTGCCATCGCACATGTTGCCGTCAGCATATGTGATTCTCGATGCAATGCCGCTTTTGCCCAATGGCAAAGTCGACCGTCGTGCCCTGCCTGCGCCGCCGCGCGAACGAGCCGATGTTGCGCGTCTTTTTCTTGCACCTCGGACAACTGTCGAACGCGAACTCGTGGATATTTGGCGCGAGGTATTGGGCGTCGACCGTGTGGGAGTCGACGACGACTTCTTGGAGCTTGGCGGGCATTCGTTGCTGGCAATGCAACTCATTACTCGCATTCGTCGAGCATTTCAAAAGGAATTGCAGTTGCGCGAGGTGTTCGAGGCGTCGACCATTGCGCGTCTTGCCGTGCGACTTCAATCCAACCCCGGACAAACCAGCACACAAACACTGCCGATTCAGCCAGTTGCCCGCACGGGCCCGCTGGTCGCGTCTTTCGCCCAGCAGCGCTTGTGGTTTCTGGATCGGTTCGAACCAGCAAGTGCATTCTATAACTCGCCGCTCCTCTTGCAGATTGGTGGGGCATTGGATGGTGACGCTGTGCAGAAGAGCCTCGATATGCTCGTTGCCCGCCATGAAACATTACGTACAACGTTTGAGGAGCGTGATGGCGACGTCGTGCAATGTATTGCTCCACCATTGCAATACCCGGTCATCGTTCGAGACTTGCTCCTGGACCCTGACATTGCGTCACTGCGCTTGACCGAGCGACGGGCAATGGCTGAACGAATTGTTCATGAAGAGGCTTTTCGACGGATTGATTTGAGCGAGGGCCCGGTTGCTCGTTGGTTGTTGGTACGTTTTGATCGCCAAACGTACTTCTTGCTCTTTGCAATTCATCACATTTACTCCGATGGCTGGTCATTGGAGATTTTGAGTCGCGAGTTTGCAGCGGGATACGAAGCGGCGCGAACCGGTAAAACCATAGACTTGCCGGCGCTGCCCATTCAATACGCCGACTTTGCCGTGTGGCAACGTCAAGGAACGCAAGATTCCATCTTCCAGGCGCAACAACGTTATTGGCAAAAACAACTCGCCAACTTGGACCCGCTCGACTTGCCGACAGATCGGGCCCGACCGCCCATCATGTCGCATCAAGGCACCGTGCAACGTGGGATCATTCCCGCGCCGCTCACGCGTGCGCTCGGGCATTTGAGTCAGCGCGAAGGAACGTCGCTGTTCATGACCATGTTGGCTGCATTCAAAATATTGCTCGCGCGGCATAGCGGACAAGACGACATTGCCGTGGGTACGCCGGTCGCCAATCGCACACGTCTCGAAATCGAGGGCCTTATCGGCTTTTTTGCAAATACGTTGGTGCTTCGTTCTCGAATCGAAAAAAATCCTTCGTTTCGCACATTTTTGCATCATGTTCGTGATATCACGCTCGATGCGTATGCCAACCAAGATGTACCCTTCGAGCGCGTCGTCGAGTGTATTGCTCCCGCTCGTGACTTGAGCCGGTCGCCCCTATTTCAAGTTTTATTTTGGCTGGAAAATGCCCCACGAAATGAGGCGTCCCTGCCAAACCTGACGATTCAGCAAGTGCCTATCGAAACGGGAACGTCCAAATTCGACATCAGCTTGGGCCTGATGGAGCTGGGCGAAACCATGGCGGTGACCTTCGAATACAATACCGATATTTTTGATGGGGATCGTATCGAGCGGATGCTTCAGCAATATCTCATCTTGCTCGAAAGTGCAGCGTCGAATGCCGAGACGCCTATCTATGAATTGGCGTTGTTGCCGCGGGCGGAAAGGGACAAACTCTTGTCGGCGTGGAACCAAACGCCCCGGGATTTTGTACGAATCAACAGCGTACATAGACTGTTCGAAGAACAGGCCGAACGAACGCCTGGCGCCATTGCAGTTCAATATGGCACCGAACACCTCATCTATGCGGAACTGGATCGGCGGGCCAATCAGTGCGCGCATGCTCTGCGCCAACACGGAATTCGCCCCGGGTCGCGCGTAGGCGTCTGCATTGAGCGCTCGCTGGATATGACTATCGCAGTTCTCGGCATTCTGAAAGCGGGAGCGGCCTATGTGCCATTCGATCCCGCCTATCCTCGGGAACGTATTTCATTCATGGTCCAGGATTCTCGCGTCGAGTTGATTTTGACGCAACATTCGCAGCTCGAAATGTTGTCGGCTGTGTCGATTCGAACGTT
>JBGAOI010001260.1:0-2025 GCA_044221885.1 Polyangium sp. (in: bacteria)
GTCGTTGCATCCAGCAACGCCAGGGTGTCACGAAATCGATTCTCGTTGATGACGCCTTTTTCTCCCATCGTCGCCAGCTTCAAAGCGCAACCAATCTGTCGGGCGAGGGCAACTTTGGTACACAGACGATCGCGCGTTCGTGAACGTCTCGTTGACTCATGCAATGGCAACCTTTCGGGGCCAACCTATCGATGCGACGCAGCGTAGCCAAGCGAAAAATAATCGCGCGTCAACAGCCCTTGAATTTGTTCTCGCATCCGAATCGTCAACACGTGACGTCGCTCAACGGTGCATTTGTCGCTTCGTCGTTCGAGCTCGCGGACGTTCAGAATGATGATTCAAGGGCCGCTGCGGCCATTGCGTTGTGACTATTGCGTCTTGGTTCCCGTGTTGACCGCTGAATCCGACGGGCTGGCGCACTTCCAGACGCATGCGCTCTGCTCACACGCATAATCACCGACGCATATGCCCGTAGGCAGATTCTGCACCTTGCATTCTCGAACAGACGCGCACCATGCGGCGGGGGCGCGTTGCAGCGAATACCATTCCGACCCCGGCATGACTGGCCGAATGCGCATGGTGTCACCTGTCACCGCATATTCGTACGATTCAACGCCGGGGGCCATTTTCTCGCCGAGCGCGAAGTACGTGCGGTCGTCTTTTGTAAACAGCGAATACTTGCCGTCCACCATGGCCGCATCACACGGCTGCTTGACGCAAATAACGGCCTTCACCGCATGGAATCGTTGGTCGGACATCAGCACGAGCGACGACAAGTGCCCTCCCGTGCGGTCTCCCGTCCATGTGCCGTACAACATGCCCTTGGTCGGTTCCGGAGGCGGCATGGCCTGCTCGGTTGCTCCCACGAGCATCTCGCTCACGGTCTTGTCCTGATCAGGATCTTCGCCGGCACAGCCTACCGCATTGCAGCCCATCGGGAACAGAGTGAATGCCAGCGCGACGATAAAGTGATGAATGCGTACCATGATGACCTCCTACTTGGTCGTTGCGACGGTTCGTCGTATTCGTTTGCCTTGGTTTGCATTGATCGTGCCATTGTTCGTTGAACACACGAGTCCCTGAAAATGGCCGAAAATTCGCGGCTCGCGTTGGGCCGACGCTGGCCAAGGCGCAACCATTGCATTTGACGCGCGCGGAATGCGCCAACCGAGTTTGGGTCGATAACACATAATACACTTCAATGCATTGCAATCATTGTCATTCGTCAGCATTGCAATCGACTGCAAAGCGACATTTCGCGATAAAGATACATTGGCACCCTTGACAACGACACTCGCCCGACACATTCGCCGGCGGTGTCTCGAGATTCAGATAGAGTGGGAGTTCGGTTTATTCGCAAATAGGCGACGGCCGCATGTCCGACGCGGCCGGAAATGTTGCCATGGGCGCGAACGAGCTTCGGCTCGAGTGAGCTGGTTCGGTCGGCACTGTCAGGGAATGCAAGGAGCAGGTGGGATTTCGGGCGATAAGCCGACGGGGCTGATCTTCCCGGGCTTAACGGTAAACCCAATACCTATCGAAATGCCGTTATATGTCTTCACGGTCCCGCCGGACCCTCCGCAAGGATCGGATCCTGGTGTCGGCGATTTGTCATTGGAATGTCCTACAGCCGGAACTCGAGTGTGCATTTGCGCATTTGCGCATTTGTGCATTGTTCATGCCAAACACGTTCGAAATCGGTTCGCGCGCGGTCACCCATGGTTTGGGGGGGACGTGTGATGTATGCGGCGCAATCTCTGCGTCAAGGCGCGTGAAATGCGTTGCTGCCTAGATGCGCGTCGGCGCATGGGTGATTGTATCCTTCGACCGTCACCAGCACGCGAGCCACCTTTGCGCCATTCGATACGCCACTTCCGTCGTGCCCGTGCCGATCGTCCTGAAAGAAGATGATGTCAAAACGTTGCCTTCAGACATCGTTGAGGGCGGGCAGCTCCGCGCGGTCGGACACGTCCTCGGGCATCTCCCGATGGTAGGTCCCTATGCGAAAACTGGAACACGTTCTAG
>JBGAOI010001261.1:0-2022 GCA_044221885.1 Polyangium sp. (in: bacteria)
GATGTTTTCCCATTCCAATCGCACCGTGCACATTCTCGATTGCGGATCCACGACCGGCCTGCCCCAAGGTCCTCGCGGGTCCGTATCAAATCGACAACCCTCGACGTGCACGCGCATGTCGTGCGCTCCCCCGTCGATGTCGAATACGCGCGCCGATGACATGCGCAATCGCGGCGTGCCCGAAGCATCCAGCAATTCCACGACGCCCTCGACCACGCGCACGCCCGCGACATGATCCCCCAAGGAAACCTCATAAACGATTTCTTCGTTTGCCGGCCGTTGCTCGAAAACAATAAAATCTTCCGTCCCGTGCGCCAATGGTCGATGCACGATATCCGCGCCATTCTCGTGCCCTCGCGGATACACGAGATACCCACCTGCGTCTTCTCCCTGCGATTCAGCGGATGCCCCCACGAGTTTCACACCCATCGAAAGTCCGCTATCATCGTCCACGACTTCGAAGATGCCGTTTGCCTTTTGCGGCAGCTTCAACGTTGCCAGATGACGTACCTCACGCGTCGCCTCTGGTGAAAATCGAGGGCGAAACGAGTCATTCATCCATTCGACGCGTTCGGCTTGTGCCGGCATCAGAACGGCTTGGTCCGCCATGCCCAACATCTCGAAGGGGCTCGGCCCCTGAATGTCCTTGGGCAAATTCACTCGAAATCGCGCCTTCAACCCCACAACCACGTTTTGGTGCGACGAGGGCGACAGGGTTTCCGAAGTTAAATGGTCGTCCGTCACCGGCTCGGCGATCGAACAACTACTGATTCCCGCAGCCAAACTTCCGCAAACAAATCCGACGAACAGTACACTTTGCCAGGTTCTCATTGTGTTGCTTTCTGTTGCAATGTGGCCTCGCCCGGAGGCGTATGACCCAGGATGTCCAGTGTTATCTGAATCGAAGATATTTGTCCATGACATTTCCTGATGCGGCTATTTCATACGAGAACGCCCAAATTGACGCGGCTCGAGTCTCGTACGACGAACGGTACTGAGCGCGGCAAAACCGGCACATAGAAGTTCTCCAACGTTCGTTGCCTCGGAGCAAGCTAGAAACGACCTGAGACGGTCGTCGGTTGGTTCGTCGTAGCGAATGCACATCACGTGCATTTGGCGCTGCACGATACGCGCAACGGTGCACTTGATGTGCACCGGGCCAAACTTGGTAAATGCCGAGAAAAACGCGGAATTGGGATAACGTTGGTCATGGCACGCGGCGTGCTTTAGGGCCTGGACGCTTGCACGATGGTCGGCGTGTTTCGATGCCCGGGTTTTCGGTCGAGCGAAAGTCGTAGGTAAACATGACGCAGACATCTTCTGTTTCTCGTGGGCGGCTCGAATTGATTGTTTTTACTTGGAGTGGTGAGCCGCAGCGGCATCGATTGCCGGTGGTGGGTCAACTGCGCATTGGGCGGGACCCTCGGACAAACGATATTTGTATTCAGGATCCGTCGGTTTCCGCAAACCACGCGCTCTTGACGGTGGATGCAGCGATTCGAATTCAGGACCTGGGAAGCAGAAACGGAACGATTTTACGTAAAGGAGACAAGGCCGTGGAAGTGACGACAACGGAGTCGACCGACAAACAACGTCAATCTGGTGAGCCCGTTGTTGTGGAGCCAGGGGATCGCCTCAGGTTTGGCTCGGTGATGGCGGTGTTGCGATTGATGCAATTGCCATCGAATACGAATGCGGGTGATGGCGGAACGTGGCCGTATCCGCCTGTCGTGCGACATCCGGCCATGCAGCATGTGTATGACGAGGCGCGGACGATAGCGCGATCGTCGTCCCGGGCGTGCGTGCTTTTGCTGGGAGAAACGGGCGTGGGCAAAGACGTATTGGCTCGAGCGATCCATGCGTCGTCGCCGCGGGTCAAAGGGCCGTTTGTCCCCGTCAATGCAGGTGCCATTAGCGAAGCGATGTTTCCGAGCGAAATGTTCGGTCACATCAAGAATGCCTTCACGGATGCGAAAACGGATAAAGTGGGCTATTTTGAGGCCGCCGATGGGGGAACTTTGT
>JBGAOI010001262.1:0-2015 GCA_044221885.1 Polyangium sp. (in: bacteria)
ATGAGTTCTTCGTGACCTTTGTATCGCTCGGCGCCGGTCATACGCCCGACAATCAAGACCGATGGACAATCGTTGGCCTCCACGGGTTCATTCGATCGATTGACCTCGAGATCGCGATTGAGCCCAAGCCAGCACACGGTGCCAGGAATTCGATTCCATTGCGGATTGAATTCAAAGAATCGGTTGAGCGTAAAGCGACTATTCGATAAAATGCCATCGGTGGATGCGAGTCCCAAACGCTGGGGTGCCGACAATTGCCTCCAGCACTCCACGCCATGGATGAATTGAACGAGTTTTCCTCGAGGATTGCGCAAAAGACGTCCGACGAGGCCCACGCCAATATGCGTCGTAAAAATGAAATGGTGCTGGTGGCGTTCGGCAGCGGCAGCGGCGACCATGGCCAAGCGTTCGCCCGAGAAAGCGCGAAATCGTGTTGGAGGGCGCCGCATACCGCTGACCGCGGCAACGTTTTCAACCGAAGAAGGTTTGTCGTGCAATGCCCAAATGTCGAAATCGACGCGGATGCCGCGCTCGTCGCCAATTCGTTCGAGCTGCCGCAAGGCTTGCCGTGTGACCGTGGGAATGCCTCCTTGGGTCGTGTCGACGAGATCCGGACAAAGCAGGGTGAGTTTCATGATTGCGCCAGCGGAGTGGGTGGTCGAAATTCAATCCAGGGATAGGTTATGGGTGTCGAAGTAGGCAATGAGGGCGGTCAAGCAAAATACCCGGGAGAAAGCAACCCGACCATTGAGGAAGGCATGCCAAATATCCGCGGCCGCCGTTGCATTCATGAACGGCAGACGTCGAATTGGATCACCGAGCAACATTTCTTCGGCCCACGGCCGCAGGGGACCTCGCAACCAATCACCAAATGGCAAGCAAAATCCCATCTTGGGCTTGTGCAGAACGTTTTCGGGCAGATCCCCAACCGCTTTCGTGAGCAACGGTTTGTTCACCTTCGAATCCAATTTTATCGACGCTGGCAAACGCATCACATGATCGACGAGAACGTGATCGACGAGTGGAACACGGACTTCCAAGGCATGTCGCATGCTCATGACGTCTGCGTCGCGGAGGAGCGTGTCACGCAAGTAATTGGAGATTTCCAGTGCGGAATAAGCATTGGCCGGTTCAATGGCGCCTCGCTCCACCAATGCGGCAAACTTCGGCGGAATCGTGACGGGCAAAAATGGCGCGTCTTCAGCGAATTCCGGACGAACGAGCTGACTTATCTGCTCGATGCCAAACATCGACCGCATTGTCGCATAGGTTTTTCCGGGGGAACCTCCACCGCGGAGCAAGTTGACGAATTTTTGGATTCGATGCGGTACACTTCCGATTTTGGAAATAGCTGACGTGGCCTTGTTCATCAGGGGAGAAAATCGGTTCGTCCAGCGACCCAGAGCCAGCGCGAGGCCAAATCGTCCAAAACCGTCGTAACCAGCAAAAACTTCATCTCCACCAAGACCCGACAAGGCAACGGACAAACCCGCGTCTCGTGCAGCTTTTGAGACGATGTATGTGTTGAAGCCATCGTGTGACGGCTGATCCAAAGACTTGATGAAATCATCGATACCACTCAAGGTATCACGTCCCGCCAGACGAACTTCGCAATGGTCCGAACCAATTCGACGCGCCGTTTCCGCGGCAATACGCCCTTCACTGAATTCCTCTTCCTCGAACGTCACCGTGAACGTGCGGATCGGGCGGTTCGAGGCTCTGGCTGCACAAAAAGCAATGGTCGTACTGTCAATGCCGCTCGAAAGGAAAACACCGAGCGGCACGTCGGCAATCAAGCGCATTCGAATGGCGTCGAAAAGAATGGAACGTACGCCGTCAACTGCATCTTTGCTCGTCGTCGTAATCGAGGGCTCGACCGGAACCGTCCAATACGTCGTCGTTCGAACGCTACCGCGTTCGTATTCCAGAATCGTTCCCGGTGGTAGCGGGGCAATATCGGAGACAATCGTATCGGGCTCGGTAACTGAACCATTGGCCAAGTACGACGCTACTGC
>JBGAOI010001263.1:0-2009 GCA_044221885.1 Polyangium sp. (in: bacteria)
GACGTCTTCGCCGCTCCCTTCGTCGGCGTCGTCGGCAACGGCTGCGGCCCGTTCAGCAACCACGGCGCGACGTGCAACGCTGCAAGCTTCGGTTGCACGACCATTGCCTGGTAGCTGTGCGCCTTCATGTCGGCCTCTTTCGTTGCATACGAATACACCCAAAGCTGACCCTCTCGCGAAACCACCGGCGCATCGGGAGGACCTCCGCGCTCGAGCGCAAAGCCCGTCGCCCGTCGAAGCACCGTCACGGTCGACGCGTAGGGTTTGTCTTTGAGCGTCTCCGTATACGTTTGCCACGTATGCGACGCGACGACGAGCACTTTGCCTTTTTTCGCTTGCTCCGCGAGGTCTCGAAGCCAAGCGATTTGCCATTCTTGCGGAGGCCAAGACGCGTGCGTCCCGTCCGATAACAAATACGCATCAGCATTTGCCCCATCGATTCGAAGCTTTCGCACGCGTTGACATCCCGCGCTGTATCCAATGAGCGCCAACCGCGACACGCTCGAAACTCCTGCGTTCGTATGGGCAAACTCGAGGATATCCTTGAGCGTTTCGGTCCCCTTCGCGCTGTCATCCGCGACAATGCACGGAGCAGGACCGAACGCCGCACGAATCTTCGCATCCATCCCCGCCCACGCGAGAAACGTGGCCACGAGCGGCCGAGTCGCTCCCATGCCCTGCTGGACGAGACGAAGCGCCATGATTCACCCTCCCGGTTTTCCGACAAACGGAGCCGATTCGAGCAGGCCCGCAATGTCCGCAGACCATGCCGTTCCCGCAGGATGACGCCATTTTCCTTCATGCTTCACGCCCACGGGCAAACCATAGATGAGCGCATAGGCGCCCTTGTCGCCAATCGTGTACGCATCACCCTCGGGCACAATGGCCGCCGTCGTATTGCCCACCGTCGCCTGATATCGCCGTAATCGCCCCTCGCCCGCAGCGTCGAAAATTCGTTCCCGTAATGTTTTTTCCCGGCCAATCACGTGATCCGGAGGACGCAAACCCATTTGTCCAAGTCCCCACGGCATAGGCTCCTGTTTGTTCGTTTTTCCCATGGTACACCTCGCTTCATTGCCGAAAGAGAAATGATGCCAATGTCGCCGCAATTGCGACGCCAGGTAATCCGTCCGATGCTGGTTTGGCTTGACCGACCTCGACGACAGCGTCGGATTTGCCCAGCTCCAAATCCGCGCCGTAAAAGTGGCGCAAAATATCGGGATATCGACGCCCTTTTCCCGCGAGCCAATTCGCACAGTTTTGGCTCATGCAACCTCGATTGTCCGGCCGCTTCGTGTCGGCGAGCTTCGTTGGCTTGACGAATGCCCCACGCTTGCCCTCGAGCACAAGGCGATTACGAAGAAGCTTCTTGCCGAGACGAAAAATGCCACGACGCTCCCCAAACTTTGGAAGGCATACGAAAAAGCCTATGCCGATCATCCCGATTGGTTGAACGCGATTCGGCCGTATTTTCAATAAATACGTTTCCAGGAAGGATTGCCGCTCGATGAAAACTCAAGCCGAGGTTCATTTCTATGCCAACCGCATTCCAGGCGGAGTCAATGCTGTGCTGGGGCCAGCACAATGCGGTACCGATGTCGCAGATATCTGGGAACCCAACATTCTAGGGCATCCGGTCATTGTCACGCTAGAAGACTCCGATCCTCGACTCCGCGTCTTGCTGGAGGTATTGGCCACATACAACCAAGATCCGACGGTCATTCGCGAAGACATTTACACTATCGACGAACTCGCTTCGGCGCCGCTCATTCTGCTCGATCCGAATTGCAGCCTGGAGATTGATGGCGATGTGGGTTGGGAGACGACGTTTGACCTGACGGGCACATGTCCCGGATGTTATGCAGCGTCGCGCCAAACCCAGCCGTACATCATGACAGAGGAAGCCGACTTGCCGCGTATCGAAGGTAAACGACTGGTAACGTCGTATTGGAACCATATCTTGGTGGACGATCGCTTGGCGGACGCGTTGATCGCAACGGGAGCGACGG
>JBGAOI010001264.1:0-1981 GCA_044221885.1 Polyangium sp. (in: bacteria)
GTGGTGATTTTGGATCCACCGAGTTTTGCGACAACCAAGCAAAGCCGATTTTCTGCCGAAAGCGATTACAAGAAACTTGCCGCCATGGCGATGCGCGTGCTTGCTCCCGGGGGGCGGCTTTTGGCGTGCACGAATCACAAAGGCATTGGTCATGGCAAGTTCCGGCGCGTTTTGCAGGACGCAGCGGGATTGGCTGGACGAACAATCGTTCAAATCAAGGATTGGCCCGACCCGGAAGACGTTCCGGCCGAACCGGGTAAAGACGTGCAACTCAAGTCGGTTTTTGTGGTATTGGATGGATCGCAGCGACGGTAGGTCGTCACGGCCAACCTAGGAAGGACAAACCTCATGGCTCGACATCTTCTGTTCACGATTTCGTCGTACGCGTACATGGAGCCGCATTTTTTGGCGGCTGGAGCTTTCGATCGTGGACAAATCGTGCACAAGACGTTTCCCGACGGCGAGCGATATCTGCGTGTTGCGGACGATCCGTGGGGCCGAGATGTCGTCTTGCTCGGCGGAACGCCGCATGACCTCGATTGGCTCGAGTTGTACGATTTGGGATGTGCCATCAGTCGCAACGGAGCCCGATCTTTGTCTATTGTGATGCCGTATTTTGGATATGCCACGATGGAACGGGCGGTTTTACCGGGGGAAGTCGTGACCGCCAAAACGCGCGCCCGCCTGATTTCGGCCATTCCTCCGTGCGAAGGCGGTACGCGCGTGTATCTCTTCGATTTGCATACCGATGGGATTCCATTTTATTTTGGCGACAGTCACGTCACGCATCATTTGTACGGGGCGTCGATGATTACGCGCGTCTTGCAGCAAAAAATGGCCGGCCGTGAATACATTCTGGGCGCGACGGACGCGGGTCGAGCGAAATGGGTCCAGAGTTTGGCGCGAGACTTGGGTGTCGAACCAGCCTTCGTCTACAAAAAGCGGGATTCGGAAACGGGCAAACTCGCCGTCACGGGCGTGAATGCTGACGTGCGGGGACGCGAAGTCGTGATTTACGACGATATGATTCGAACGGGCTCGTCCTTGATTCAGGCCGCCAAAGCGTATCTCGGCGCTGGGGCAACCAAGTGTCATGCCATTGCGAGTCATCTGATTTTGCCGCCGGGAGCCCTCGACAAACTTCGCGACAGCGGATTGTTCGAGCACATTCTGGGCTCGGATTCGCACCCGGGGAGCCAGCAATTGATCAACGTGCCAGGCGCCATCACGTCGGTCGCCGAGGTCTTCGTCAAGGCGATCGATCGCACGTACCGGGTATGACCGGGCAAGAACGTTCAACGCAGGATCCGCTGCGCTTTGCGCATTTCGTTGCGACAATTTGGATCCCGCGCTCAAAACGAACTACAACGCCGTCCAGTGTCTGCTGAAGCCCCTGCCCCATCCACGTCGCCCGTCCGTGCAAGCCGCCGCTTCAAGGCGTTCTGCATCGTCCTCATTCTGTTTCTGTTCTCGCAGATTCTTCTTTATGGCCACGGACGTGACCAAGGCATTTATTCGGTCGTAGCACGTACCGTCCTCGAAGGCGGAATGCCTTATCGGGATGCCTGGGATTTCAAGCCTCCGGGTATTTTCATCGTGTTTGCCTTGGCTCGGGCTCTTTTTGGTTCAGGCGATTGGCCCATTCGCGTGCTCGAAGTGTTGGGCCTTGGTCTCACGGGCCTTGGTTTGGTCGAATTGACGCGACGGTATTGGAACAATGAACGAATCGGCTTCATTGCCGCCCTCGTCATGACGTTGATTCACGCGCAGCTCGAATTCTGGCACACTGCCCAACCGGAATCTTTCGGCGGAATGCTCACGATCGCTGCGCTTTTGTTTGCGCCTCGACCGACGAAAGAAACGACCACGCGAGATTGGTTTGTCTCGGGCGTTTTGTTTGGTATGGCCGGTTTACTCAAGCCACCGCTCGCGGGCGGAGCGCTTATTCCGCTGATCGTATACGCGTGGATGCAAGCGCGTG
>JBGAOI010001265.1:0-1917 GCA_044221885.1 Polyangium sp. (in: bacteria)
CGTATGGAAGCGCGGTTTCCTCTGATTTCGATGGGCGATACCGCAGAAAACGTTGCCCAGAAACACAACATTTCGCGGGCGGATCAAGACCTCTTCGCGTGTGAATCGCACAAGAAAGCGGCTCGTGCCTGGCAAGAAAACGCGTTTGCGAACGAAGTCGTGCCCGTGCCCGTTCCCCAGAAAAAAGGTGACCCGGTCATGTTTGCCAAGGACGAGTGTGTCCGGGCAGATTCGACCGTCGAGGCGTTGGCGAAGCTTGCGCCCGTGTTTCGCAAAGGGGGCAGCGTGACGGCGGGCAACTCATCGCCGATCAACGATGGAGCCTCAGGACTCTTGTTGGCTTCGGCCGATGCGGTGCAACGTTTGGGGCTCACGCCGCTGGCACGAATCGTTGGTGGTCAAACGGCTGGCGTGGATCCGAGCTACATGGGTGAAGGTCCGATTCCCGCAGTGCAGAAGCTTTGCGCGCGTCTTGGCGTGAACGTGGGCGATGTCGACCTCGTGGAACTCAACGAAGCATTTGCCGCCCAATCGCTCGCTTGTGTCCGAACGTTGGGCCTCGATCCTGAACGTGTGAACGTCAATGGAGGCGCGATTGCGCTGGGACATCCCATTGGTTCGTCCGGGGCGAGGATTGCCTGCACGCTCGTGCATGCGATGCGGGCGCGGGACAAGAAGCTTGGATTGGCATCGCTGTGCATTGGTGTTGGCCAAGGCATCGCGACTCTGTTCGAGCGGGTGTGAACGAGTTGAGGTTTCTAGGCAAGACAAACTGCGTACCCGGACAATCGTTTGTCAGGGTACGCAGGCGTGTGTCAGGGCATGATGCAGGTCTTCGTGCCCATGACGCTCATGCACTTGTTGCTTAGGCAATCTGCGTCATTTACACAGACTTCGCCGTTCTTGAGCTTGCACGCTCCGCCGCCATCGCATGCACTCGTGCCGCCACAAACGGGCATGGTGTCCGTGCCGTTCAGAGCGATGTTGGAGCACATACCTGCCGAGCCGTTGATGTTGCAGGACATGCAGTCGCCCGTGCAGGCTTGGTTGCAGCAAACGGTGTCGACGCAATTGCCGCTTTCGCATTCGCTGGCGTTGCCACAGGCCGTGCCGTTGCACTTCTTGCACGAACCGCCGCAATCCACGCCGGTTTCGTCTCCGTTTTTCATGTTGTCGCTGCATGAGACGCAGGTGCCGTTGAAACAGGTTTGTGCTGCCGCGCCACAATCACCATCAACGATGCAGTCCACGCACGTGCCGTTCATGTCGCACTTTCGATTGACCTCACACGTCGACCCCGTTTGAGCCAGATCCTTGACTGGCATCCCGTTGTTGCAGGTTTCGAGGGTGCAATCGTTACCGTCACTCGGCGGTGTATCAGCGTCGTAGTTCACTTCGACGGTCATGCCCGCGCCGTTGCAAACCGTCGCCTTGCAATTGCCATCCATGTCGCCACTGACGACTTTGGTCATGTCAGCGTACGTCGCGACGCACTTACCTTGCGTACACGCCCATGTCGTACAGGCGTCATCCTGTCCGCAATCGGGCTTCTTCATGCACGTCATTCCGCCGCTGGACGAGGAAGACGACGTTGTGGAGGAAGACGATGTCGATGACGTCGATGATGACGATGACGACGACGTGCCGCCGCCACTTCCAGGAGTTCCACTGGACGAACTCGAACTCGTCGCGGTCTCGCCACCGGCTCCGCCGGTCGCTTTGCCTGGATCGAATTGATCAAAATCCTGCACGCAAGCGAACTGGATGAGGCCAGCGGCGAGAAGGACAAACGAAGAAAGTATCACGGAACGTTGCACGACAGCACCTCGCTTGGGCAGCACAGAAGCCCGGCCAAAAGTGGGCAAAAATGTATCATGTCGTGGTGTCGGGAAGCGACTCGTTGCACGACAAAGCAAT
>JBGAOI010001266.1:0-1896 GCA_044221885.1 Polyangium sp. (in: bacteria)
CCTGACGGCAGGTCCATCGTGACCGCATCCGAGGACCATACCGCGCGGATATGGGACGTCGACGGGATGAAGACGCCGGTGATTTTGCGCGGGCACGAGAATACCATTACATCTGCGAAATTCAGCCCCGATGGCGCTCATGTCGTCACGGGTGCGTACGACCGAACGATTCGTATTTGGAACGCCGATGGTACGGGAAAACCGGCGATCCTAAGCGGACATACGAACGGGGTATCCGCCGTCTCGTATAGCCCTGACGGAAAACGGATCGTCAGCTCGTCTTTGGACAAGACCGTACGCGTCTGGCGGATCGATAAATTGGCCGAGCCGTTGCTTCTGACCGGTCACACGGGGCCAATCAATGCGGTGGCATATAGTCCGAATGGTGATCGCATTGTTTCCGCGTCGGGGGACAATACCGCACGGGTGTGGAATGCCAACGGCCATGGTGATCCTGTGATTCTCGTGGGTCACCAGGCGATTCTCCAGTCCGCTGCATTTAGCCCGGATGGTATGCGTATCGTGACCGCGTCTTGGGACGCGACTGCGCGCATCTGGAACGCAGATGGGAAAGGGGAACCGCTGCTCCTTCGCGGCCATGAAAGTGGCGTCCGTTCGGCAGCTTTTAGTCCAGATGGCAAGCGGATCGTCACTGCGTCAAATGACAAGACCGCGCGGATATGGAATGCCGATGGCTCTGGCGAGCTATTGGTTTTGCGCGGACATGACCGAGAAATCCGGTCGGCTGCGTTCAGTCCTGACGGCAAACGCATCGTTACAGCGTCGAATGACGAGACTGCTCGCGTCTGGAACGTGGATGGCACCGGTGAACCCATCATTCTTCGAGGTCATGAGGGTCCACTTTGGTCCGCTGTATTTAGCGCTGACGGAAAACGCATCGTCACGGCGTCGAATGACAAGACCGCGCGCGTGTGGAATGCGGACGGCAAAGGTGAGCCATTGGTTTTACGCGGACATGATCATTGGGTGAACTCGGCTGTGTTCAGTCCGGACGACAAACAGGTCGTCACGGCTTCCGAAGACAAAACCGTCCGGGTGTGGAATGCGGATGGCACAGGCGAACCCATGGTCCTGCGCGGTGCCTCTGTAGCCTATAATTGCGCCCAATGGAGCCCGGATGGCAAGCATATCGTTGCAGGGTGCGAGGACAGTACGCTCTCGATATGGTCTGACCTCGAGCCCATCCACGGCCCCCATGATGCGCGGTTATGGACCGCCACTGCCTATTGTATCCCCGTCGAACAGCGAATTCTCATTTTGGGAGTATCCGAATCTGTGGCCCTTGCCGACTTGGAATCCTGCAAGCGGCATGTGGACGAAGTGCAGGGAGCGTCGTTGGCCCAGCCTTGAACCGATGCCGCGCGGCAGCGTCGCACATTTCCTCGTGGGCTGAAAGAAACCTTCCCTTCATGCATATGTTCCTATACGGTGCGCGCCTTCGCATCGACTTCAAGGGGTTGGGTCATGCAGCAGATCCGAGGTTATGGTCCGCAACGTCGTATTGCATGCCGCTCGAAGTCCGCAAAACATTGCTGGGTTTTTCCGACGAACGATCGCGTGCCGACCTCGAACGCTGC
Organism: Polyangium sp. (in: bacteria); assembly: GCA_044221885.1. Lineage (GTDB taxonomy): Bacteria > Myxococcota_A > Polyangia > Polyangiales > Polyangiaceae > Polyangium. The sequence continues at coordinate 1,599 of JBGAOI010001266.1, forward strand.
CAGCAAAACGTGGAGCGGACTCGCCAGCTCGCACCGACCGCGAATTGACGTCGTTTTTGACTGTGTCTCGCCGCCGTAACACTTTGTCCACGGAAAAAAGCACAATGTTTTGCGGGCGAGACACCATGCCATATTCACTTCGGCGCCTCCGCCATGCTCTCGCGCAGACCTAGAATCGGCGCAAAGACGTACCCAATCACCGAACGCTGCTCGACCATGATTTCCGCACGCCCGCTCATTCCCGGAAACAACGGATATGGTTCTCCGCCGACCCGAAATTCACGCGCATCCCGCAATT
>JBGAOI010001267.1:0-1879 GCA_044221885.1 Polyangium sp. (in: bacteria)
ATCCCTTGATCGTTCAGGTCATGTTCGAGCTGGGCAAACGCCTCATCAACCGTTTTTGCTAAGGTTTCCGGTTTGGCATTCATCGCGACGTATTTGGCTTCGATGATCCATGCGTATTTTTCGCGCATCGTGGCGCTGCGTAAACCGAGCAGCAAATCGCAATAACCTTGTTTCATTTCGAGGTCGCTGACGACGTTGAACACGCGTGTTTGGCACAAATATGCCATCAGCATGAGGCGCATGATCTTTTCATTGAATTTTCGCGCGTCCCGATTGCTGATGCACTGAAGGACATCCTTCGTGAACACATCGAGCAAGGGCTGAATGTCCGCTTGTTGGGCCATCGCCAGCATGGCCGTTTCGATGTGGGTCATATCGACGACGATCTTGTCTTGATCGGCCAACGAATAACTCATGTATTCCCATTGCAATTCACGCATGACCCGATTGGGAATCACGAGCGTCGGGATGATTTCGTTGGCGGCATCCGGGCCCATGGTGAGCATACCCATGTAATAAAAGAGCGAAGCGACTTGGGCGCCGGCAAACGGGATCCGGGTACCGAATTGTTCGACAAGAGGCACGCAGACTTCGCCGTCGATGAGGATTTTATCGAGCAAGACGCGCACTTCGCCTTCCTGATCGGTGGCGCTTTTGGCCAGCGCATACAAGCGACCATAATCGGTGCGCGCATTCAGATCGAGCATGTTTCGAGGGTAAGCACCATTGGCCAATATCTCTGACAAAAAATGCAAAACGAGCGTGGCATTATACATCCGTTCGCCCGCTTCCTGCGTAAAACGGTATCCGTCGTAATACGATTGCAATGTTTCGAGCAATATCCGACGATCAGCCATTCGTGGGTCTTCGGTCAGCTCGGGGCGAGATGTTATGAGCAAATCCACCGCATGTTCAACTTCGGCTTGGGTAAAACCCGCCATCGCGTTCAGTGCCGGGCGCTGAGAAATATGCTTGATCACGTTAAATCCGCTCGACAAATCGTCCAGTACGATGGGCGATACGCCGGTGATGAACGTTCTAGCGATGGTATTATTTCCAGCGAAAGCTTTGACCGCCGCATAAAAACTTCGCACGAATCCGGATGCGCTCACCAGGTCGCGGTACGTGCTCATCTTGCCGTCCGAAATGAGCCGATTGCCGAAATGATCATATTCGTCGATCAGCAAATAGACTTGGCGTCCGGCGGAGCGGACAATCGACATCAGTGTCGACATCAGCGCTGCCGAGTCGACCCGGTCGGGCGACCGCACATCCTCCATCAACTCGTCAAGCGCTGGAATTTGGTCCAGATAACGGTCCATGAGGTTACGCACTGCAACCTTCACCTGCTTCGCAAAACTTGCGCGAACTTCTTCCGGCGTGCCTTCCGAAGCCACGGGGGAAAAATCCAATTGAAGAACGAGATACGCGTTTTTCTTGGGCGTCGGATGCTCGTGAATCCACAAACCGCCAAAAAGTTTGTCAAAGTCGCCCGCCGCCGCAATGTCGTAATAACTGGCCAGCATACTCAGCAGCGTGGACTTGCCAAACCGCCGCGGACGCAAATACACGAGCTGCCCTTCGTAGACATCTTCCAGCCGCGCGATATACGGCGTCTTGTCCACGAAGAAGTAGCCTTCGTTGCGAATCGAGGGAAAGTCGCTCTTGGCGTACGGAACTTTCATGGGGGTGGCTTTCGGGGGGCCGATGCTACCACACGCCAAACCTGAAATGCAAGAAAATTCTCGGCGCATCATGCTAGCACCCGTACGGGAAGGACGAACCCTCGGTAGGTTTCAGCGCGCTTTCATGTGGTCGCACTCCAACCACGCCCACAAAGGTGCGACCACAAAGGTGCCAGCCACTTTTGTAGATGTGA
>JBGAOI010001268.1:0-1874 GCA_044221885.1 Polyangium sp. (in: bacteria)
TGTATCCCATTGGTTTTTCCGCGCTCGGGGAACGTGTGCCCGTGGTCATCGCGCCCGCGGGTCTCGGCCTGGATACGCATGCGCCGATGTTCGGGGATGGGCATCGAAAACGGAGTGCGTTTGGTTTGGCGCAAGAATGCTTGAATGCGGACGAACGTTGCGTGTGGGGGTTGGTCACGGACGGCGTTTCGCTCCGTCTATTGCGGGACAATGCCAGTTTTGCGCGGCCGGCGTGGCTCGAAGCGGACATTGCTCGCATTTTCACCGAAGAACGTTATGCCGAGTTTTCCGCGTTGTGGCTTTTGCTGCATGAATCTCGGTTTGGCGCGGCCGATGCCGCGGTGACGGATTGTCCGCTGGAACAATGGCGTTCTGCAGGCCAAGAAGAAGGCACACGGGCCCGTGATCAATTACGCGATGGCGTGGAAGCGGCGCTGATTGCTTTTGGCCACGGGTTTCTCAATCATCCCGACAATGGAGCGATTCGCGAAGCGTTGCGCGAAGGGAAAACGCTCACGACGAAAACGTTTCATCAGCAACTGCTCCGCCTCGTGTATCGATTGCTTTTTTTGCTGACGGCCGAAGAACGCGGCGTATTGCTCGCTCCCGAGGCCTCCGAAGCGGCCAAGTCTTTGTACGATCGCGCGTACGGAATGCGGCGTTTGCGGGCGCGCGCAGTGAAGCGTCAAGCCCACGATCGTTTTTCCGATGTGTGGGAAAGCGTGAAAGTGGTTTTTCGGGGCCTTACCTCGGGCGAACCTCGGCTCGGTTTGCCCGCGTTGGCGGGTCTTTTTGCAGCGGATCAATGTCCAGCGCTCGATGCGGCGAAATTGGAAAACCAAGCGCTGCTCGGGGCGATGTTTCGTTTGTCGTATTTGCGCAAAGATGCGGGCATTGTGCGCGTGAATTGGCGCGATTTCGATACCGAAGAACTCGGCAGCGTCTACGAAAGTCTGCTCGAATTGGTGCCGGTCATTTCCAATGACGCGCGGACGTTCGATTTTGCCAACGGTGCCGAAACGAAAGGCAATGCGCGTAAAACCACGGGCTCGTATTATACGCCGAAAAGCCTGGTGCATGTTTTGCTCGACAGTGCGCTCGAGCCGGTCATTACGTCGACGATTGCGGCGCATCCGGAAAAACCGGTGGAAGCATTGCTCGGTTTGTCGGTTGTGGATCCGGCGTGCGGGAGCGGGCATTTTTTGCTGGCGGCAGCGCAACGCCTCGGGCATCACGTGGCGCGATTGCAAGCGGACGGGACGCCCTCGCGCGAGGATTATCGGCATGCGGTGCGGCAGGTGGTGGGGCGGTGTTTGTACGGCGTGGATTTGAATCCAATGGCTGTGGAGCTGTGCAAAGTGAGTTTGTGGATGGAGGCGGTCGAGCCTGGGCGGCCTTTGTCGTTTTTGGATGCGCACATTCGGCATGGCAATGCGTTGCTCGGAACGACGGAAACGCTTCAGGAGAAGGGCATTCCGGATGAAGCGTGGGAGGCGCTCGAAGGCGACGAGAAAAAGGTCGCGACGGCGTTAAAAAAGCGCAACAAGAAGTCGGCGGGTGGTCAACGCGGTTTTGATTTGTTTTCGCGAGCTGGGGAAAGCGGCGGCATTTCTTTGTCGAAAGAAGTGGCGGCGATGGAAGCGTTTTCCGATGCGGATTTGTCGGCAATCGAGCAAAAGCGGGCGATGTGGGGGCGCATTTTGGCGTCGGACACGTACGTGCACAAAAAGTTTGTCGCGGACTTGTGGTGCGCGGCGTTTGTCTGGCCGAAGGTAACCGGCATTGAATCGGACGTGGCGCCGACGAATGACGTGTGGTTGCAGGTGAAAGAGAAGCGGATGTCGGCGCCGGCGAAGATGCGGGAGATTGCGGAG
>JBGAOI010001269.1:0-1802 GCA_044221885.1 Polyangium sp. (in: bacteria)
CCATTTCGACGCGACGTTCAACAAGCGTCGGGAGATCCCCGAATCTTTGCCGCAAGAGACGACGCAACATGTTGCGCCCGTAATGCAAGCCCTCGTCGAGGCCCTTCTTGTGCCCCTCGTCGAGGCCCTTCTTGTGCTCCGCGTCTTGGAGTTTGACAATCTCGGGGTTTTGCTTAGCAATCAGCGCCTTGGCGACTTCGTTTTCCGCTTCCGCCAACGTGCCGTCCATCAACGCCTTGACCGCGATTGGCCGGACGAACACGGGATCATCGAATAGGCTGTCTTTGTCCAGCGGGACAAATTCGCTTTTCGCCTTTGACCATTCACGAATTTCGCCCAGCTTGACGAATATCGCAAAGATGCGCCGCACGCCGCGACGCGACAAATTCCTCGCTTTGCCCACAACGTCGCTCAACGATTGTTCGTTCACGATCTCGAACGACAATTCTTCCAGATATCGACCGTCCGTTTCCGGATCAATACCCCTTTTGCGAATACATACATCCGTCGCAAAATCGGACTCGACCGCACTACGCGTCAGCAATTCCGTCGCCACGACATAGTCGGCAAGCACATGCGCTGCGAGCAAAAAGCCCGTCAACGCTTGAGCATCCGCATGAGGAGGCAACGAGCCCACGTCAATGACCTCGCGACCGTCCAAAAGCTCGACACGCGACACTTCCGGCACGACGACGTGTTCGTCTATCGGCGGAAATGCAATCGGCGGCCCAACTGGTTTGGCGCGACGCTCGACACTCCCGGACGAATATGCCTCGGCTACGCCGGCCGGGGCGAGAACCATCGAGCCAAAAGGTACGTGTGGGTCCATCGACATTCACCGTAGCAGAGGGAACAGCAACGCGGCAACCGATTTTTCGGCGCTGCTCTTCGTTGTACGTTTCCGGGTTGGTCTCGGCCACGGTCGCCCGGTGTAGACAGGCAATTCGTGTTTGTCAAGGGAGCCCGCGAAGTTTGTCGCACAATGTGATGGTGATCGTCATGCCGAACCAATTTCACGCGGAACAGTTATTGCGCAGTACGAGCCTCATTCGACCCTTCGGCAATAATGCAGAATATGTGTTGTGACGTTGTCCGAGACTGCGCGTGACGGCTACTCGCAACCAGGGCCCATGGCAAACTCGTCCAGGCCAGAGCTTGGTCGAACGTCCGTACGACACCCATCACGTATCGTCGAGAGATCGATCGACTGGGAGTACATGGCTGGACCGTCTCGCAAATGAACAATACAAGCGCCTGTTTGATAGGATAAAACGCCCCATTTCGTGCATGGAGCCTCCGTCAAGCAAATGAACTCTGCGGCCGAGCACGCACCTTCTCCGTCGATGCCGGCGTTTTCATCCAGCGTTGAGCAGGTCGTCACATGAAAGGACCACCTTTCCTCCAATGTGCACAGCGTGGCCTCCTCGCAACTGGTCGCCGAAAGGCTCATGGCGGAAAAAACCGCCAACACACCCCATCCGTGACGAAGATCCGTTCTCAATCGCAAAACGGTCCCATCCTACAAATAGTTTGTCTAGAAAACCTATTTCGTTCCATCGCTCATTCAACCCACAGGGCCCAAGCATCGGCACACAACCAAAACGAGCTTCTTGACTTTATATTTTAGTCTTTTCGCTCAACCCCTCGATCCCAAATCAAACAATTCTTCTGCGGAATTTATGACAAACAGCCGATCCGTCCAGGATTCAAGCTGCTCGACGGTGGCCATTTCGACGCGACGTTCAACAAGCGTCGGGAGATCCCCGAATCTTTGCCGCAAGAGACGACGCAACATGTTGCGC
>JBGAOI010000126.1:0-14651 GCA_044221885.1 Polyangium sp. (in: bacteria)
TCCACCTCCGATGGGGTTTGGCGGGGCACCTCCGCCGCCTCCGCCGCCGCAATACGGCGCGATGCCGCCTGGACCACCGCCCGGTCCTCCTGGACCGCCTCCCGGACCTCCGCCTGCGGCTCCAACGCCGCCTCCGGCCGCACCGTCGGCAGGTGGAATTCCCGGCGCGATCCCGCTCTTCGCTTATTACGGCGGCGAACGGTTCATCGTGAACAAGGACCGTTTCATCATCGGTCGTGGCAAACAGTCGAGCGACTTGACGATCAAAGATCCGAACGTCTCCCGACAACACGCCATGGTCGAATACTTGAACGGCCAGTACTACATGGTCGATATGGGCTCGACAAACGGCGTCGAGTTCACCGGTCAGCGCATCACGCGCAAAGCGATCGGTGAAGGCGACCAGTACCGCATCTGCGACCACGAAGTCCGCTTCTCCTACCGCTGATGAACGCCTCGGCTCCCCGGCTGCACGCGAAAAACACCCCTCGCGTCGCAGCCCGCGGTCCATCGTCTTGGTCCACGTTCGGCCTCGCCCTGGGACTCGCGTTTGTCTCGACACATGGGTTTGCCTCGGACGAACCTCCGTGGGTCGGTCCTGACGCACCCCCGCTAGCAGAAGGCATCGTCAGCGCACGGATCCTCAAGAGCGATCAGCCGATCTTGAGCGCTCCTTGGGAAGCCGCTGCACGCCGAGGATCCGCCGCCAAAGACGTCCACTTGCCCATCTTTGCCATCCGTCGGGGAGCCGGCTGTAGCGGTCGATACCTCAGCATCGGACCGAGCGCTTGGGTCTGCGAAGATGCCGTCGAGCTCGCGCCGACACCTTTCATCGACGCCAACTACCGCGCTCTCCGCGCGCAACCTGACGGTCTCCCGTTTCGTTACTACTTCATCGGACCTGATGGATCGTTTGCGTACAAACGATTGTCGGCGGCCGACACTGGCGCGCCAGACATGCAGCTCGAACCGGGCTTCGCCATTGCCGTCGTCGAAGAACGTATCGTCGAAGGCAATCGTTACGGGCGCACGCACAATGAACTCTGGGTTCCCATGCGCGACGTCGGACCTGCACGCACGATCGCGTTTCGTGGCGAGCAAATCCCGCGCGATGGAACCGCGGCGTTGTCGTTTGGCTGGATCGTCGTCGACAACGCCGATGTGTTTGCTTCGCCAAACCCTGGTGCCAAAAAGATCGATCACCGCAGTCGCTTCGAACGGGTTCCGTTCTTCGAGGAAAAGTCCTCCGGTTCATCGTCGTTCGCGCGCATCGGCGATGGTGCTTGGGTTCGTTCGTCCGAACTTCGGCACCCGTCCCTTGGCGAACCGCCTGCCGAAGTCGACGTAACGTCGGGCGATCGGTGGATCGACGTGCACCTCGAATCGCAAACGCTCGTCGCTTACGAAGGCAAGCAACCGGTCTTCGCGACGATCGTATCGACCGGCAAAGGTCGCGAAGGCTCGGCGACAGCAACACCTCGCGGCACGTTTCGCATCTGGGCCAAACTCTTCACGTCCAACATGGACAACCTCGAAGACGAAGGCGCGCACCGGTACTACCGCATGGAGGATGTCCCCTGGGTCCAATACTTCTCCAAAGGCGTTGGACTTCATGGAGCGTTCTGGCACAGATCGTTTGGGCACGTACGAAGTCACGGCTGCGTGAACCTCGCCCCCATCGATGCCGAATGGCTTTTCTGGTGGACCACGCCGCACATGCCCGCAGGCTGGACGGCCGTTTTACCTTCCAACCACGACGCGGGCACCGTCGTCCGCGTTCGCTGATTCGAGACGAACAAGATGGTGTCGATCGTCAGTGCAGTCCGAGATCTCGGACGTTTGCGACAAATCTACGTGGTGCTCGTACGCCACGGCTTCGGTGAACTGGCCCAACGGATTGGTTTGGGCGGACGAACTCGAGGCACACAAGACGCTCCCGCAGAACACGATCATCCCGAAGCGCTCGCGGAAGTGGAACGAGGCGAAGAAGAACGTCGTCGCATCTCGCTGCCCGAACGTGTGCGTCTTGTCTGCATGGATCTCGGTCCATCGTTCGTGAAGCTCGGACAAATCGCCTCCACGCGCCCCGACGTGCTCCCTGCCGAATGGATCGTCGAACTCAAAAAGCTGCAAGACAGCGTCAATCCCCTCCCCTCGAAGGACATCAAAGACGCCGTCGAAGCATCCCTCGGCGCATCACTGAACGATCTCTACGAATCGTTTGAGGACAAACCTCTCGCTGCGGCATCGATTGGCCAAGTGCATCGGGCCGTTTTGAAAACAAGCGAAGGTCCGCAAAACGTCGTCGTCAAAGTTCAACGCCCCGGCATTCGATCCACCATCGCGAGCGATCTCGAACTGCTTCACGCGCTGGCCAAACTCATCGAGCGAACGATCCCGGAATCATCGCTGTACCAACCTTGTGCTCTCGTTGATCAATTCGATCGCGCGATCACGAGCGAGCTGGATTTCGGACAAGAAGCCGAACACGCGATCCGATTTGCGAAGAACTTCGAAGGCCATCCGCACGCTCGTTTCCCGCACGTCTATCGCGAAGCTTCTTCCAAGACAGTACTCACGCTCGAGCTGCTTCCGGGCGGCAAGGTCTACGAAGCGATTCGCGAACACGGGCACAAGGGACCCGCGATTGCGCAAGCGGCTGTGGGCATCGTCATCAAGAGCATCTTCGAGGATGGGTTTTTCCACGCTGATCCACACCCAGGAAACATCCTGATTTCCGGCGATCCTGAACGTCCCACCATTGGCATGATCGATCTCGGCATGGTGGGTCGCCTGAGTCCCGACATGCGCGACAAGACGCTCGACTTGATGGTTGCCGCTGTTCGTCAGGACCATCTCGCGGTGGCGGATGCTTTGTATTTGCTTGGTACACCAACGAAAAAGGTCGACATGCGGGCGTACCGCGCTGAAGTCAGCGTGCTCGCGGAGAAGTACCTGGGCAAACCGCTGAAGGAGATCGACGTTGCCGCGATGATCAGCGATCTCGTGCGTGGCGCATCGAAGTACGGCATTGAGATCCCGGCGGACTTTTTGCTCGTGGGCAAAGCGATCATGACGATCGAAGGCGTGGGCAAAGAGATCGATCCGGATCTCGACGTTTTGGGCGTCGCGCGTCCGTACTTCTTGGAGCTTTTGCGCAAGCGTTATTCGCCCGAGCGCATGGGCATGGAGGCATGGCGAGGTCTCGAGCGTTTGTCGGGGGCGGCCTACGATTTGCCGCAACAACTTCGCGAAGTGCTCGACGATTTGCGCCTTGGTCGCCTGACGTTGCAAACGACAAACCCCACGTTACCGAAGACCGTGGATCGCTTGGGTCGACGCGTCTTTGCCGGCATGGTCGTTGCTGCGTTTGTCTTGGCCGGTACGGCACTGGTGGCTTCAGGACGCCAAGAAGTGCTCGGGATTGTGCTCTTGACGTTTGGAGTTTTGGTGATGCTCGGACACCTTGCGGCGGATCTGATTCGTCGCAACTGAAGCGTCGTTGGACAAGAACCGAAAACAAAAAAGCACGCACTCACCGGATGAGGGTGAGGCGTGCTTTTGGTTATGCTGATCAGCCGAAGAATCGGCGACGAGCTCAGAAGTTCGCGGGGAGGCGGCTCTGGAGCAAGTAAGCGATGATCAGGGCGAACAGAACGAGCGACTCGATGAGGGCCAGACCGAGAATCATCGGGGTCTGGATACGAGCGGCTGCGCCGGGGTTGCGCGAGATGCCTTCGAGTGCTGCGGCAGCAGCACGACCTTGACCGAGGGCACCACCGAGCACACCAACGCCGATGGCAAAGCCGGCACCGATGCTGATCCAGCCGAACGAATCGAACTTGTTGGATGCGCTTTCCTGCGCGAAGGCCACAGCGGGAAGAAGAACCATCGCGGTCGCGACAACGGCAGACAGGGAAAGCTTGCTCTTGAGAGACATCCGGACTTGCTCCTTTCAGGCCACGTGCCCCAACGGGGGATCGTGCTGCGTATGAAAATCACTTGGCCCATGGGGCGCGGGGGAACTTGTTGACGGGTTTGTCCCCCTCGTGGGCCGGGGCGGCTTTGCGAGCGCGCCCCCCTCTAATCTGTTTTTGATCGCTTGGCCAGTTCCTTCTGTGAAAAGCGATCTCTCAGTGATGCTCACCATGCTCGGCATGCTCGGTCGCAAGACCGATGTAGATGCTGCTGAGCAGGCAAAACACAAGGGTTTGCACGACGATCACGATGAGTCCGAGAACCATCACGGGCAGCGGCAAAAGAATCGCCACCATGCCGGCGAAGACCGACGCAATCAGGTGATCGGCAGCAATGTTCACCATCAGACGAACACTCAACGTGACCGGTCGGACGCACGTTGAAATGACTTCGATGGGGAAGATGAGCGGAGCCAAATACCACTTCGGCCCTGCCATGTGCTTGATGTACGCCCAGCCATTTTCTTTGAGCCCCAAGAAGTTGAACGCGATGAACACGAGCAGCGAACAGCCGATCGTCACGTTCAAACTCGATGTAGGGGCTGGGAATCCAGGAATCAAACCCGAAACGTTCGAGAAGAAGATAAACGCCGCGGACCCACCGATGAGTGGGAAGTAACGCTGCGCATTCTTCGCTCCCATGACGTCTTCGGACATCGAATAGAAGTACCCGAAAAACGCCTCGAAAAACGTTCGTAGGCTCAAACGTTCGTCCGGTACGACCGACTCTTCGACACGCTTCCATTGGTTGCGTACCGAGAGGGACAAACCGATGAACACCAGGATGACAAGCATGCTCGAGAAAATCGGTTCGAGCCCTCGGTAGTCCACTGGCTGGTGACCAATGAAGCTATGTCCAAGGTTCTTCGCGTTTTCACGAAGACCAGGCAAGTGGGAGACGAGGAAGGTCAAAAAACTCGTATGCTCGGGCATGTTCGTTATCCCTTGGCCTCACCGAACAAAACACACTTCATTTGTCGCTCGGTGGGGGTTCTTCCGGCCCCGGGGGACTCGCGTTTAGCACATCCTCGCGAGAACTGTCCGCGAAAGATCTGCGCAATTTCGAGTCCGTACCAGACAAGCTGGATTCTGGCTCGTTTACGTCATCTGGGGGCTTTGGGCCAAACAGTGTTCCCAACGTGATCCCGATGGGAAGCGACCCATAGCCCACCGCAAGTGCCAACGGTGACGCCAGCCCGCTCCGAAGAATGAGCCAAACGCCACCAAAAAGTCCCGCCATCTTCAAAACGGCAAACGCCGTCCATGGCGCCGCAGCTCCTCGCCGCGACAAAAACGCCTCCCCAATCCGCGCAAACGCCCAAAGGTTTGCCAGGGAAAACGCTCCACCTACCCCCACGCCAAGCGCTGTACGCAAGTCAAATGCAGCGACGGCCCCCGCGGTCAACACACCCGCCGTCATCGCCACCGACAACATCGCCGCACGAATACCTTCATCGAGCCACGTGCTCTTGGACGTCTTCGGCGCACTCATCGATCGCCCTTTCCGTCCTTCGAAGCGTCGTCGTTCTCGTCTTCTTCTTCGTCCTCATCGTCTGACGAAGAAGCACGGTCCGATTTGATCTCCGCGTTCTTTCGCGCGTCGTCGAGCGAGTCGTACCTGGGGAGAGGATTGCCTTGTTCGCGTTCTTCTTTCGCCGCAAGCGCCTGCATTTCGGCGTGCGCACGCATCACGCCTTTGATCGCCGCGGCCAACCCAAAGACAAACCCAAGCCCCGCAAGATACGGCGCCGTACTAAATTTTTCATCGAGCCACCGGCCACCAAAAAAACCAAACGCGATGCACAGAACGATCTCGAGACCGAGCGTTCCAAAACTGCCCACACCTCGCCACTCGTCCACCTTCGGACGTCGTGCTTGGCCAGTTGCATCTTTGCGTTGGTTTGTCACTTGGTACCTACGACCCGCGCGACCGCGGACAGCCGCGACTCGATCATCTTTTCGAGCGCCGGGCGCAACTGTTGCACCGCACGAGCTCGATGACTCTTGGTGTTTTTCTCGTCGTCCGACAACTCGGCCATCGTGCGACCTTCACCCGCAACCACGAAAAGCGGGTCGTAACCGAAGCCTCCAGAACCTCGCGCCTTCCGCGCGATCACACCTTCACAACGACCCTCGGCAAGAATCTCCGGCTGCGCTTCGTTCCACGGATCTCGCAAAACCATCACGCATCGAAAACGTGCCGTGCGTTGATCGTCTTCAACCTCGGCAAGCGACTCGAGCAACTCGGCGTTGTTCTCAGCATCGGTCGCTCCTTCTTTGGCAAACCGCGCTGAACGCACACCGGGACGACCTCCAAGCGCGTCTACTTCGAGGCCCGCGTCTTCCGCGATCGTCACCATCATCGCGGCATCACCCGCCGTGCGCGCCTTGATGAGCGCGTTGTCCTCGAACGTGGCGCCGTCTTCGATGATCGGCGGCAAGTTCGGGAGCACCTTGGACATCAGCAGAAGATCGATCGGAAGATCACTCAAAAGAGCCTTGATTTCAGCAATTTTTCCGTGGTTTGTCGTGGCCAGTAAGACCGAAAGCGGAAGGCCCATGTTCATGTGGCTACCCAACGACCTGCCTGAAAGAGCTTCTCCAAATCGACCTTCGCGGCCGTGAGCGTTTGTCGTTGCACACCCACGAGCCGGTTCACTCCTGACAAACCAAGATCGACCATGCGATCGATGTCGCGCCTTTCGACAGCTTCACCTTCGGCCGTCGCTTGCACTTCGATGAGCGTTCCGCGCGCTGTCGCGACGACGTTCAAGTCGACTCGCGCTTTGCTGTCTTCGCTGTAGTCCAGATCGAGCAGCACTTCGTCCTCGACAAACCCCACGCTGATCGCTGCAACTTGGTCCCGCAAGACGGGTTTGTCCAACTGTCCACTCGCTTGCAGACGCGCAATCGCCATCGCCGTCGCCACAAAACTTCCCGTCACCGATGCCGTACGCGTTCCGCCATCCGCTTCGAGCACGTCGCAGTCGATGACGATCGTTCGTTCACCAAATGCATTGAGGTCGACGGCACTTCGCAACGCTCGACCGATGAGACGTTGGATCTCTTGCGTGCGTCCGCTGAGCGCTTTGCCTCGACCTTCGCGCGCTTCACGTTTCGCTCGTCCGGCGCGCGGATGCATTTGATAGTCGGCCGTGAGCCAACCCGTACCGCGACCGACCATCCACGGCGGCACCGTAGGATCGATGGAAGCGGTACACAAAACGACCGTTCCTCCTGCGCGATAAAGCACAGAGCCTTCCGCGTTGTGGTGGAAGTCGGGAATCATCTCGACGGGGCGAGGATCGTTGGAACTGCGAGCGTTGAAGCGAGGCACGGCGCGTCCTTAGCACAAGCCCGCGCTCGCGCAGAAGATCCGCTTCAACCACGCAAAACCACTCGTTTACCAGCTCGACGGCCAAACCTCGGCATACAAGCCATCCGCCTTGCCACCTCGTGTGGACGCTCGATGCACGACGATGAGTTGCTGTTGCGGTCCCTGACAAACAAAGGCTCCGCCTTCGAGCACCACATAGGCCTGTCCGCTCTTGGTGCGCAGGACAAACCCTTCGGGCCATGTGTCTTTGCGATTCAAGAACTCGACGGCCGCGTTACCGCGCGGAGGGACATCGTGTTTCGAAAACGCTTTGATCGCGCGCTCAGCTTGCTCCCACGCGGCTCCGTCATCTTTGGCGATGGCGGCGATGCCCACCTTGAGCGGCAATTGGCCCGGAGCAACCTCGTTTTGCGGAACGCGACGTGCCCGAAAGACCGTGAACTCTTCCGTCGTCTTGGCCCCTTCGACACGATGCCCATGGCCCATCCATCGACCATCACCCGAAGGCGTCGATGCACTCCACTGAATGCATTTGGAAAACGACGCGAGCACGGAACACGGTCCACCCTTGGGTTCGGCCGGACAAGCGAGCTGTTTCTGAAGTCCTTTGAGGTCCAGATCCTCGGGCGCTGTGGGTTCTGCCAAGTCGAGCGCTGGAGGTGCGGTCGAGGCAGCGGGTGGCAAAGGCGGCACCGTCGAACTCGGAGCCGGGGAGCTCGAGCCAGCACCCATGGAATCACACGCCAAGATGTTTGGAAGAACGAACAGCAGCGGGGAGAAGATGTACGACGTACGCATGGACGCGCATGAGTCTCTCACGCCTCGCGCCAAGGTTTCATCTCTGGTTTGACGATTTGGGGCTTTGAGCCTCCTTCAGTGCTCTGCGCCCCAAACCCCGAAACGTTACGGTTTGTCGGGTGGATCGATCAGAAGACGCGGCCGCAATTTTGCCAGCTTTTTTCGACCGATTCCTTTGACTCGCAACAGGTCTTCAGGCCGCGTGAACTTTCCGAGTTTCGTACGCAGCGCCAAAATGGCTTGGGCTTTCTTCGGCCCGATGCCGGGAAGTTTGCGCAAATCGTCTTCGGTGGCGAGGTTCAGGATCACCTTGCCATCTGCAGTCACCGCGCCGGTTGTTGGCGGCGGACTTGGTTCTGCATCCGGAGCGCCAGCGTCTGCGACGAGTGTTTGTTCGGAAGGAACAGCCGGCGGTAACGCAACAGGTGCGGAATGTGGCGCGACTGCACTTGCCGAGAGGACCGGTTTCGAATTCGTTGGAGGTCCAAGGTATGTGCCCGCACGTCCTGGGAGCAGATCCGCGGCGGCCCCAGAACCCACAAAGGCCAGGGCGAAAAAACCAACCAGACCTGCGGTGACTTTGACCACCAACGGGGTCCATGCCGAGGATCGAATACGTTCCGAAAGACCTTTGATCCACGCGCCTACGTTTTGCTTCACGATCGATGATGACGGCTTCATGAGCGCCTCCTTCGGGGAGACGCAGCGTGCGAACGGCGTGCCAAACCAAAAACATCTTGAAAATAAGACTTTTTCGTCGCCCGGGGGGTGGCGACCGCCATGGCGGAGGGTGGCGGCCGCCAGATCGGCCGCCACCCTGAAGTGAGCTAGCTCAGATTCGCTCGCAACGCCTGATCAAGACGCTCCAACGCGCTACGATGGGCGTCCCGAGCAGGTGCCCATGCGTAACATTGTCGTTCCCTCGCCTTCCTTGCTTGTCCCCACGAACAGCTTGTCCCGACGAACGTTTCTCGGGGCCTCTCTGGCAACGGCAACGTTGATTGGTACTGGCGCAGCCGAAGCTGCTGGATCGGGGCTGGCTGCGAAGCCACCGCAAGGGTTTGTCCCGCTATCGATGCCGGGAAAAATCGTGAAGGTGACCAAGTCGGGCACGATGCAGGGCAATTCGCTTTGGCCCACCGATGGCGCAGCGAAGCTGATGTTGGAACGAGCGATGAGCGAACTGACGGGCAAGTCGGACCTCGGCGCCGCTTTTGCCAAGTTTGTCCACAAAGACGACAAAGTCGCGATCAAGCCGAACGGCATCGCGGGTCAAAAAGGCGCAACGATGGCGACCAACCGCGAGCTGATCCTCGAAGTGGTCCGGGGCGTCATGGCGGCGGGTGTTCCGGCGCAAAACATCGTCATTTTCGAGCAGTATCCAAAGTTCCTCGAAGGCACGCGCATTTGGGATCGGCACACCGGGTTCGACCCGGCCATCCCGCAAGGCATCACCGCGATCGTCCACGAAAACGGCGATGCCACGATGCAGGAAATCAACGTGATGGGCATTCCGACCAAGTTTGTCCGGGCACTGACCGATGCCACGGCCGTCATCAACTTGGCGCTCATCAAGGACCACTCGATTTGTGGTTTTACCGGGTGTCTGAAGAACATCACGCATGGGGCGACGATCAATCCGCACGCGTTTCATCAGCACAACGCAAGCCCGCAGATCGCGGAGCTTTACGCACAAGATGTGGTGCGAAGCCGCGTGCGCTTGCACATCGTGGACGGCTTCAAAGTCATCTACGACGGTGGGCCACTCGATAAAAACGCGAAGCGTCGCGTGCTCCACGAAGCGGTGTATGCGTCGACGGATCCAGTGGCAATGGACGTCATTGGTTGGGGTGTCGTCGATCAATGGCGCAAGGACAGCAGCCTTCCGACGCTGACGGACGCGGGCCGAGATCCCTCGTATATCCGCGTTGCGGGCGAACTTGGTCTGGGCGTCTATGACAAAAACAGGATCTCCATGCGCGAGGTTGCATTGTAAGAGCGCGCGTTTCGTCTCAGGGGCGGCTATTCTTTCTTGTCCTTGTCGAGGAGCCCCGGGCATGGAGTCGACGCGTTGCCTGCTACTCGTTTCTGTTCTGTTTGTCGCAACCGCTTGCGGCAAACCCGCTGCACCTACGCAACCTGTGGGCGCACCACCGACGCCCAAAACGATCACGGCGGCAAACCCTGGCGGAGACGCGAACGATCCTGAATTCGCCGCGCTCACGCGTCTTGCCAATGAGCCGTGGGGACACAGCCGCGACTTTTGGAACACGCTCCACATTCCGCTGGTGGACTGGAAAAACTGGCAACGCACACGCATCACGGGCAACCCGACGCGTGCGTCGTTCCGTTATGGCAAACAGCACTATGCTGTCGCGACGCTTTGGTACACGCCGATCGAAGGGGCAAACGATCCCGAAGCGTGTATGGCGAAGTTCATCGACTACGCGTCTCCCGCGGCCGACGCATACGGCATCTTGGTCATGTCGCGTGAACGATTGCGAATGACGCAATCGGTGGGTGCGGATGTTCTTCCCATCTCGGTCGAGCTGCTTTCTGGACGCCTCGATAGTTTGTTCGGACGAAACGATTACCTCGGAGCGATCGTTGCGTACCAGTCGTTCCCGGGCACGTGTCTCGTGGAAGGTTTCGCGGTTGTCTCGACGCACCATCCTACGATCGCAAAGCAAATTCGGGATCGATGGGTGTCAGAAGGCGCGCCGCAACTCGTGTGGGAAAAACACGTGAAGGAAGCACCGGAGCCGTTGGCACGGTGAGTGCGTGTTGATCAGACAAAGGCGATTTGAACGCCAGGGGAATGAAACCGCACGCCTTGATTTGAACGTTCGCTACGCGCGCTAACAAGCGCGCTTCGCGAAGAGTTTTGTTCTCGATGGGGGGCTGCACTCGCTGACCGATCAGGGTCCTTCAGACCCTGGTCGACGCTCGTTTCGCCCCCCATACCCCCGAGAGATCAGTTTGAAAAGCTGATCAAGACCCACGGGGACAAACACCTATCGAAGCATCAAAGATGCACGGCGAGTCTGGCGACGACGTAGGTCCCGAGCGTAACGATCCACAAGATGGCGCCTTTTCGAAAACCTTCGCGAAACGCCCAAAGCGGCGCCAAGGGGGGCACGAAAAGAGCGGCAACTCCACGAATACGCGGCTTTACATGGATGATGAGCCGCACGGCCAGCCACACGTGTGCAGTCACGAACGCGGCGAAGCCGAAAATCAAGAGGGCCGTGATGATGAGGTCCTTGCCGGACACGCGCGCGAGCGTAGCGCGCAACGCGCTGACTTGCTGCCCCTTCGGTAGAAGAGCGCATGCCCGCACGATTGCGGCGTCTATCCACGATCCGACCTACGAGCGCCTCTGTCTCGCCACGAATTTCACGCTAAGCTCTGCCGCGTGACGCAAAGCTCTGTCCTCAACGACGCGCACACACAGCCGCGCCGTTTTACCCGTCGAACGTCCCTGCTCGATCATCTTCCCGGCTCTCGTGTCGTCCCCATCGGCCTCGCTCTAGGTGTTTTGGCGAGTTCGCTCGTGGGCGTTGGAGCTGCTTACGCGGTGGCGGATCCGCCCGATATTTTGCCCGCGTCGGAAGTCAAACCGGGCATGAAGGGTTACGGCTTGACGGTGTTTTCCGGAGTCGCTCCGGAACGTTTTGACGTCGAAATACTTTCGACCATCAAGAACGTTTTTCCAAACCAAGATCTCTTCCTCATCAAGACGCCCAACCATCCGCGTCTCGACTCTGCGCACCTCGTTGCTGGCATGAGCGGCAGTCCGATCTTCGTCAACGGCAAGATGATTGGTGCCTATTCGTATGGCCCATCGTTTGCCAAGGAACCGATCGCGCTCGTGACGCCCATCAAGTACATGCTCGAAGACTTGGCGCGTCCGATTCCCAAAGGCATCGCGCCTCGAGGTGGAAGTCCACTCGCTACGTTCGAAGGGCCTAGCCTGGACAAACACGAACGATCCGCACGGGCATTCCTTGGAGCTCCCGAGGCGTACGATCTTTCCAAACACGCCGAGCAACTCGCCAAACGCATCTCGTCGTCAGCACCTCCGCAAGACATGGGCATTGGCCGAGCGACGACGCCTGTTTTGATGGGTGGAACGTCGAGCATCGGCATGCAGATTGCACAGAAGTACTTGGCCCCGATGGGCCTCGAGCCTTTGCAAGCTGGCGGCGGTGGTGGTTCGCCGGCCGCGGCTGATACGTCGGTGAAGTACGTCGACGGTGGCGCGATCAGTGTGCAGCTCGTTCGTGGTGATGTGTCTGCGGCAGCCCTTGGCACCGTGACGAAGGTTGTTGGGGACAAACTCGTCGCGTTTGGTCATCCGATGATGCAAGGCGGCCTCGAGTCATTGCCTACAGCGGTTGCGCGCGTGCATTGGATCATGGCGCTCACGAGTCGCAGCTACAAACTCGGTGAACCCGTGCGTCCCTTGGGTGCGCTCGTGAATGATCGACAAGCATCGATCGTGATCGACACGAACGCTGTTGCCCCGATGTTTCCGCTCCATGTGAAGGTCAACGGTGCGCCTGGTGCACCCAAGACGGATTGGAACATGGAGGTCAGCGCCGATCAGTTCATGTCGCCGATTTACACGGCCATCGCGATTGGTAGTGCGGCCGAGACAACCGCAGCCGAACGTAACGACACGACGTTCAGGTCCGTGAGCAAGCTCAAGATCGCCAAATACGGAACAGTAACGCTCGTCGACTTTGGAGCGGGCGCTGGAAGTCCGATTGGACCGGATGATTTCATCCGAGGTCGCCTTGTTCGTTCGATCGGGTCGTTGTTGAACAACCCGTGGGAGCAAGTGACCATCGAAAGTGTCGACACGGAGATTCGAGTTTCTTCCGAACGTGAAGTATCGGGCCTTCGCGGCGCAAAGGCGCTCGATCCGGAAATCGAAGCAGGTTCGCCCGTACGAATTCAGTTGGAGCTGCAACGATTCAAAGGCGCGATCGAGACGAAGATCATCGAGGTTCCCGTGCCTGCGGAGATGGCAGGGCGCGACGTCGAAATCGACTTGGCGCCGGGTTACGAGATTGAGCGACCGTTGCCGTCGCCTGAATCCGTGGCGCAACTCGTCGCGAATTTGCCCAACCAAACGTACGATCCCGAATCAATCGTCGCTTCGTTCCGGCTTCGTGAAAACGGCGCTGCCCATCGCGGCAAAGTTGCATCGCGATTGCCTGCTGGCGCCATCGACACATTGCGTTCGGCCAACGATTCCAACACGCCGGAAACGTTTGTGGCCCAATCAAATACAGCGATTCCTCTTGGTCGTTTCTTGAGCGGCCGAGACACCGTTCGCATCAAGGTTCGTCCTGTCTTGCGCTGAAGGCGCGCCGTACCCAACCCAGAACATCGACCGTCAAAAGGCCTGCTGCATGACACCCCTTTTCTCACGCAAACTCTCTCGTTTTGGTCTCGGTGCCGTCATCGTCGCCGCAACCATGTTTCCGATCTCGACGGCATCGGCCGTCGGTACGCGCACCTTCACTCTCGAAAAACTCGACGACCTCAAAGGTGGTGACCTCACGGGCGTGAGTGTCGATTCGAGTGGCACCGTTCGCGCTGGTTTTACACTTGGAACCAGCGCCATTGCGGACGTGACGAGCGTATGGAGCAACGTCGTTCTTCCCGATGGCTCCGTGCTGCTTGGAACGGGCAGTGATGGAAAGATTTACAAGGTAAGTCCGACAGGACAAACCACGCTCGTTGCGACCACTGGACAGATGGCAGTGAGCTCGATGGTGGTGGCGTGGAACGGCGACGTCATCGCGGGAACGTTCCCCGAGGGCAAACTCTACAAGCTGCCTGCGGGTGGTGGAACGGGCGCGCAAGCCGCCGAATTTGCAACGATTGCCGGAACCGAGGACATCTGGGCGCTGGCCTTTGATGCCAAGACAAACTCGCTTTACGCGGGCACGGGTCCTGAAGGCAAGGTTCTCAAGATTGATCAGCAAGGCAAGTCGCAGGTCTTTTTCGACAGCGACGAGGCGCACATCATTTCGCTCGCGGTGGGTGATGACGGCGCGGTGTACGCCGGGTCGAGCGGCAAAGCGTTGCTCTACAAGATCACGGCGCCTGGACGAGCCACGGTTGTGTACGACTTCGATGGAGACGAGGTCAAAGCGATCGCGTTGGCGAAAAACGGATCGATGTTCGTCGTGGCAAACAAGATGGGCGAGCAGCTTGCTCCGCCCAAGCGCAACAAGTCTGCGGGACCTCAAGCGACCCGACCCAGCAAAGCAGGCAAGGGCAGCCTGTTCAGGTTTGGCAAGGACGGCGTTGCGGAAGAATTGCTCACGGACAATGAAACGCACTTCGTCACGCTGAGCTTGGACGATGCTGGTGCTCCGTACGTCGGTACAGGCGCGGAAGGTCGCGTGTACACGGTCGACGATGCGCACACGACGAGCCTCGTGGCGGACACGGACGAACGTCAGGTGGGTGCGCTCGTGGTCGCGGGCAAACGCCGGTTCATCGCGACAACCGATCCGGTG
>JBGAOI010001270.1:0-1761 GCA_044221885.1 Polyangium sp. (in: bacteria)
TGCGGCGCACGTTTGGTACGCGACCAGCACACGAGATTTATTCGAGCGCTCGTGATTTCTTGCAGGAGCTCGGGCAAATTCCCGTGCTTGGACGATTGGAAGAGGAGGCGGGAAAACCGCAATCGATGCCCTATGTCGTCATTCAAGAATTGAAGCTCATGGACATCAAGCTGCCTGAAATCGTTCAACAAGCCATTGCGGACAAATACCAGCAAGAACAGTTGATGCTCGAATACCGCTACAAGCTCGACCGCGAAGAAAAGGAAGCGGAACGAAAGCGGACGGAAGCCGCAGGTATTCGCGACTATAACCTCATTGCGAGCAAAGTCAGTCCCGACCTTTTGCGGTGGCGAAGCATCGACGCGACGCTCGAATTGGCCAAGTCGCCAAATTCAAAAGTGGTGGTGCTGGGTGGCAATCAAGGAGCGCAAATGCTCCTCAATGTGGATACGAATGCCATGGGTGGCGCGCCAGTGACCGCATCGAGTGCCGCTGCCGGTCCACCGATTTCCCCGCAGAATACGACAGAAACGCCGCCGCCGAGTCCCATTCCGGCGCCGATTCCAACGCCGGCAAACTCAGCCGCAGCCGCTCCACGAAACCCGTAAGCGGTTTGTCAGGGATAATAGAATCGAGCCACAATGCCCGAGGTGGCCGGCGCTCCGCAACGCGTGAGCACGTAGGTGAACGTGCCGCCGGGTGAAACGGCAATTCGCCGGACTTCGCCATTGGTGCATGGCTGCAAAACGATTTCCGACAAAACAGCATGCGTCGCCACGCTGAATCGGCGCATCGTGCTGCCGTTGGTGGCCATGAGCTTCGTATTGTCGGGGGAAAACACGGCAGCGGTCGGATATAGGCCGGTGTTGAAAATCCCGTAGGTCATATTCAAATCGGTCGCATGGATGTCGTGAAGTTTGAAATCGTTCGCGGGCATGTTTTGGTTGCCTTGGCTGCACGAAAGCGCCACACGAGTGCCATCTGGCGAAATCGCCAAGTCCACACCAATGTTGCCCGTATTGGCGCGACTCTGCGCCAACATCAACGTTTGTCCCATTGGATCGAATCCGTACCGCTCGAGTTTGCTGGGACTTGCTCCTGCATCCGCCAAATACATCAGGTTGGAATTCCGATCGAATGCGATGAGGCTTCCGCCGTAAGGAACGAGAAATGTCTTGATGAGCGTCGCGTTTGTCCCGTTCACCAGAGCAATGGGACGATTGGGGAACGTCAGCCCGTCACTCATCGTCACGAATACGAGGCCATTGTTGCCAAGCGCCACGCGCAAACCCAAGCCGCCGATGGGAATTGATGTGACCGTGCCGGTCGTTAGATTGACCCGAACCAAATCCGTAGTCATGGCCATTGTATTAAAGAGCGTCGCATACGCAGTATTCGTCGCGACGTCGTACGCAATGTCGTGAGGTTTGTCGGGTAAGTTGTAACTCGAAAGGACGGCACCGGTCGACGAGCGTACTTCCAAACGATTCAAGCTTTGATTGCCGACGAGCACCTGCGCATTGCACATCGCAGCCATCGCTTCACTCGGCCCAATCGTCAAGAAAGCATTGCTGATGCCCGTCGGATCCGTCGCACAGCCTGGGACACACATGAATGAACCCGCCGTATTCGTACATGATTCATTCGCGGCGCAACCACCATTGTTGACCAAACATTCGTTTACGTCCGTACACGTGATGCCATCGCCCATGTACCCCATGTTGCAGGCACACGTCCGAGACCCCATGGTATTCGTACACG
>JBGAOI010001271.1:0-1734 GCA_044221885.1 Polyangium sp. (in: bacteria)
AAAGTCGACAAACTCGCTTCACCGCGTCTCGTCGAATACGGGGAGCAGGATCCTTGCGCCCCACCCGTTCAGTATTTGCCGCGTTCGGCAACCATGGGCGCAGTTCTCGAATCCGCAGTCGAAGACGAATCGGGTGGATCGCACGGCGTCAAGATCGAAGCGCAATTCAAAGTCGGCGAATACGAAGTCGTCATTCTGAGCGCCCGAGATTCGGCCGGATTAAATACGTGGCTCAAGGAAGAAAAATACAAGATTCCCGAAGGCTCGGAACCTGTCTTGCGCCCCTACGTCCAAGGTGGCAGCAAGTTTTTCGTGGCCAAAGTCGACGCGAAAAAAGTCCGCTTTCAAAATGGCATGGCCCAATTGTCACCGCTGCGTTTTCATTACGACAGCGAAACGTTTGCCCTTCCAGTACGCCTGGGCCTCGTCAATTCGTCAGGCACACAAGACCTCATTGTACACATCTTGGCCCATGGGCAACGTTATGAAACGGCAAACTACCCGAACGTCGCGATTCCGACGAATTTGGACGTCAAAGATGCTGTGCGTAATGACTTCGGCTCGTTTTACGCCGCTCTTTTCGATCGCACCGTCGAACGTCACCCTCGTGCCGTCATTACCGAATATGCCTGGGATGCAAACACGTGTGATCCCTGCCCCGGCCCGCCCCTCGAAGAAGACGACTTTCAAACCCTCGGTGCCGATGTGGCCAATCAATTGCAAGTCGCCGAATCGGACGAAGCCATGCCCGCCGGCGGCGCCATGGTTCCGCGACAACCCATCACGAGACCGTGGTCCAATTCGGGCGGATGGGTCATTACGCGATTGCATTTGCGTTATGGCAAAGAAGGACTCGGCGAAGATTTGATCTTTCGCCAAGCGCCGCCCATCGTAGGCGGTCGAGAATTCCTCAATGAGGGGAAAACGTTGGAAACAGGCGCCGTAAAAAGCGATATCAACAATTTCCAGGCGCGTTATGCCATTCGCCATCCGTGGACGGGCCCCATCAACTGCCCCAATCCCGTGCGCGGGCAATGGGGAGGACCTCCCGGCAGCTACGGCAAACCGCCGGCATCCGCGGCGCAAAACTTGGCCTTTGCGAAACGCGGTGGGCTCGATTTTGCCGCCATGGTCGCGCGTGATGAAAACGAAACGAAAATCGATAGCGGGCCGCTGGTTCCTGCACCGGCAATGTACGCCGCCGTGCCGGGATCGCCGGGATTCGGAGTTTCCCCACGTTCGGGTGGATGTGCAGGATGCCGCGTTGGCGATAACGACACGAAACCGATGACGTTATGGGCTGGGGTTGTCGTCGCGATCGGGGCCCTTGCGAGCCGCGTATTGCGCCGAAAAACCCGTCCTGCCTCCAGCGACGAAGCTGGCTCGAACTGAGCTCGACCAACAGCTCAACGCGATAACGACACAGCACCGCAGATCGCCCTTCCCCACCGCCCGGTGCTCGTGGTAGATACACGATATGCCTATCAACAAGGGTCGGCTTGCGCCGCTTACGGCAAGTTTCGTGTTCGTGCTCGGCTTTGGTTGTAGCGGAACAGCACCACATGACGTAGCCCCGCCCATTACGATCGCGACGACATCGCCAAGCACCGCCCCTTCCTCCACCGCGCCGGATCCCGCAGAAAACGCGTCACAAGCAACAACTTCCGCGCCGAACCTGCTCAACAATCGCTGCGCGTCCGATGGAGCGTTCCCGCGATTGACGCGCGAACCCCA
>JBGAOI010001272.1:0-1733 GCA_044221885.1 Polyangium sp. (in: bacteria)
ATGCGTCAGGACAATTTTCCTTCACGCCCGCAGCAACTGCGCGAATGATCGGCAGGTTCGTCGCGACAAGGTCATCGCGGCTCTGCCCAGGCTTGCGCGGAATACCCGCCGTGATGATCACGACGTCGGCGCCTTTGCAGTCCGCCCAGTCGCTCGTGCCCTTGATGTTCGCGTCGTAGCCGATGACGCTGCTGTTCTGCTCGAGATCGAGCGCTTTGCCCTTCGCAAAATCCGTCTTCGCCGGGATGTCGAAGAGAACGATGTCGCCAAGCTCCTTGCGTGCGCAGAGCGCTGCAAGTTCGCCACCGATGTTGCCAGCTCCAATGAGTGCGATCTTCTTCCGAGTGCTCATGCGCGCCCTTTAGCATCCCGCGGGCCTGAACTAAACCCGGTAGGTGCCTCGCGCAAAAGTTGCGCTAACGTCGCGCCCCATGGTGGACATCGAACTCGTCCGAAAAGCGCTGCAAACGACACTGAACAGCACTGATCTCGGCGCGCTGGGAACGAAATACGAGGGCAAAGTTCGCGACAACTACACAACCAGCGATGGCCGACGGTTCCTCGTTTCGACCGATCGCATCAGCGCCTTCGATCGTGTCCTCGGAACCCTGCCGCTCAAAGGCCAAGTCCTGAACCTCCTCGCTGCGCACTGGTTCGACAGCACCAAACACATCGTCCCCAACCACGTCCTCTCGCTTCCCGATCCGAACGTGCTCGAAGCGAAAGAATGCACACCTTTGCCCGTGGAAATGGTGGTTCGTGCGTACATCACGGGCGTCACGTCTACGAGCATTTGGACGCACTACGCGCGAGGTGAACGTGTCTTTTGTGGACATCGTTTGCCCGATGGTTTGAGCAAAAACGATCGCTTGCCCACAGCCATTCTCACGCCCAGCACGAAGGCGCCCAAAGGCGGGCATGACGTGTCGGCATCACGCGAAGACATCCTCGCCATGGGCCACATCGACGCTCGAGACTTCGATCGGGCCGCAGAACTCGCCATGGCCTTGTTTGCATTTGGACAAACTCGTTGTGCAGAACGCGGCTTGATTCTGGTCGATACCAAGTACGAGTTTGGAAAGACGAAAGATGGCGAAGTCGTCGTCATTGACGAAATCCACACGCCCGATTCGTCTCGGTTCTGGTTTGCTAAGACGTACCAAGAACGACGTGGTCGCGGCGAAGAGCCAGAAAGTTTCGACAAGGAGTACGTGCGGCGTTGGCTTGCGGCAGAAGGTTTTACCGGGGAGGGACCTATTCCTACGATCCCGGATGATGTACGGGTCGAGGCTTCACGACGTTACATTGAAGCGTTCGAAGCCATCACGGGAACGCCGTTTGTCCCGAACATCGAAGAACCTCAGGCACGCATGCGACGTAACTTGGGTTTGTGAAGACAAACGTTCGCAGTGGCGCTGATCAAACAAACGTGATGATTTGCCTACGGGAGAATTGATGCCGCACATACGAGGCTTGCGACCATCGTTCGTCTCGTACACACGCACCGGGTTTTTGAGATTGTCTCAGAACTCGCGCCGAGTGTTCGTTCCGTACACACGC
Organism: Polyangium sp. (in: bacteria); assembly: GCA_044221885.1. GTDB lineage: Bacteria > Myxococcota_A > Polyangia > Polyangiales > Polyangiaceae > Polyangium. The sequence continues at coordinate 1,561 of JBGAOI010001272.1, forward strand.
CCCGGGTTTTAGAGGCTGTCTCATAACTCGGACCCCAGTTCGTCTCGGCCACCACGCGCGGGGTTGAAACCCCGCGCTACACAATAAAAAGTCCTTCGCTGCCGCTCCGGACTGCCATCTTCGTGTTTCATTCGATCATCGAGATTTGCTCTCGTTGATCGAATGAAACGACT
>JBGAOI010001273.1:0-1732 GCA_044221885.1 Polyangium sp. (in: bacteria)
TTACGCCACGAGCTGCTTGTAAAAGGTTTGCCCGTTGGCCTCACGCTTGTCGCATTTGGCGACGTTGATTGGCAGATTGGAGGTTCATTGTGATTCGCATCGAATTGTTACCCGCATCCTACGGTGATTGCATTCTCGTGGAATACGGGGACGACCAAACCGTCCACCGCATCCTCATCGACGCCGGATTTGGCCAGACATACACCAAGGCGCTGAAGCCACGCCTTGCAGCGATCGACAAAGTCGTGCCGTTGGAACTGCTCGTCGTGACGCACATCGATAACGATCATATTCGAGGAATTCTCCCATTGCTCGAGGAAACACCGGCAATCATCAAACCCGAGGACGTATGGTTTAATGGCCGTCAGCACTTGAATGACGATGAACTCGGCCCAGCAGAAGGCGAAGCTTTGGCCAAGTTGCTCAAGAAAAAGAAATTCCCCTGGAATCAAGCATTCGATGGCAAAGCTGTCGTCATTCCTTCGAGCGGCGAATTGCCGCAATGCACGCTCGCGGGAGGGGCAACGATTACGTTGTTGTCCCCATATCGAGAAAATCTAGAAAAACTCGCCCGGAAATGGGCCGACGATGGTCTTGGTTCGTGGGACGCAGAACCCACACCCGATGAGCCCAACGGCGCAACAGATCCCAAAGACGATACCCTTGGCGCAAAACGCGAACCTCTGGCAAGCGTAGACATCGAGACCATTCGCGATCTTGCGGATTCCACCAGGTTCAAGGAAGACAGCACAGCCCCCAATGGCAGCAGCATTGCGTTTCTCTTCGATTACGACGGAAAAAGAATCCTTTTTGGCGCCGATGCGCACCCGGGTCAGCTTCTCCGCTCGCTCGAACAGCTCGACAATGAAGTCGTCGCGCTCGATGCATTCAAACTCTCGCACCATGGGAGTATGAACAACGTCTCCCCCGCCCTTCTGGCCAAGATCGCCTGCGAGCATTTCTTGGTTTCGTCAGACGGCACGAGCCATGGACATCCACATCCGGAAGCCATGGCCTGGGTTGTCACAAGTTCGCGGAAGAAAAAGACGCTGCATTTTAATTACGCCAGCGCCTACACGACGGTATGGGACGAACCAAGCACGAAAAAGAAATTCGCTTATGATGTGGCGTATCCGGACACGAAGAGCGGCGGCATTGTCGTGGAGTTCCCATAGGCTTTGACGCAAGCGGCGATACAGAACGTTGTTATGCGCGCCGCTTTTCTTGCGCCGCATCGTCGACGACCGTGTACTGCCTGCATCCAACGACATGGCCCGTAAAAGGCTGCGCTGGAGCGTCCTTCGAGCAGCCTGCCTCACATCCAACCAGTTTTTTTTCATCTTTCGCACTGAATCGCTTGTGCATTCCGGGCACGTTCGACTAGAGTCGTCTGCGATGCCCCGTTCTGCCATCCGTTCAACGTCTCGCCTGTCGGCCATCCTCCTTGCTTGTTCCGTACCGCTCGCATGTTCCGGTTCGTCCGGGCGCGTCGATACCCCCGTGCCCACTCCGAGCGCCGCCATTGCGAAGACGCCACCGCCCTCGGAAGGTTGTACGCTCGCTGCGACGCTACGCGCCAAGGTAAAACCAATTCTCGACGAAGGGCGCTTGCACCGTGCGGTAAAACTCATTGAAAAAGCCAACCGCTTGTGCCCCGACGCGGCCCCCGAGAGTTACGCTGCGCTCGTCACGACATTGGCCGATATCGGTAAGTTTCCGGAAGCAAGAAACC
>JBGAOI010001274.1:0-1732 GCA_044221885.1 Polyangium sp. (in: bacteria)
CTCCGCGGCTCAACAGCCGGCATATTCGTCGACGAACGCCGTGACGAACCTCGAGCAGGGTTGGGCGGCTGAGATGCATCCGGCGGAGTTTTCCCCGTTGTCACACCGGTGACGCTAATCGAATTTTCGCAACGTGTCATTCGTTCTCGACATGAAGTCGTGACTTCCTCGTCATGCGATCTCCGCATCGGGATCGTTTGGCACCGAGGCGCACGAATTCGACGCCGTTACATGTCGATTTGATATTCTTTGATCTTGTACAGCAATGCGCGGTGACTGATTTCGAGCACTTCGGCTGCGCGCGTTCGATTGCCTTTGGTTTTCTGTAGCGCGCGTCGAATCAAGATTTCTTCGATGACTCGTGAAGTCTTCTTGATCGACAATTCTCCGCTCGTCAGTTGCATTTGCACCGGATCGCGGGCGTCCCGAATTCGTTCCGGCAAACCGTCCACTTCGATGCAATCTTTTTCGGCGAGAACCATGGCGCGTTCGAGCGTATTTTCCAGTTCGCGCACATTGCCCGGCCAGCCATATTGCAACAAAAGCCGCCGAACTTCCGGAGAAACTCCGCGAATGTTGGTTCCAAATCGCGCATTGTTGCGACCAATGAAGTAATCCACGAGGAGCGGAACATCTTCGCGTCGTTCACGCAAAGCGGGAATCGCAATGGGGAGCACGTTGATACGATAAAACAAATCTTCGCGAAATCGACCCGCTTGCGTTTCCGCCATCAAGTCACGGTGCGTCGCGGCAATGATCCGCACGTCGATTTTGATGTCTTTTGAATCGCCCAAGCGGCGAATGGTTTCTTCCTGCAAAACGCGCAAGAGTTTTACCTGCAATGCCAAAGGCAATTCGCCAATCTCGTCCAAGAGCAGCGTCCCGCCATTCGCTTGTTCGAACAACCCCGTACGATCATTCGCAGCATCGGTAAAAGCGCCTCGACGATGACCAAAAAGTTCGCTTTCGAGCAAATTCTCCGGAATGGCGCCGCAGTTCACGGCGACAAACGGTCCATTTTTTCGCGTACTTCGCCGATGAATCGCGCGCGCCACGAGTTCCTTGCCGACACCACTTTCACCCACCACGAGCACTGTCGTTTTGAAATCAGCAATCTTTGAGATGGTTTTGAAGATCGCCTGCATGGCCGTGCTCTTGGCCAAAATGTCCTCGAACGAACTCTCGCGCAAAATCTCTTGCTTCAAGGCCCGGTTTTCCCGGCGCAACGTCTCGCGTTCTTCCGCTTTACGCAGGGTCAACAAAAGTTCTTCGGCTTTGAACGGTTTCTGAATGTAATCGTACGCGCCAGCTTTCATCGCGTCGATGGCCAGGTCCACGTTGCCATACGCGCTCATCACGATCACCGTCGCCGGATCGCCCTTCGCTTTGAGGGTCGCGAGCAGATCCAATCCGCCGAGTTTCGGCATGCGCACGTCCGTCAAGATGAAATCGGGACCAAACGAATCAATCAACCCGAGCGCCTCGTCGACGCCACTGGCCACTTCCACTTCGTACCCGTCCCGCTTCAAGAACGTGCGCACAACAAGGCGCAAATTCTCTTCATCATCGACAACGAGCACCCGACGCATGGCCAAAGACCCCTGCAAACTTTTCTACACGCTTCGCTTCGACTCCGCAACAGTTGCAGTCTGGTGCAGATTGAGACATACGCGTACCGCGGCTCGAACGAACGCGACCACTTCGTTTCGCCCGAGCCAGAAACACCGCAAGG
>JBGAOI010001275.1:0-1674 GCA_044221885.1 Polyangium sp. (in: bacteria)
CCGTGGAAATTGCGCCAGCGCTTACTTCTGATGCCGCACCTATGGAAGCGCTTATGGAAACGTTGCCCGTAACGGCCCCCATCCAGGAGCCGCGACGAGTCATTTCATCAGAGGAGCGTCAGCGACTGATTTCGTTGGCTGCGTATTACCGCGCGCAACGAACGGGGTTTGGCAAAACGAATCCCGTGGAAGATTGGCTCTTGGCAGAACGCGAAGTCGACGCGATGATTGCGAGCGGGAACGCCAACTGAGCGACGAACAATCGAACCCTTCGAAAACGCTCTCCGAAACGGCGCAGAACGAACGTTTGCGCGAGGTCGCGCTTTTGTTTTTGCGTCTCGGGTGCACGGCATTCGGAGGACCTGCGGCGCATGTCGCGCTGATGGAAGCGGAAGTCGTTACGCGGCGAAAATGGGTCACCCGTGAAGAGTTCTTGGACCTCTTCGCCGCGACGAATTTGATTCCCGGTCCCAATTCCACGGAAATGGCCATCCATTTGGGGTATCGCCGAGCTGGCATGCCTGGGCTCATCGCCGCTGGTGTTTGTTTTATCGGTCCTGCGGCGCTCATCACGGCAGGTTTTGCCATTGCTTACGTACACTTGCGAACAGTCCCGGCATTAACGAGCATTCTCTACGGAATACGCCCCGCCATTTTGGCCATCGTCCTCGCAGCGATCACGCGGCTCATTCTCCCAAAGAAAAAAGATTGGTTTTTCCTGGCATTGGGTTTCGCCACCGCCACTGCCACCATCCTCGGTTTCAACGAGATCCTGGTCTTGCTGCTCGGTGCTCTGATTGGCCTCGCGAAATCGGCGCTCCATGGTTCCTCCAGCCAAACACCGCCTTCGTCCAGTTCCGAAAAGTCATCCTCCAACGGTTTCTTTCCTTTGGCATTGTGGCCGGCTACCGCGTTTGGCACTTCGTCGAAACTCGTTGCTTTGACGCTATTTTTCCTCAAAGTCGGGAGCATTCTTTACGGAAGCGGATATGTGCTGATTGCATTGTTACGCGCGGGTCTCGTCACGGAACGCGGATGGCTCACCGAAAACGAGCTTTTGGATGCGGTGGCCATTGGTCAATTCACACCCGGCCCGGTTTCGTCGACAGCGACGTTCATTGGGTATTTGATCGAGGGCCCAACGGGCGCGATTGCGGCGACGCTTGCGATCTTTTTGCCTAGTTTTCTTCTGGTGCGTTTGAGTGCCCCGTACATACCAAAACTCCGCGCTTCCAAGTATTTTTCTGGCTTGCTCGATGGTGCTTCGGCTGCATCACTTGGGCTTTTGGCCGCCGCAACGCTCGTGCTGGGTCGTGGAGCGCTCGTCAACATTCCTGCCGCATTGATTCTCGTTGCCGCTTTACCCGCAGCACTTCAGCCGAACCTGAATGCAACATGGATCGTCGTTGGAGGAGCGATCGTGGGACTGCTTGTCAAGACCTTGGGGTTCGTGTAGACAATCGCCAACGAATCGAGTATCCGCATGTCCATGCAAGCTTCCCCTGCCCTTCGAGATGCCCTGGTTGCAGCCATGCTTCCAGCTCCTGGGGGTTCCTTGCCGTCCGCGGGGCAACTTGATTTGTCTGGATTTTGGCGACGATTCGATGCGGCGGCGCCGCTACATTTGCGCCTCGCTTTTCGCGCCGCAACGCTCATGATTGCGGGCATGCTCCC
>JBGAOI010001276.1:0-1614 GCA_044221885.1 Polyangium sp. (in: bacteria)
AACCCTGGCCATTAGTCTCATTTATTCATCAATCATTCCCTTTGGATCCGAAGCAGTTCCATGGCAAGCTGCAAGCGTTCCAGGCCCCGAGTGATTGTCATTGAACCAGGAGGACCCCCGGAGGATTTGCCTGTATAGCCGCCGAACTCGGCGATCCAGAGGACGACGGTCGCAATGGTCAGAAGTTTGTCGGGAATAATCTCATTTTTCTTTTTTCGGTTACGCTTGAGCAATGTGATCACTTCGATTTCGGTGGCGCTGAATTCCTCAATCGCCGGAAGCTCGGGTTTTTCGCGAGAGAGGTGCTTGATTCGTTCGGCTCGAGCCGCTATGGATGCCAGCATGGTTGCCCAGATCTTGACCGTTTTCGTGGATTGTAGTTGTGTGGATTCGATATTGCAGGCGCCGCTTTTCCAGCAGCGATGGTAGTCTTCGATGTGCCATCGATTCATGTACCCTTGCACCACGAGCAGTATATCCTCGGTCGTATTGACCGGGTGATTGGTATACAAGAGCCATTCGATCGGGTCTTCATTTTCCGGTACTTTGCTCGTTTCTCGCACGTAAATCGCATTTACGGGAAATTCCTGAATTTGACCACTACCCAGCTTTCGCAGGCGCAACGTTACCTCTGCAAAATGGATGCTCATGCGGGCCGTGCGAGCTGTCCGGCCGTGTGCTGTCGAGACATTCAACGTATACGAGCCTTTTCGCGTGCTTTTGGGAGCAAGTTTGTCAAACACGTACGCGGGGTTGGCATAATCCGTCTGGACTCGACGATTTTCCTTCGCGCGCACCGTAAAGTAATGCTTGGTTTCTTTCAGATCGAGAAGCATATCCACCGAGTCCGCTTCACGATCGATAATGAACCATAGTCGACAATTTGGAGCCTCTTCTTTGAATCGATCGCATGTCGTACGGATTGTTTCACCCCAAAACCGTACTTCTTTTTCCTCGTAGCTCCTTGATTGTGAGCGCGTGCGGACTTTTTCCAATCGATTCCACCACGTCAATGCGCTCACCCCCATGGGAACACCGTCTGCGTCCAATACAAGTGAAGTGAGCACCTGTAGTCCCCTCGCTCCGTGCTTAAACGACCCAACGGCACCATAGTCTTTCGTTCCGGCTCTATCCGTGAGCCTCACCGAGCTACCGTCCACCACCACATAAACGAACGATTCGTTGATGCAGCGTCTTGCGCAAGCCAATCCAATAGCTTCAGCAATGGGTTGCGCATCAACAGCGTCGTTCTCGACGAATTTATAGGCGGCTTGTCTATCTGCACTGGTCTGAAACACTTCGGTCAGTTTGCCCGAAGGGAACTGCGCAACACTCGCCATCATCCTTACCGCGCGTTTGGTAAGCCGTGCATCGCCAAGATTCACATGTCCAAACTCTTCCTCCGCCCAAGAACAAGCCGATTTCTCCGTTGCGCATACGTCCATACACAGCTCTCGTTTCATCTTCCAAACCGATCGCCAACAGATAGGTTCTCGAAAGAAAAACGCAAGGAACTCTTTCACGCATGCGCGTTTGGCGCAACAAACCTTCGGTCGCTATGGGGTCGGCGGGGCCATCTTGGGCTGGAAACGAGCCAGAAAAATGAGATCAATG
>JBGAOI010001277.1:0-1575 GCA_044221885.1 Polyangium sp. (in: bacteria)
CTCATCGTCGCGGGCACACTCGGGGCGCGATGTCCCAGCCCGCCGCGCCTGCCCGCGCGTCTCTCGCCGATCTGGAGGCGCTGCCCGCCGACCAGACGGGTGAGCTCATCGCGGGCGTCCTGCACGTGTTCCCGAGGCCGCGGCCTCACCACCAGAACGCGGGCTCGGTCCTCGGCGCCGATCTGAATGGTCCATTCCAGCGCGGCCGTGGGGGCCCCGGGGGTTGGTGGATCCTGGTCGAGCCGGGGGTCCGGCTCGCGTCGCGCGACGTCGAGGAGGTCGTGCCCGACCTCGCGGGTTGGCGGCGCGAGCGCTTGCCGGCGCTGCCGGATCGAGCCGTCGAGATCGCGCCGGACTGGGTGTGCGAGGTCCTCTCGCCCTCGACCCGGCACCACGACCAGCGCATCAAGCGGCCGCTCTACGCGACGGCGGGCGTGGAGTGGCTGTGGTTCGTCGACGTGGACGCTCGCACGCTGATCGCGAGCCACCTGGAGGGCGGGCGCTGGGTCGAGCTCGGGGTCTGGGCCGACGACGAGGTCGCGCGCATCGAGCCGTTCGCTGCCGTCGAGCTGCACCTGGGCGACCTGTGGAAGGTCAGCTGATCGGCGCGAGCGTCCCCGCGCGCGCGCGCCAGGCGCGTCGCGGGCCAGAGGGCGTGGCGGCGCGAGCGCTGCTCTTCGTGGCGCTGGTGTCGTGCGCGCCAGCCGCGAGCGAGCCGAGCGCGCAGCCGACCTCGGCTCCCTCGGAGGCGCGCACGGCGCTGGCCGCGTCGGCGCAGCCGGCTGCGTCGGCCAGCTCGAGCGCCGCGGTCGCGCCGTCCGCGAGCGCCTCATCCCCGCGCAGCGTCGACCTCGCGGCCCTCCCCGAGGGCCTGCGCGCGCTGTTCACGAAGCAGGAAGGGCTCGCCTACACGCGGGTCGATGACGTCGACCCGCACGCGCCGGACGGGAAGCGCGTGGTGCAGAAGAGCCAGCTGCGCTGCAGCGTGCTCGAGCCGGTCGCGCTCACGGATCGCGTCAGCGGCGAGCTGTCGTGCACGTCGGACGACGGGCCCTTCTCGCTGAGCTACTCGTGGCGCAGCGACGGGCTGTTCCTCGACGGCGACCCCGTGCCCACGCTGACCGGCGCGCCGACCGCCAAGCCGCTGAGCTTCGATATGGGCGACGTCACGCAGCCGATCCCCTGCACGCGCACGCGCGAGGTCCGCAAGGACGGGACCTCGTGCGCGACGACGAGGTGCAAGGTGACGGTGGGCTACGGCGACACCTTCGAGCGGCTCTGCGTCGACGCCGCGGGGCTCGTGGAGCACGAGACGCACAACCTCGGCGGCCCGCGCGACACGCGGCTGCGACGCGACAAGCGCTGAGCCCCCAGACGAAGGCGGCCGCGAACCTCATCGATTCGCGGCCGTCTCGTTCACTTCTCGGCAGTCTTCGTGCGAAGGGGGGGACTTGAACCCCCACGGTGTTACCCGCTAGCACCTCAAGCTAGTGCGTCTGCCATTCCGCCACCTTCGCTCGGGAGGCCGCGTTTTCTACCAGCAGGCCCCCTGTTGTCAAGCTCCGTCATGAGAGA
>JBGAOI010001278.1:0-1565 GCA_044221885.1 Polyangium sp. (in: bacteria)
ACGGGACGGTCGAACGGCGCAAATGGCAGAGCGGCTTCACGAATCCCTCTGGATCGTGGCAATAAATGAGACGAACGCGCAGGGCCAAAACCGTGGGCGTGGTCACGTGAAGGACGGGCGAACGGAGTTGCGAGACGTTCTCTCAAACCGTGAAACATCAATCATGCCACGCTGGCCATTCTCCACGGTGCCATTGACAGGTCGTTCGTGACAGTTGATATGAATCGCGCTGTCTCGACCCGGCGAACCAGAAGCACCGGGCTCTGGCGCCGTGGGATGCACTTGCCATGCGTACCCAAGTAGCTCGGCCTGCTGCTGGACCGTGCTGATTGGCATCCGAGGGTGCAAGTCTGCGCAAAGGCGTGCTGCCGCCGAGAACATGGGGAGAGTTGCGATGAATGCATAAACGAGCCAGCCCATCATGGCGGCGACCAGAATCCCCAACACGAGGCAGCCTCGGGACGTACGGTTCACAGATGGCTGCGTCGACACGAGACAGCGCATAACACAGCTCGGGCCAAGCTACTGCAAGGGAAAAATCCCCACCTACGTTGGCGGTCGCCATAGTGGCCAAGACAAGCCAGCAGCGGGGCATTGCGGCGCGGGGATTTCGCCCGGGGGCGTATTCGTTGAGCGAAGAAGGCCTGCACGCCTTCGAGCGGCGAATTGCGCAAAGGCTTTTGGACGAGCTGGACGCGAATAAAGCGTAATCGCGGCGCGAATCCATCGCATCTTCGGCCATTCCTGCCGTGCTCAATGATAACGCAGGATCGTCCCGCCCGAACCGACCACCCACACATCGTCGGGTGCGCTTCCCCATACATCGTTGAGGACGGCGTTTGTCATAGGCGAAGCCATCGGGGACCAATTCGTTCCGTCGTAATGCAAGATCATCCCTGCGCTTCCGACGGCGAAAACATTCCCGGCCGAACTTCCCCAGACGCCGTTCAGGTGGAAGTTCGAGTCGAGTACCGCCTCGGTCCACGTATTGCCGTCATAATGGAGAATCGCCCCATCGCCCACGGCCCAAATGTCCTTCGAACTCGCGCCCCAGACCCCGTTCATGCGATATTGGTCCGCCACTGGGATCTTTGACCAAGTCTGGCCATCATAATGCATGGTCAACCCGTTCAGCCCGTTGCTCGTTCCGAAGGCCCATATATCATTCGCCGCGCTGCCCCATGCGGTGAGCAGGTTGCCATTGACGTTTGTCGGAGGAGTTGTCCACGACGAACCATCGTAATGAGAGATACCCACGGTCGCTCCCAAGCCTCCCACGGCCCAAACGTTATTCGACGCCGTGCCCCATAGGTCGAGGGCCGCAATGGACGGTGGGCTCAGCGAAAGCGTCCAGGCATTTCCGTCGAAATGGGTGAATGTCGAGCTATAACCCGCGGCCCAGAAATCGCTTGCGGAGCTGCCCCAAAGCCCCTCCAGATGCCGGCCCTGGTTCGAAGGGACATTGGAGGGTACGAGAGCCCATATCGAGCCGTCGTATTGGATAATCTTGCCATCATAACCGCACGCCCACACATTGGTCGCGGATGTTCCCCAAACGGCGCTGA
>JBGAOI010001279.1:0-1517 GCA_044221885.1 Polyangium sp. (in: bacteria)
CGAGAAGGAAAATGTGGGGTATTGGAATTGCCTATGAGCCTGTACAAGTTTCTCGTGGATACGCATGGGTGGACACGTTGGAAGTCAAGAACCAATGCTGCATATCAGGATCATCTTAAAGTTTCATATTGGATTTTTCGCTTGGCAAAACACAAAGTAAAGTCCCATGATTGGCATTTCCTCGGTATTACTGAAGCTGATCCTTCTCGGCACGACGTGCAGTTCTCCGTCCAAATTGCACGTCAAAATATCATTAAACGATTTCGGATTTCGGAAACGCTGCTTCCTGTATATCCAGCGCTTTATCGATGGCAAGTAACGGACAATCAAGGAAAACCCCTCGGATCGGCGTCTGATCCATCCTTACTGAGAGAAAATCACCCTGCATCAATGCAGATGAAGCGAATTCTGACCAATACGTTGGACGAATTCATAAAGCATATGAAGGAGTGACTACCATCGGAGAATTGAAGATAGCTAGCCATGCTCGATGACGTCCGCTAAGCCCCCCTTAGCGCACGTTAGATCGCCCGTTTCGCTTACAAAACACGCGCGGTGTGATGACGTACGAAAAGAGAAACTTCCCGCCCGTGTGAATGCAAATAATCGAAACGCGAGACGGAGTCCGCCGCGGGCCGATACGCAACTTTGCATATGCAGGAAAGTTGGACACATGGGCAGAGCCCATTAGCTTTCATGCTCGAGCGAGAGACGCTGCGTGGTCTGCTCGTTCTTGACAGGGAGTTTCTATGAACCTCAAAAATCTTGGTCTGGTAGTTTCAACGCTGTGCTTCATGGGCTGTGGTGCCGTGAACTCCGAACCCGACGAGTCCTCCTACGAGGAGGAGCTAGTTGAAACGGAGGCGCAAGCACTGACTCGCGCCTGCACAAGCGATCTGAACTGCAATGCCGGATGTACGTGTAACATGGGCACGTGTGGCCCGGATATGTTTGGCCCTGCGACGCCTCAAAGTGTCTGTGATACACCTCCCCCCAACTCAAGCTCCCCGCCAGATGCGTTCGAGAGCGACAATTCGCACAAAAGTGCATCCTCGTATATGGGTACGCCGCAGCGTAACCACACTTTCCATGTCGTGGGTGACGTGGACTGGACCCTGGTGGCCACACCGACGAATCAGGTGATGACTGTGGATGCGTACAACCTGCGTGCCAGCACGCTTGGCAACTACCCAATGATCCGCATCGAGATCTACAAGTACAATTACGCGACCCGTACTTTGGGAGCGCTTGTCGGGTCCACCCAATCGCTGATTTGCAACTACCTTACCACATCGTGCTTCATCTTCCGTGCGACAGCCAATGTGACCGCAGGCTCAGTGTATGCCGTTAAAATCATCGATCGTCGCACCGGTCCGCTCAACGATTATGATGTGTCCGGCCCCTCGTACGATCTTAAAATGTACTAGATGCCCATCCCAAAAGTTCGTGTGATTTCGTCAGGGAAAGCTGACCGTGCGAGCTTCAGCGCATTTTTGTGCGTAAGCGAAACATTCTTA